>NZ_JBEPAP010000010.1:0-15230 GCF_040298665.1 Streptomyces sp. NPDC001508
GCCGAGGCGCGGCGCAGCCGGCGCCGGGCCTGTGCCGAGCGGCCGTACGAGAGCGAGCCCGCCGACGACGGGGGCCGCGGACCCGAACAGGCCGCGCTGGCCGCGGCCCGGCACCGGGCGCTGCGCGACGCGGTGCGCAGACTGCCGGGCCGCTGTCCGCGGTTGCTGGAGGCGCTGTTGTCCCCGAGGGATCTCACCTATCGGGAAATCGCGGGGGAGTTGGGTATCTCACAGGGCAGTCTCGGGCCGGAACGTTCCAAATGTCTGGGATGTCTGCGGCGATTGCTGGCGGCGGAGGTTGCGGGCGGCTGAGCGCGGGGATAGGAGTGAGGAACCACAGGCCATCAGGTGAGCGGGAGGCATGCGCACATGGGCATGAGCGTAACCATCTCGGCGGCGACCGAGCGGGACGCGGAGCAGATCTTCAGGCTTCAGTACCTGTGCTTCCAGAGTGAAGCGGCGCTGTACGGCAACTACCGCATCGATCCGCTCGTCCAGAGCCTCGACTCGGTCCGCGCGGAGGTCGCGGCCGACTGCGTCGTCGTCGCCCGGCTCGGCGACGAGGTGGTCGGCTCCGTCCGCGGCACGGTCACCGAGGACGGCGCGGCCTTTATCGGCAAACTCTGTGTCCACCCGCGGATGCAGGGGCACGGCATCGGCGCCCGGCTGCTGAGCGCCGCCGAGGCCGCGCTCGCCGAGGAGCGCGGCGCCACCACCTTCCGGCTGCGCGCCGGCCACCGCAGCGAGGGCAATCTGCGGCTGTACCGGCGGGTCGGCTACCAGACGGTGGGCACCTCCAAGGGCGAGGACGGCGTCCCGATGATCGTCCTGGAGAAGGCGGCCGGGACGTACGCGGCTACGGCGTGACGCCGGCCCGGGCCCGGCGCAGCCAGTACAGCGCCGTCAGGGGCAGCAGCACGGGGATGAAGACGTACCCCATCCCGTAGTCGGACCAGACCGTCGCGTCCGGGAAGGCGGACGGTTCGACCAGCGTCCAGGTCCCGACCACCAGGACACCCGCGAGTTCGGCGGCGCAGCACACCAGCGCCGCCCTGCGGGCCCGCTCGCCGCCGCGCACCAGCGAGTACGTGATGAATCCGTAGACGACGCCGGCCACCGCCGACAACGCGTAGGCGAGCGGCGCCCGGTCGAACTCGGTCGCGATCTGGTAGACGGACCGCGACACGGCCCCGACGACCATCACGCCGTAGAACCAGACGAGCAGCATCCCGGGACCGCCGATCAGCCGGGTCTGCGGCGGCCTGCCCTCCGTGGTGGTCACCTCATCCTCCCCAGATGTCATAGAGCCGCACCTCCAGGACGGCGAGGACGACGCCGCCCGCGGCGACCGTCACCGAGCCCCACCGGGTGCGCTCGGCCAGCGACATGAAGCCCGCCGCCGGAATGCACGCGAACGCGCCCAGCAGATAGGCCACGAAGATCGTCTTCCCCTGTTCCGGGTCCCCGCCCCGGGCCAGCTGCACGATGCCGACCGCCAACTGCACGACGGCCAGCAGCGACACCACGGCCATCCCGATGAAGTGCCAGTCCTTGGTGGGCTGGTCACGACGGGCCGCCCAGCCGCACCAGGCGGCGAGCAGCAGCGCGGCGACCCCGGTCACCAGCGTCAGGGGATTGAGCATGCGGTGACCCTATTACGCCCAGGGCGCCCGGCCGCGTCCGGGCCCGGCGCCGTAGGGTCGAGGCCATGACGATCCGTGCACAGGCCCTTCTGTTCGACAACGACGGCACCCTCGTCTCCTCACTCGAATCCGTCCGGCGCTGCTGGACGCGCTTGGCACAGGAGTACGGGCTGACGGAGGCGGAGTTCGGGCGGGTGGAACTGCACGGGCGGACCGCCGCGGAGATCATCGCCGATCTGCTGCCCGCCGAGGCGGTACCCGGGGCCGTCGCCCGCATCGAGCGGCTGGAGGTGGAGGACGTGGCCCAAGGAGGCGTGCGACTGCTGCCCGGGACCCGCGACTTCCTCGACTCGCTGCCGGCGGACCGGTGGGCGGTGGTGACCTCCGCCACCCGGCGGCTCGCCGAGGCCCGGCTGGACGCCGTCGGCATCCGGCCCAAGGCGCTCATCACCGCCGACGACGTCACGCGCGGCAAGCCCGACCCCGAGCCCTATCTGCTCGCCGCCCGCCACCTGGGCGTCGACCCGGCCCGCTGCGTCGTCTTCGAGGACGCGCCGGCGGGGCTGCGGGCGGCCCGCGCCGCCGGCATGGCCACCGTGGCGTTGGCCACAACCCATCCCGCGCACGAGCTGGTCGCCGACCTGGTGGTCAAGGACCTATCCGCCCTGTCCGCGCTGGTCACCGACGGGGGAGTGGAGATCTCCGTCCGCGGCTGAACCCTGTCCGTCGCTGTCCATCATGCGGACGGCGACGATCTGTCAGCACCGTACGTCTGGTTTACTGACCGCATGACCATGACGAGCAGCCGCGCCCTTGCGACCGAGGCGACCATGACGCCCGGTGCTCGTTGTACGGGTCGAATGTGCGCCTGCTAGAGGGCCCCCGCACCGACTGAGTCCCGCGCCCCGAAGCGAGACGTCGCGGCATGTCCGTGCGCCGCCGCGCGACCCACGCGACCGACGCCGGCCCCGCACCCCGTTCCCCCGGTCACCACGCCACCGCGGAGAACCGTGCCGCGCCCGCCCGCACGCACCCGCCGGGCACACCCGCGCCCAGCCCCCGACAGTGACGGAAACCCACGTGATCACCACATCGGGCCTGACCAAGGTCTACCGCACCCGCGGCCGCGAGGTCACCGCCCTCGACGGCGTCGATCTCCACGTCCGCGAGGGCGAGGTGTACGGCGTCATCGGCCAGTCAGGCGCCGGCAAGTCCTCGCTCATCCGCTGCGTCAACCTGTTGGAGCGTCCGACGTCCGGGACGGTCACCGTCGCCGGCCAGGACCTCACCGCCCTGGCCGGGCGCGGCTCCCGCGCCGGCAAGGAACTGCGCCGGGCCCGCAGCCGGATCGGCATGGTCTTCCAGCACTTCAACCTGCTGTCCTCGCGGACGGTCAAGGACAATGTCGAGCTGCCGCTGGAGATCCTCGGCACGTCCGGAAAAGAACGATCCCGCAAGGCGCTCGAACTCCTCGACCTGGTCGGCCTCACCGACAAGGCCGGGTCCTACCCCGCCCAGCTCTCCGGCGGCCAGAAGCAGCGCGTCGGCATCGCCCGCGCACTGGCCGGCGACCCCAAGGTGCTGCTGTCCGACGAGGCCACCAGCGCCCTCGACCCGGAGACCACGCGCTCCATCCTGCACCTGCTGCGCGACCTGAACCGGCAGCTCGGCCTCACGGTCCTGCTCATCACCCACGAGATGGACGTCGTCAAGTCGATCTGCGACTCGGCCGCCCTCATGGACCGGGGCCGTATCGTCGAGTCCGGCACGGTCAGCGAGATCCTCGCGACGCCGGGCTCCGAACTGGCCGCCGCGCTCTTCCCGGTGGGCGGCGAGGCATCCGGCAGCGACCGCACCGTGCTCGACGTCACCTTCCACGGCGAGGCCGCCACCCAGCCCGTCGTCTCCCAGCTGTCGCGCACCTACAACATCGACATCTCGATCCTCGGCGCCGCCATCGACACCGTCGGCGGCCTCCAGATCGGCCGGATGCGCATCGAACTGCCCGGCCGCTACGAGGACAACGTCGTACCGATCGGCTTCCTGCGCGAACAGGGCCTGCAGATCGACATCGTCGGCCGGCCCGACGGTCCCGCCGAAGAGCCCGCGCTGGTGAAGGATGGTGCCAAGTGACCTGGACCGATTGGTCTGCGATGCAGCCGCTGCTGTCCCAGGCGTGTTGGGACACGCTCTACATGGTCGGCTGGTCCACGCTGATCGCCGTCGTCGGCGGGCTCCCGCTCGGTGTGCTGCTCGTCCTCACCGACCGCGGCGGACTGCTGCAGAACGTCGTCGCCAACAAGGTGATCGGGCAGATCGTGAACATCGCACGCTCCATGCCGTTCATCATCCTGATGGTCGCCCTGATGGGTTTCACCCGCTGGATCACCGGCACGACCATCGGCCGCGAGGCGGCCATCGTGCCGCTGGCCATCGGCGCGATCCCGTTCTTCGCGCGGCTCGTCGAGACGGCCGTCCGGGAAGTGGACGGCGGACTGGTCGAGGCCGTGCAGTCGATGGGCGGCAACACCTGGACCGTCGTGCGCAAGGTCCTCGTGCCCGAGTCCCTGCCCTCGCTCATCTCCAGCACCACCACCACGATCGTCGCCCTCATCGGCTATTCCGCCATGGCCGGCACGGTCGGCGCGGGCGGCCTCGGCGACATCGCCATCCGCTACGGCTACCAGCGCTTCGAGACCCAGCTGATGTGGATCACGGTCGGCGTCCTCGCCGTCGTCATCTCGGTCATCCAGTTCGCCGGCGACTATGCGGCCCGCGCCCTGCACCGCCGCGCCGGCCAGTCCGGGCCCGCCCCCAGGCTGCGGCTGCTCAAGGCGTCCACGGCCACCGGCAAGACCGCCTGAGCGCACGCCGCGTCCCCAGAACTCCCGCACCACCGACCGCGGGACCGCTCCACCCTTAAGGAAAGGCACTTTTCGTGCGTCACACCGCCAAGATCACCGCCGCCGCCCTCGCCACCGCAGCCCTCACCCTCGGGCTCACCGCCTGCGGCTCCGACAAGGACAACTCCACGTCCTCCGCCGACACCGGCAAACCGCTGATCGTCGCCGCGAGCCCGACCCCGCACGCCGAGATCCTCAATTACGTCAAGGACAACCTGGCGAAGAAGGCCGGACTCGACCTAGAGATCAAGGAGTTCCAGGACTACATCGTCCCGAACACCGCGACCGAGGACGGCTCGGTGGACGCCAACTATTTCCAGAACCAGCCCTACCTCGACGACTTCAACAAGAAGCGCGGCACCCACATCGTGCCCGTCGTCACGGTGCACCTGGAACCGCTCGGCCTCTACTCCCACAAGGTCAAGAGCGCCGACGCCCTCAAGAGCGGTGCGACCATCGCCGTCCCGAACGACGCCGTCAACGAGGCCCGCGCCCTGAAGCTGCTCGCCGCCAACAAGCTCATCACCCTCAAGGACGGCACCGGCAACGAGGCCACCCCGCAGGACATCGCCGACAACCCCAAGAACCTCAAGTTCAAGGAGGTCGAGGCGGCCCAGACCCCGCGCTCCCTGGACGACGTGGACGCCGCGGTCATCAACGGCAACTACGCCATCTCCGCCGATCTCAAGCCCGCCAAGGACGCCCTCGTCCTGGAGTCCGCGAAGAACAACCCGTACGGCAACTTCCTCGCCGTCAAGAAGGGCAACGAGAAGGACCCGCGGGTGCTGAAGCTCGCCAAGCTCCTCACCTCGCCCGAGGTCAAGAAGTTCATCGAGGACAAGTACCAGGGCTCCGTCATCCCGTCCTTCTGAGCCGCATCGGGGAAGCGAACCGACGCGCTGCACCTCCACCGTCGCCGCGGCGGCCAACGCCGCGGCCCTCGGCCCCGCCCTGACCGCCTGCGGCTCGGACTCCGGCTCCGCCGCGGGCGGCGGCCACGGCGACACCCTCGCCGTCAAGCGCGGCAACGAGGACGACCGGACGACCGGACGGCCCCCGGGTGCGCAAGCCGGCCAAACTCCTCGTCGCTTCCGACGTGAAGAAGTCCATCGAGCGTGAAGAAGTCCATCGAGGAGAAGCGCCAGGGCTCGGTGCTGCCGGCCGGCTCCGGCTGAGGGCGCGTAGCACGGTGTTTCGCCCCGCACGGGGTCCGCACCCGCACCCGGTGCGGACCCCGTGGTGCGACGCGCTGCTCCCATGCTGCATGCTGGGCAGTTCAGCAGCCCCTGAGGGCTCGTCCCAAGGTTACGGAGCGGCGCATGACTGGCACCTTCCCCAACATCTCCATCAGCACGGAGCGGTTGGTGCTGCGGCCCCTCGACGAGGACGACGTGCCCGCCCTTGCCGAGATGATGAACGACGAGCAGGTCGTGGCCTGGACACGTGTCCCGCAGCCGTTCACCGAGGACGCCGCCCGCACCTGGATCACCGGGTACGCGCCCACCGAGCGGGCCGCCGGCCGCGGCCTCGACCTCGCGGTCACCGAGTTCCTCACCCAGCGCCTGGTCGGTCTCGTCCAGCTGACCAAGACCAACTGGCGCATCCGGTCGACCGAACTGTCGTACATCATCGCCCCCTGGGCCCGCGGCGAGGGCTATGCCGCCGAGGCCGCGCTGGCCACCGCCCAATGGCTCTTGGGCGACCAGAAGTTCGAGCGTATCGAGCTGCGCACCGCGGCCGGCAACACCGCCTCCCAGCAGGTCGCCCAGAAGATCGGCTGCATCAGCGAGGGCGTGCTGCGCAACGCCTGCATAGCCCGGGTCCGCGCCGAGGCCGGCGCCTGGGCCGACCTGCGCACCGACCTCATCGTGTGGAGCCTCCTCCCGGAGGACCTGGAGGGCACGGGCGAGCAGTTGGCCGACACCGGCGGTTTCACCTCGTACTCCGACTGGAACTGACCCGCACGGGACCACGGTCCCCGCCCCCTCGCGCGCCCGACGGCGCCAGCGGGTACTCTCACGGAGCCCGGGTACGGGCGCCCGCTCCCTGACGATCCGCGAAAACTCTGGAGACTGACAACGATGGCCGACCGGGTCACGGTGATCGGCTGGGACGGCTCGCCGCTGACCGCGGCGGCGCGCTCCGCGCTGGGCGCCGCCACCCTCGTCGCGGGCGCGGCCCACCACCTGGCCCTGCCCGAGGTGCCGCCCACCGCCGAACGCATCCGTCTCGGCAGCGTCGCCCTGGCCGCCCGGCGCATCGCCGCGCACCGTGGCAGCGCGGTCGTGCTCGCCGACGGCGACCCCGGCTTCTTCGGAGTCGTACGGACCCTGCGCGCCCCCGAGTTCGGCCTTGAGGTGGAGGTCGTCCCCGCCGTCTCCGCGGTGGCCGCGGCCTTCGCCCGCGCCGGCATGCCCTGGGACGACGCCCAGGTGGTTGTCGCACACCGGCGCACCCTGCGACGCGCGGTGAATGTGTGCCGCGCCCACACCAAGGTCGCCGTGCTCACCTCACCCGGCGCGGGCCCCGCCGAACTCGGCCTGCTACTCGAAGGAGTGCACCGCACCTTCGTCATCTGCGAGGAACTGGGCACCGAGCGCGAGCGGGTCACCGTCGTCACCTCGGACAAGGCCGCCGACCACGCCTGGCGCGACCCCAACCTCGTGATCGTCATCGGCGGCCCGGCCGGGCCGGCCGGCCCGGCGGACAGCGGCGGCTGGATCACCGGCCGCGACCCGGGCCAGGGCCCGCGCGGCTGGGTCCAGCCCGACGAGGCGTACGGCGGCGGACTCGGCGAAGGCGAGACCGATCTGCTGCGGGCCGCCCAACTGGCCCGGCTGGGACCGCGCGTCGGCGACCTGGTGTGGGACATCGGCTGCGGCAGCGGGGCGTTCGCCACCGAGGCCGCGCGCGCCGGCGCCGCCGTCATCGCCGTCGACCGGGACCCCGCGGCGTGCGCCCGCACCGAGAACGCCGCCCGCGCCTTCGGGGTCCAGTTGCAGACCGTGCACGGTATGGCCCCGCACATCCTGGAGAACCTTCCCGAACCGGACGTCGTACGGATCGGCGGCGGCGGAGCGTCCGTGGTCTCGGCGGTCGCCGACCGCCGCCCGCAGCGCATCGTCACGCACGCCGCGACCCGGGACGCCGCCGAACTCGTCGGCCGCGACCTGACCGAACACGGATACCGGGTCGAGTGCGCCCTCCTGCAGTCCGTCGAACTCGACACCAGGGCCTGGACGGAGACGGAACGGAGCGTCGTGTTCCTGCTCACCGGAGAGCTTCCGGCGCGCTGAACGCCCCGCCGCGCGACGGCCCGGGACCCCTGTCGGCTCGCGCCCCGTGATCCTGTTGTCGTACTGCGCGCGGTAGGCTGGCCGATCGTTGTACCGCACCGGGCGGCCCGGAAATTCGTTCGTCAATGTCCGGAAAACACGCCCCTTTTGGGGCGGGTGTGGTACGGCAGAACCGGAGGACGCGCAACGTGGCGCAGTCCACAGCGGACTGTCGCGGATCACGCTGTCGCGACGGCGGAACGGCCGGGACAATGCCACCGAATGGCTTTGTCGCCTTTTCCGGGCGGTCGTTCGTGCCGCTGGGCAGGCACGCTCGTTCTTCACTGCGGGCGGTCGGTGCGCCGTTCCGGGCGAGCTGGTCGTAGGAGCACTAACCGATGGGCGAGGGGTACGCATGACGGACACCGGCCAGGTCCCGGGCGAGGGACTGCCGGAGAGCGCAGGCATGGTGGAGCAGCCGGGCGTCCCCGCACACGGCGCGTACCACTACCTCTCCGATGCCCCCGCCCAGGACGAGGACCTTCTGCTGCCGGGCGCCCAGGGCGCCTGGGGCAACGAAGTGCCCCCGCCCGCCCCGGAGCCCGTCGTCGAGGCCGTCCACGAACCCGGCCCGCACGAGACGGCCGGCCGGGACAGCGGCTCCGTCGACCTCAGCGGCGTCCGGCCGCCCGGCCCCGCCCCCGTGTCCGCCGCCGCATCCCCCATCCTGTCGGCCCCGCACGACCAGGCCGCGCCCGCGGCCCCGCGCCGGCCGCTGCACCTCGGCCCGCCGATCCCGGACGCCTCCGCCAGCCCGGTCCGCTCCCTGGCCGACCGCGGTCCCGCGGGCGCCCCGGTGCGGCACTCGGGGCCGCCGACGACCGGCCCCGAGTACCTCGACGTCCAGTCGCTGCGCGACCTGGCCCCGCAGAGCGCGGCGCCCTGGGGCGCGCCGCATGTGCCGGTGCCCCAGGCGGTCGGCCTGCCCGCGCCCGCGGAAGCGGTCGCTCCGGTCGGCTCGGCCGGACCCGGCCTCGCGCAGCACGTCGTGCCCCGGCTCGCCCCGGGCGCGGTCGTGGCGGGCGGCACCGGCATGACGGACCACGCGGCCCAGGCGGCGGTCGCGGCGACGGCGGAGCAGCCGGTGACCGGGCAGGAGCCGCACGCGGCGGCGGACGCGCACCCCGGGCACGGCCACGACGGGGTGTACGCGGTGGCCGGTACGGCGACGCCGGGCGGCCCCGAGAGCGGAAACGACCCGGAGGACGGCCCGGTGCCGGACCCGGCGCCGACCGCCGCGGCCCTCACCGGGGCGGACGGGACGCTCGGTGCGCAGACCACCCTCACGGCACCGGAGACGGCGCTCGCCGAGGGGACGCCGGCGGCCGAGGCCGCCCCGCCCCAGCAGGACCCGGCCGCCCAGGCAGCGCAGGCCGGGCCCGAGGGCGGCGCGCAGGCCCCGTTCCCCGAGGCGCCGCTCGCCGGGCAGGCCCTGTCCCCCGAGGCGCCGCTCGCCCCGCAGGCCGGGGTCGCGCCCGAGGGCGCCCCGCACACCGACCCGGCCCAGCCGGTCGCGCAGCTCCCCGAGCCCGACGGGCTCCAGCAGGCGGCCCCCGCCGCCGGGCAGCCGGGGGCCGTCCCCGTGCCGCCGGCCGAGCCCGCGCCGTTGGTGGCAGGCCCGGTGCCGGCGGCGTCCACCGCCGACGGCATCCCGACGCCTGCGGCCGGTACTCCGACGCCTGCGGCCGGCACCCCGGTACCTGCCGTTCCGCAGCACGCGGCGGCGGACCACGCCGTACCGGCCGAGGGAGCACACCCCGGGCAGAGCCCGCAGCAGACCCCACCGCAGGCCCCGACGGGGCCGACCGCCGAGGCCGGCCCGCACGGCGCTGACACCGGCGCCCCGGCGGCCCTCGCACCGGAGGACCCGGTGGCCGACGAGGGGCCCGTTCCCGCCGTCCCGGCGCACGAGGCCGACGGGCCGCAGTTCGCCCCGCACCGTCCCGAAACCGCCGAGCCACCGCAGAACGGACCCGGCCCCCAGAACGGACCCGACGCCCAGCCCGCGCCGGGCGCCGTGGCCCCGCCCGACGCCCAGGCCGCGCCCGGCATCGAACCGGCGCCCGCGCCCGCCGACGCCGCCCGGCCGGAGCCACCCACGGCGGAGGCGCCGGCCGATACCCCGGCCGCCCCCGGCAACGACGCTTACGGCCCTGAAGGTTCCGGCACCGACGCGTCCGACGGCGGCACCCCCGCCGAAGGCACGCTCACCGAAGGCACCTCCGTCGAGGGCGCTCCCGTCGAGGGCACGCCCGTCGAAGGCACCCCCGTCGAGAGCACCCCCGCCGAAGGCACGCCCAGCAACGCCGCTCCCGGCGCCGGCACGCCCGCGGAGGACGCTCCCGGCGAGCAGACGCCCCTGTCCGGCACCGTCACGGCCGTCCCGGACGGCGACCAATCCCTCGGACACTCGGACGGCGACCAGTCCATCGGACACTTCGTGCCGGTCGACGGCACGGTGCCCACGACCCCGCACCTCGCCCCCACCCCGCCCCAGCCCCTCGTCCTGCCCGCCCAGGACCAGGGCGAGCCGCAGCCCGCCCCGGCGGCCCCGCGGCAGCCCGTCGTCACGGTCCCCGGACCCCGCGAGGCCGAACCCGCGCAGGACGCCCCCGACGTCGTACAGCAGGCGGAGGACCTGCGGACCAGGGCCGCCGACCAGGAAGACGGCACGGGCGAGGAGACGCGGCGGCCCACCGGCCCGGCCGCGCCCGGCTACGAGGACGCCGAGCGCGAGGCCGTTCTCAAGGTCATGCGTGAGCGGCGCGACATCCGCAACGGCTTCCGCAGCGACCCCATCCCGCACGAGGTGCTGCTGCGGGTCCTGGAGGCCGCCCACACCGCGCCCTCCGTCGGCCACTCGCAGCCCTGGGACTTCGTCGTCATCCGGTCCCCCGAGACCCGCCACACCATGCACGAACTGGCCATGCGGCAGCGTGACGCCTACGCCAAGTCGCTGCCCAAGGGCCGGGCGAAGCAGTTCAAGGAACTGAAGATCGAGGCCATCCTCGACACCCCGGTGAACATCGTCGTCACCGCCGACCCGACCCGCGGCGGCCGGCACACCCTCGGCCGGCACACCCAGCCGCAGATGGCGCCGTACTCCTCCGCGCTCGCCGTGGAGAACCTGTGGCTCGCCGCACGGGCCGAGGGGCTGGGCGTCGGCTGGGTCAGCTTCTTCGACGAGCGGGAGATGGTCCGCGCCCTCGGCCTGCCCGAGCACCTGGAGGTCGTCGCCTACCTGTGCGTCGGATACGTCGACGAGTTCCCGGACGAGCCCGAGCTGACGCAGTCCGGCTGGTCCAAGCGCCGCCCGCTGTCCTGGGTCGTGCACGAGGAGACCTACGGCCGTCGCGCGCTGCCCGGCGAGGACCCGCACGACCTGCTCGCGGAGACCGTCGCCGGCATCCGGCCGCTGGACGCCAAGGCGCTCGGCGAGGCATGGGAGCGGCAGAAGCGCATGACCAAGCCCGCGGGCGCGCTCGGCATGCTGGAGATCATCTCGGCCCAGCTGTCCGGCCTGTCCCGGCAGTGCCCCCCGCCGATCCCGGAGCCCGCCGCCGTCGCCGTGTTCGCCGGTGACCATGGCGTGCACGCCCAGGGCGTCACTCCGTGGCCGCAGGAGGTCACCGCCCAGATGGTGGCCAACTTCCTCGGCGGGGGAGCGGTCTGCAACGCGTTCGCGGCCCAGGTGGGCGCCGAGGTCTGCGTGATCGACGTGGGTGTCGCCACCGACCTGCCGGCCACCCCCGGTCTGCTGCCCCGCAAGGTACGGGCCGGGACGTCCGACATGACCACCGGCCCGGCGATGAGCCGCGAGGAGGTCAAGCAGGCCATCGAGGTCGGCATCGAGACCGCCCGCGACCTGGTCGCGGCGGGCAACAAGGCGCTGCTCACCGGCGAGATGGGAATCGCCAACACCACGGCGTCCGCCGCCCTGATCGCCGTGTTCACCGGCGTCGACCCCGCCGAGGTGACCGGCCGCGGCACCGGCATCAACGACGAGACCCTGGCCCGTAAGACCGAGGTCGTCCGGCGCGCCCTGGAACTGCACCAGCCCGACCCGGCCGACCCGATCGGCGTCCTCGCCGCGGTCGGCGGCCTGGAGCACGCCGCCATGGTCGGCCTGCTCCTCGGCGGCGCCTCGCTGCGTACGCCGGTGATCCTGGACGGGGTCAGCGCGGGCGCCGCCGCCCTGGTGGCCCGCGCCATCGCCCCGGAGGTGCTGGCGGCCTGCATCGCGGGCCACCGCAGCGCCGAGCCCGGCCATGTGGCCGCCCTGAACAAGCTGGGCCTGCGCCCCCTGGTCGACCTCGATCTGCGGCTCGGTGAGGGCACGGGGGCGCTGCTCGCCCTGCCGCTGGTGCAGAGCACGGCACGGGCGATGCACGAGGTGGCGACGTTCGATTCGGCCGGAGTGACCGAGAAGTAGGCACGGGCCGGGACAGCCGCAAGACAGGCACCGCCGACCGCGGTGGTCCGGGGTTCAGCTGCCGGACCACCTGCGCGGCCTGCCCCGCCCGCGTCCTAAAATCCGCACGTCAGGGTCGCTCCGGAGCCGTAGCGTGCCCACCGCACCGCCCGCACGAGGAGCGCCCCTCATGGCCGAACACCCCGCCTATCCCGTAGGACTCCGTCTCTTCGGCCGTCGCGTGGTCGCCCTCGGCGGCGGCCAGGTGGCCCAGCGCCGGCTGCCGGCGCTCGTCGCGGCGGGCGCTGACGTCCTCCTCGTGGCGCCCGAGGCGACCCCTTCCGTCGAGGCGATGGCGGACGCCGGGGCGATCACCTGGGTGCGGCGCCGGTACCAGGAGGGTGACCTCGCGGACGCCTGGTACGCCCTCATCGCCACCAGCGACCCGGCGGCCAACACCGCCGCCTCCGCCGAGGCGGAGCGGCACCGCGTCTGGTGCGTCCGTTCCGACGACGCGGACGCCGCCACCGCCTGGACCCCGGCCACCGGCCACAGCGCGGGCGTCACGGTCGCGGTCCTCACCACCGACGCCCGCGGGCGCGACCCCCGGCACACCGCCGCCATCCGCGACGCGGTGGTCGAGGGCCTGCGCGACGGCACGCTGGTCGCCCGGCACCACCGCACCCGCGTCCCGGGCGTCGCCCTGGTCGGCGGCGGACCCGGTGACCCCGACCTGATCACCGTGCGCGGGCGCCGGCTGCTCGCCGAGGCCGACGTGGTCATCGCCGACCGTCTCGGGCCGCGCGACCTGCTCGCCGAACTCCCGCCGCACGTCGAGGTGATCGACGCGGCGAAGATCCCCTACGGCCGCGCCATGGCCCAGGAGGCCATCAACGACGCCCTGATCCAGCACGCCCGGCAGGGCAGGTCGGTGGTCCGCCTCAAGGGCGGCGACCCGTTCGTCTTCGGCCGCGGCATGGAGGAGGTCCAGGCGCTCGCCGAGGCCGGCATCCCCTGCACGGTCGTCCCCGGCATCTCCAGCTCGATCTCGGTGCCGGGCGCGGCCGGCATCCCGGTCACCCACCGGGGCGTCGCCCATGAGTTCACCGTGGTCAGCGGCCATGTCGCCCCGGACGACCAGCGCTCCCTGGTCGACTGGCCGGCGCTGGCGAGGCTCACCGGCACGCTCGTGGTCCTCATGGGCGTCGACAAGATCGGGCAGATCGCCGAGACGCTCATCGCCCACGGCAGGTCCCCGGACACCCCGGTGGCCCTGGTCCAGGAGGGCACGACGGCCGCCCAGCGCCGGGTCGACGCGACGCTCGCCACCGTCGCCGAGACCGTTCGCGCCGAGGATGTGAGGCCGCCGGCGGTCATCGTCATCGGCGAGGTCGTCGCCGTCGGCCCGCGCCCCGCCTCCGAGCCCGCCGGGGGAGCCCGGCGGCCGCACCTCCCGAGTAACCGCGGGTAACAGAACGCTTCCCGAGCCGTTGGCACCGCACCCAGGACAAGGCAGTATCACTCTGTGGCCGATCTCATCACCGTCGAGGACCCCGCCGACCCCCGCCTGAGCGACTACACGGGCCTGACCGACGTCGAACTGCGCCGCAAGCGCGAACCGGCCGAGGGACTGTTCATCGCCGAGGGCGAGAAGGTCATCAGACGGGCCAAGGAGGCGGGCTACGAGATGCGCTCGATGCTGCTCTCGGCCAAGTGGATCGACGTCATGCGCGACGTGATCGACGAACTGCCCGCCCCGGTCTACGCGGTCAGCCCCGAACTCGCCGAGCAGGTCACCGGCTATCACGTGCACCGCGGCGCCCTCGCCTCCATGCAGCGCAAGCCGCTGCCCACCGCGGTCGAACTCCTGCGCTCCGCGCGCCGGGTGGTGGTCATGGAGTCCGTCAACGACCACACCAACATCGGTGCGATCTTCCGCTCGGCCGCCGCCCTCGGCATGGACGCGGTCCTGCTCTCCCCGGACTGCGCCGATCCGCTCTACCGCCGCAGCGTCAAGGTCTCCATGGGCGCGGTGTTCTCCGTGCCGTACGCCCGCCTCGACACCTGGCCCAAGGGCCTGGAGTCGGTCCGCGAGGCGGGCTTCACGCTGCTGGCGCTCACCCCCGACGAGAAGGCCGAGCCCCTGGACGAGGCCGCCCCGCACCGGATGGAGCGGGTGGCCCTGATGCTCGGCGCCGAGGGCGACGGACTGTCCACCCAGGCCCTGGTCGCCGCCGACGCATGGGTCCGCATCCCGATGTCGCACGGCGTCGACTCGCTGAACGTGGGCGCGGCGGCGGCGGTCGCCTTCTACGCGGTCGCCACCGGCCGCCCCCGCGACTAGCTAGGCCCCGTCGCCCCGACCTGCACGATGACGGCACGAAACCCGGCCCCCGGGTGAACGATGTGGGCGCGGCGTGGGTACGACGACCGGGATGCGGCGTGGGTACGACGACCGGGGTGTGGCGTGGGTACGACGACCGGCGTGCGACGGTGTGGCGGCCGGGGCGGGACCGGGGTGTGGCGTGGGTACGACGACCGGGGTGCGGCCTGGGAATGACGACCGGCGTGCGACGGTACGACGACCGGCGTGCGACGGTGTGACGGCCGGGGCGGGACCGGGGTGTGGCGTGGGTACGACGACCGGCGTGCGACGGTGCGACGGCCGGGGCGGGACCGGGGTGCGGTGTGGGTACGACGACCGGGGTGCGGCCTGGGAATGACGACCGGCGTGCGACGGTGCGACGACCGGCGTGCGACGACATGCCCTGAAGGCTCCCGGGTCACGGTGTGCGGGGAAACCCGGGGCACGGCCCACTGGTCCCGGGGCTATTCCGGAACTACGGCCCACTGGTCCCGGGGCTATTCCGGAACTACGGCCCACTGGTCCCGGGGCTATTCCGGAACTACGGCCCACTGGTCCCGGGGCTATTCCGGA
>NZ_JBEPAP010000010.1:15328-191969 GCF_040298665.1 Streptomyces sp. NPDC001508
GAACTACGGCCCACCGGTCCCGGGGCTATTCCGGAACTACGGCCCACCGGTCCCGGAGCTATTCCGGAACCACGGCGCACCGGTCCCGGAGCTGTTCCCGGCGCCACGGCCCACCGGTCCCGGGGCTACTCCGGGGCCACGGCGCTCCGGCCTGCGACCTCCGGTGGCACATGTCGCTCCTGTGCGCCGACAACGCCCCCGCCCGCGCCGCCGCCCAGCCCGTGCGCGGGCCCCTGACAGCCCTGGGCCAGCGCGATGCCGAGCGCGACCAGCAGGGTCACCACGACGAACACGAACAGCCGCTGCCGCAGCAGCCGCGGATTGGCGGGCCGTCTGCCGGTGCCCGTGGGGCGCGGCCCCTTGCGCCCGGCCCCGCTGCGCGGCGCGGGCCTGCTCCCGCTGCCGGAACGCGTCGTGCCGCGCGACACCGGGGTCGGCCGCGCACCGCCGGGCCGCGCACCGCCCCCCTTCGCGCGTGCGGCACCGCCCCCGCGCGACGGTGTGCCGCCCCGCGAGGGAACCCCGCCCCGCGGCACCGGGGTACCGCCCTGCGAGGACTGCGGGCGGCGCTGGGTGCGCTGCGGCTGCGGGTAGGTGTCGGTGAGCCTGCCGGTGGGCCGGTCCGCCTCGGCGACGCGCGGCGAGGGCGGCCGTACATCGGTCAGGCCCTGTGCCTCCCGGGCCGCGATCTCCTTGAGCCGCAACGACAGTTGGAGGGTGCTCGGCCGCTCCTCGGGGTCCTTCGCGAGGCACGCCCGGACAAGCGGGGCGAGCGCGTCCGGCACACCGTGCAGCAGCGGCTCCTCGTGCACCACCCGGTACAGCATCACCTCCGAACTGCCGTGCCCGAACGGCGAGTCACCGGTCGACGCGTACGCCAGCGTGGCCCCCAGCGAGAACACGTCGGTGGCCGGCGTGACGGCCACCCCGCGCACCTGCTCGGGCGCGAGGAAACCCGGGGAGCCGACCGCCGTGCCGACGTGTGTGAGCGTGGAGGCGCCGGTCGCCCAGGCGATGCCGAAGTCGATGATCCGCGGCCCCTTCGGGGACAGCAGGATGTTGGACGGCTTGAGGTCCCGGTGCACCACGCCGGCCTCGTGCACCGCGACCAAGCCCTCGGACAGGGCGGCCCCGACGGCCGCCGCCTCGGCGGCCCCGAGCGGCCCCTCCTCGGCGATCTTGTCGTGCAGCGAGGGGCCCGGCACGTACTGGGTGGCGAACCACGGCCGGTCGGCGTCCAGATCTGCCGCGACGAGCCGCGCCGTGCAGCCGCCCCGGATCCGCCGGGCCGCCGAGACCTCGCGCGCGAACCGCGACCGGAACTCCTGGTCCTCCGCCAGATCCGGCCGGATCACCTTGAGCGCGACCCGCTGTCCCTTCTTGTCGGACCCGAGGTAGACAACGCCCATCCCCCCCGCGCCGAGCCGTCTGTGAAGCCTGAACGAGCCGATGACACGCGGGTCCTCGCGCCTCAGGCGCATCATCGCCATGTTCATCCCCGCTGCCCGGTCCGTGTGACGTGGCACAGCTTACGTTTCCCCGGCCGCCCGCGCGCAGAGGCCGCGCCCTCTCGGCTCAGGGGATTGTCGGTGCGCGGTGGGAGACTTGAAGAGTGGCCGGGGACCCTGCCGACGCGGAGCCCTTGACCGGACTGTGACTCCAACCGTCCGTGACGGAAGGGGGATTGGACCTGTGAAGGGTGACCGCGTGGAGATAGTCGTGGACGCCGGGGACACGACGCGGACCTATGAGGTGGTGGCGAGCAGGGCGGGCCGCCGCGTGGAGACAACGGTGCGCCGTGGAGTGGTGGAAGTGAGCGAAGTCACCAGAAGCGGCACGGTCGTGCGCACCGCACGTTTCATGGCCAACCGGGTCCTCGCTCTGGTCGAGCAGCCGGTGCCCCGCGAGGACAACTCGGAAAAGCGCGACCACTCCGGACGCCCCCTCCGGGAAGACCCCGAGACCTAGGACCACGTCTCCACCCAGGGGAGTACGCAGCAGGTGATGGCTCATCCTCCCGTAGGCCCGCGAATCGATACGACGGCATGACGTCCCGCGGGCGTCGCCCCCCTAGATTTGAGGTCAAGCGGCGGGTGCAGCACTCGTCCCCCGAGGTCAGACGCCCGCCGCTGCCAAGGACAACCGACACGGTCAGGAGAGGGACCATGGCCTACACGGCACCGCGGACGCTGCTCCGCGCACAGGGACGCAGCGCGTTCCGTGCCCGCCGTCAGGGCCGTCGCCACCCGCTGGTGGCGACGCTCATGGCCCTTCCCCTGGCGGCCCTGCTCCTCGTCGTCTTCGACGGCTGGGAGACGGTGGCCACACAGGCGTCGTCCGTGGGCGTGATGCTGGGGCGCTGACCGGCGACCCCAGGCCCGGAAGAGCGGTCCGGGCGGGGACATCCACCCATGAAACCCCGTGGGGACGGGGGTGCGGCGGACGGCACAAATGCCGGCGCAGCTGGGGAGCTGCGCCGGCATTGCTTTGCCCGCACGACCCCGCCGACCGGCGAATCCGCACGACCCCGCCGACCGGCGAACCCGCACGACCCCGCCGACCGGCGAACCCGGACGGCGACGTCCTGCCCGCGGATGACCCCTTCCGGCAACGGCCCGTGCCCGCGCCGCTTCCCGGCCCCGCCCTTCGACGACACCGCCGTTTCGAAGCCCGTATCGCAGCCCGAGGCCGACACGTAGGCTCACGGCAGCAGCCGTCGGCCTTGAGGAAGCTTCGTGACCGTATCCGTCCTGCCGCGGCTGGCCGCGAAGGCCAGGGGCGCCGCCCACCCGGAGGGGACGCCGTGCGTCTGCGGAGCGACCGTCGCCCTCGCCGACCGCCCCGACGCCACCGTGGTACGGCACGCGGACGTCGTCGCGAAGGCCCACGCCCCGGACACCGACCGAACCGGCCTCGACATACGTCTCGCCATCGCCGCCCGCCTGCCGGACGTCTTCGTGTCACCGCTCGGCACGGCACCGGTCACCCTCGGCGACCGCCTCGCGACGCTCTGGCCGTACGGCACACCGGTCGACCCGCACACCCCCGACGCGGCGCCGTGGGAGGCGGCCGGCACCCTCCTCGCCCGCCTCCACCGCACCCCCGCGGCCGGGCCCGTGACGGCGACCCTGCGCGCGGCCCCCGCGCCGCCGCCCATGCGCGGCCCGCTCAAGGCCGCCCGCGCGATCACCCGCCTGCGCGCCGCGCTCACCACGGCCGGCACCCCCGCCGCACCCCCGGTCCTGCGCGCGTGGGCCGCCCTGCCCGCCTGGGCGCGCGCGGCGGCCCCCATGCCCGGCCCCGCCGCCCTCTGCCACGGCGACGTACACCTCGGCCAGTTGGTGCGGCACCCCGCCCCGGACGGTCCCTGGCGGCTCATCGACGTGGACGATCTGGGCGTGGGCGTTCCGGCCTGGGACCTGGCGCGCCCCGCCGCCTGGTACGCCTGCGGGCTCCTCCCGCCCGACGAGTGGACCCGCTTCCTGACCGCCTACCGTGCCGCAGGCGGCCCCGCCGTCCCCGCCCACGGCGACCCCTGGCCCGCCCTGGACGTCCCGGCCCGCGCCCTCACCGCGCAGACCGCCGCCGTGGCCGTCGCCAAGGCGCTGGCGGCAGACCGCCCACCGGACGAGGTGGCGGCGGCCCTCGTCGACGCCTGTGCCCGAATGGACGGCGCCCCCGCCGAGTTGACACCCGAATTCCCGACGTAGGCTGCAACCGGCCGGGGCCTGGCGGAGTCTGTCCTGGCGAACCGCGAAGCAGCACCGACCGGCGAGGAGTTGAGCCGACCATGCAGTGTCCGAAGTGCCATGCGCCGATGCACACCTACAACCGCAACGGCGTTCAGATCGAGCAGTGCAGCGGCTGCCGCGGCATCTTCCTCGACTACGGAGAACTGGAGGCGCTGACCCGCCTGGAGTCCCAGTGGTCCCAGCCGGCCCCGCCGCCCCCGCCCGCCCCGCAGGCGTACCCGGCCCCGTCCGCTCCCGCATGGGGCGCCCCGCACGGCGGTCACGGACACTACGGCCACCAGCGTCACAAGAGCTTCGGCCACATGCTGTTCTCCAGCTGAGCCCACGAAGAAGCCCCCGGCCGTACGAGACGGCCGGGGGCTTCGGGATGTGGACGATACTGGGATTGAACCAGTGACCTCTTCCGTGTCAGGGAAGCGCTCTCCCGCTGAGCTAATCGTCCTCGGGACGGTGACCTCGCGGTCACATACCGTGCGTGCGCGATACTGGGATTGAACCAGTGACCTCTTCCGTGTCAGGGAAGCGCTCTCCCGCTGAGCTAATCGCGCGGGGACCCTCGCGGATCCAGTGGACGATACTGGGATTGAACCAGTGACCTCTTCCGTGTCAGGGAAGCGCTCTCCCGCTGAGCTAATCGTCCTTGGAGGTGGAGACGGGATTTGAACCCGTGTAGACGGCTTTGCAGGCCGTTGCCTCGCCTCTCGGCCACTCCACCAGGAGTGTAGGGGATCGGGACGACCCCTGGTTCCTTCGAGCGGACGACGAGGCTCGAACTCGCGACCTCAACCTTGGCAAGGTTGCGCTCTACCAACTGAGCTACGTCCGCTTGTCGTTTCGGTCGGCGTCAGCGTCCCGGCGACGAGTTGAACTCTAGCGGATTCCCGAGCCAGCACAAAAACGCGTTTGCGCAGCGTGCTGCCCTGCGCTCAGCGAACGGCATGGTCAGGGCGCCCGCCGGAGACGCCCGGATCACCCTGGGGACACCCGTCCTAGACTCGACCGCGTGCCCCACCTGCCCGCTCTCGCCCGCTTCGGTGACCGCGTCGCCACCGGTCTCCTCGACGTCACCGACGACCCCGCGGCCCTGGACTCCACGGGCTTGTGGGCGGTCGCGGCGGACTTCGAGGGCCGGCTGACCTGCGCCCGCTTCGCGGACGTCCGGACGGAGCCGGTAGCGGCCCCGGTGCCGGGGCGGTGGCGTGGACCGGCGCCGCGGGAGTGGACGTCGTCCCTGGACCACGCCGCGTACACGGCGGCCGTGCGCCGGATCCGCGAGCACATCGCGGCCGGCGAGGTCTACCAGGCCAACCTGTGCCGGGTGCTGTCCGCGCCCGTCGCCCCCGACACCGACATCGACGCCCTGACCGCGCTGCTCGCCCGCGGCAACCCGGCGCCGTACGCCGGAACGATCCGGCTGCCCGGCCACGGGGTGGAGATCGCCACCGCCTCGCCCGAGCTGTTTCTGCGCCGTGACGGCGCGACGGTCGAGTCCGGCCCGATCAAGGGCACCGGGCGCACCGAGGCGGACCTCCTGGAGAAGGACTACGCCGAGAACGTGATGATCGTGGACCTGGTCCGCAACGACATCGGCCGTGTCTGCGCCACCGGCAGCGTGACCGTGCCCGAACTGTGCGCCGTGGAGAAGCACCCCGGCCTCGTCCACCTGGTGTCCACGGTCCGCGGTCGGCTGCGCCCCGGGGCCGGCTGGCCGCAGCTGCTGGCCGCCGCGTTCCCGCCCGGCTCGGTGACCGGCGCGCCCAAGTCGAGCGCGCTGCGGATCATCGAGGCGCTGGAGACGGCACCCCGGGGGCCGTACTGCGGCGGCATCGGCTGGGTGGACGCGGACCGGGGCACCGGCGAGCTGGCCGTGGGCATCCGCACCTTCTGGCTCGACCGGTCCGGCGCGCCCGGGGCGACACTGCGCTTCGGCACCGGCGCCGGCATCACCTGGGGCTCGCAACCGGAGGCGGAATGGCGGGAGACCGAACTGAAGGCGTCCCGGCTGCTCGCGATAGCGTCGGGCGCATACGACCCGAGCGGGGAGGAACCCTGACGTGAAGATCTGGCTCGGCGGCGGCCTGCGGGACATCGAGTCCGCCCGGGTCTCCGTGCTGGACCACGGACTGACCGTGGGCGACGGCGTCTTCGAGACGGTGAAGGCGCAGCGCGGCAGGCCGTTCGCACTCACCCGGCACCTCGACCGGCTGGCCCGCTCCGCACGCGGCCTCGGCCTGCCCGAGCCCGACCTGGACGAGGTCCGCCGCGCCTGCGCGGCCGTCCTGGAGGCCGACCCGGTGCCGCTGGGCCGGCTGCGCATCACCTACACCGCGGGCGAGGGCCCGCTCGGTTCCGACCGCGGGGGACAGGGCCCGACCCTGGTGGTCGTGCTGGGCGCCACCACCCGCCGCCCCGACTCCACCGCCGTCGTCACCGTCCCCTGGACCCGCAACGAGCGCGGCGCCCTCACCGGCCTGAAGACCACCTCGTACGGGGAGAACGTCGTCGCCCTCGCCCGTGCCGTCCGACAAGGCGCGTCCGAGGCGCTGTTCGCCAACACGGTCGGACAGCTCTGCGAGGGCACGGGCTCCAATGTCTTCGTCGTCGTGGACGGTGAGCTGCACACCCCGCCGCCGGCCTCCGGCTGTCTGGCCGGCATCACCCGCGCGCTGACCGTCGAGTGGACCGGCGCCAAGGAGACCGACCTGCCGCTGGACGTGCTGGAGCGCGCCGAGGAGGTCTTCCTCACCTCCACCCTGCGCGACGTCCAGGCGGTGCACCGGGTGGACGGCCGTGACCTGTCCGGCGCGCCGGGCCCGGTGACCGCGAAGGCCATGCGGATCTTCGCACAGCGGTCCGCGGACGACCTCGACCCCTAGCTAGTACCAAAAGGGGCTGACGCGTGGCGCCGCAGGGGGTAGAAATCCGGTGATGACCACGACCCTGCGGCCGACCGGGCCGCTCCAGCAGGCCGCTGACGGGGCGCTGTCCCGGCACTTCCAGGTGTGTGTGAACGGCCGCCCCGTCGGCGGCGTGCATCTCGCCACGCACGAGCTGTTCGGGCCCACGGTGGCCCGGATCGACGAGCTGAGCATCGACGAGCCGGACAGCGGCCGTGGCCGTGGCACGGTGGCCGTGCTCGCCGCGGAGGAGGTGGCGCGCGGCTGGGGCTGCGAGCGCGTCGAGATCACGGTGCCCGCGGCGGCCGGGGCCGCGGTGCGGCTGGCCACGGCGCTCGGCTACGTCCAGCGCAACCGCCGGATGTCCAAGCGGCTCGGCGACGTGCCGCCGGAGTTGCCGGCGGGCAGCCGGGGCAGGCCCATGACCGAGGCCGAGTTCGGTCCCTGGATCAAGAAGGCGATCAAGGACTACACCCGCAGCTGGATCGACCGCGGGGTGCCCGCGGACGCGGCGCGGGCCAAGGCGGAGCGGGACCACGCGCGGGCCCTGCCGGACGGCCCGGCCACCGCGGACACCCTGCTCAGCGTCCTGGAGCACGAGGGCACCGGGGTCGGCACGCTGTGGCTGTCGGTCGCCGGTGACCGGGCGTTCGTCTTCGACGTGGAGGCCGACGAGCGTTTCCGCGGCCGTGGCCACGGCCGCGCCCTGATGCTGCTGGCCGAGGCCCAGGCGGTGGCGGCAGGACACCGCGTCCTCGCCCTCAACGTCTTCGCGGGCAACACACCGGCCGAGCGGCTGTACGAGTCGCTGGGGTACGAGACGGTGGAGTACTCGCTGTACAAGAACCTGCTCTGAGGCACGCGGACGCGCTCGGTGCTCGGCGGCCACCGGGGTACCGGGCCCGCTCCGGAGGACGCCGGGGTACCGGGCTCGCTCCCGAGGGCGAGGCGCCGTCGCCGTCAGGTGTGCGCGGACAGCAGCCGGTCGGCGATCTCCTCGATCCGCTCGCGCAGACCCTCCTGGCTCTTGCCGCCGTCCAGGCGCTCGCCGCCGATGACATACGTCGGGGTGCCGGTCACGCCGATCGCCTTGCCCTCGGCCTGGTCGGCGTCGACGACGAGGATGTGCCGTCCGTCGATCAGCGCGGTGTCGAACTCCTCGGCGTCCAGGCCGAGTTCACGGGCGACCTGGACCAGAAGCGGTTCTCCCTCGCGGTCCAGTTCCGCGACGCGGCCGAGGACCGCCTCGACATACGCCCAGCCCTGCCCCTGGGCGAACGCCTCCTCGGCGGCCTGCGCGGCGGCGAAGGCGTGCCGGTGCTTGTCCAGCGGGAAGTGCCGCAGCCGCAGCTCCAGCCGCTCGCCGTAGCGGGCGCGCAGCGCGCGGAGGTCGTCCAGGGCGGTGCGGCAGTCCGGGCACTGGAGTTCGCACCAGACGTCGAGCACGGGCACGGGGACGTCGCTGGGCGCGGGGGAGGAGTCGCTCATAAACGCCAGTCTTCCAGGCGCGGCCCCCACGGCCGAATCGGCGCCGTACGCGGCCGACCGGCACCTGCGAAGGAGGCGACCCGGAGATGTCCCTGATCTCGGGCCCGGCCATGGCACCGCGGGGAGGGGACGGTGCAGGATGGAAGGGACGAAGCGCACCTCGTGCTTCGGTCTGCCCGCCCGAGCCCGCCAGGAGGACCGGATGATTGCCGAGACCGTCTGTTCCGCCGTGTCCGCGGCCGGCCTGGGCCTCGCGGTGGTCACCGCGTACCGCAAGCGCTTCCTCGCCGCCACCCGTATCGCGGCCTACTCGCTGGTCCCGGTGGGCCTGGTGATGACGGGGGTCGTCGGCTGGCTGGCCGACACGGCGTTCAGCCCCACCGCATGGGCGGGCTTCGGTGTGCTGGGCGCCGCCTGGGCCCTGTTCGCGACGACGCGCGCGGTAGAGCGCCGCCGCGGCGGTACCCGCGCGCAGCGCAAGGCCGCCCGTGGATCGCAGCCCGACGCGGTGGCCCCCGCCACCTCGGCGCCCTCCCTGGGCCCGGCGTCCCGCCCCGCGGCCCGGCCCGCGAGCGCGCCCCGCGCCGCCGGCTCCTCGGACGACTTCAGCGACATAGAGGCCATCCTGAAGAAGCACGGCATTTGAGGCCCGGCAGCCGACGTCGGCCCCGGCGCTGAAACGACACAGTCCGTCGGGACCATGTCCGGAAGTGATCATGAGCCGAGCGGATCCGGACCGGACATTACGGAATTCGGCGAACTCCCGCATGATCCGGGCGTGTTGATCGCGAGCGGTCCGTCACCTGGGCCATGATCGCCCCCGAGATGCTGGACACGACACAGAGCGAGGCCGCGCCGCCGAAGGACGAGCCGCGCGGGTGCCTTTTCGCCCTTTCCCAGCCACCGCTGATGATCTTCCTGGCGGTGATCGGGTGTCTGCTCCTCATGGCTGCGCTGCACGATCTGCTGTTGCTGTGAGTCGTACACGCCGGTCCCGGCGCCACCCGCCGGGACGGGCGTCGGCACCCCGGCACCGCAAGGCACACCAGCACCTGCGGTCCGGTGCCGTCCACGGCCCCGAGCAGGCCCTTGAGGCGGGACAGCTCGGCGGCCCTGCCCAGGATGCCCGGAGCGGCGGGGTGGTCGGGGCCGCACGCGGCTCCCGCCGGTCCTCGGGGACACCCTCGGTGTCGAACCACGTCTGCGCGCGCCGCTTCAGGGCGTGGCACTCGGCGCGCATGGGTCCGTAGGCCGAGAACACGGCGGCGTTGCGGAGGGCGACGAGTTCGGTCACACCGCTCTCGGCGGGGAGCGGGCGGCGCCGGGAAACCGGAGCCCGGCCGGACGGCCGGAACGGGATTCCGTCGGGTGGTCGGAGCGGGGCGTTTGCCGGGCGCGGTCAGCCCGTCGCCTCCTTGCGGCGGGCCCGGTACGCGGCCACATGCAGCCGGTTTCCGCAGGTCCGGCTGTCGCAGTAACGGCGCGAGCGGTTGCGGGACAGATCGACGAAGGCCCGCCGGCAGTCGGGCGCCTCGCAGCGCCGCAGCCGCTCCTGCTCTCCGGCGACCACGAAGAACGCGAGCGCCATCCCGCAGTCGGCGGCGAGATGGTCCGCCACGGAGGCGCCCGGCGCGAAGTAGTGCACATGCCAGTCGTAGCCGTCGTGGTCCGTGAGCCGCGGGGTCGTCCCCGCCGCCGCGACCAGCTCGTTGATCATCCCCGCGGCGGCCCGGACATCCGGGGCCGCGAAGATCCCCGCGAACCGCCCGCGGACCTTGCGCACGGCCGACAGATCGAACTCGGAGAGCATCCCGACATCGCTGATTTCGTGTTTTCGTACGAAATCCTGGAGCGTCGCGACGTCCGGCAGTCCGTCCGGCGCAGCGTCCTGCTCCGGCACGGTGTTCACCAGATCCACCACGGTGTCGAGCGAGCACCGGGTGTCGTGGGTGATCAGCACGTTTCGCTCCCTGGCGTGAGGGTCGGGCCGGTGCCCGCCGATGCTGGCCGATGGTAGTTGGCCGGAAGCCGGAAGAACGGCTTCCTGCGCATCGCGGTTCCCGCCGGCCCGCGGCCCGGGAGCGCCGCCGGACCGGCCCGGGCACGCCCAAGCCGCCGCCGCGACGGCTCGCGGTGGCGGCTTCGGCCACGCCGTATGCGGTTGTCTTGGCCCGAGCCGTCTCCCCGAGTGGACGGCGCCGGGCTGCTTCGAGGGCGGCCTAGCTCTCCGCCAGGATGTGCGACAACTCCTGATCCAGATCGAAGTGCCGGTGTTCCGTGCCGGGCGGCACGGCGGCGTCGGTTCGCTTCAGGAAGGATTCCAGGGCCCGCGCGGGGGCCTCCAGCAGGGCCTCCCCCTCCGGGGAGCTGAGGGCGATGCACACGACGCCCTGGCCGTGACTGCGGGAGGGCCAGACGCGGACGTCGCCGGTGCCGGTGGGCCGGTGCAGGCCCTCGGCGAGGAGGTCGCGGGCGAACACCCACTCGACGGTCTCCTCGGCTCCGGTGTGGAAGGTGGCGTGCACGGCGTAGGGGTCGGCCGTGTCGTACCGCAGGCCTGCGGGGACAGGCAGGGAGGACTCGCTCGACACAACGAGGCGCAGGTGCAGCTCGCAGCTGACCGTGGTGTTCATAAGCGCCAGGGCCTTTCGCTCAGTGTGCGCTCGGGGATTCGCACGTCGGCGAAATCGACATGCCACCTACGGTGCCGTTGTAAACCCCTCTGAGTGTTTTGCGTGTCTTTAGGTACCTCTTCCGGCCGAGAACCCGAGCGGGGATCACCGCCATTCCGGTGACTGGTTTCACTCGGGTAGGGTTTGGTCGTATGAATACGGGGAGTGACAGGTCGGGCGAGGCCGCCCCGGTCTCCGGCCCGGACGAGACGGAGCCCGAGGTGGCGGGCGCGGAGCCCGAGGTGGCGGGCGCGCCGCAGGAGCAGGGCCTCGGGTCGCGGGCGCCGGAGTTCATCAAGGCGCGTCGTGCCCTGCACGTGAGCTGGCAGGTCGGCGTCTTCGTCGTCGGCCTCGCGGTCGTGGTGGCCGGCATCATCATGCTGCCGCTGCCCGGACCCGGCTGGGTGGTGATCTTCGGCGGCATGGCGATCTGGGCGACCGAGTTCGTCTGGGCCCAGCTCGTGCTCCGCTGGACCAAACGGAAAGTGACCGAGGCGGCCCAGCGGGCGCTCGATCCCAAGGTGCGCCGCCGCAACATCACGTTGACGGTGATCGGCCTGGTGATCGTGGCGGTGCTGCTCGCGATCTACGTCTGGAAGTTCGGCATCGTGATGCCCTGGAAGATCAAGGACCAGTGATCCGGCGGGCGGGCGCCGCCCGGCTCCCGGCGCGGCCCCCGGGCGCCGCTGCGCCGTGGGTCGGAGGCATTCCCTGACATGGGGTAATCTTCTTCCTGCGCCCGGGCGATTAGCTCAGTGGGAGAGCGCTTCGTTCACACCGAAGAGGTCACTGGTTCGAACCCAGTATCGCCCACCCGGGTCGGCGGCCCGTCTGCGACAGTGCAGGCGGGCCGTCGTCGTCTTTGCCCCCGGCTGAGCGTCGTCCACGCCGTTCCGTTCGGCCCGAATCATCGACGCCGCTCCACCGCCGGGGAACGGGTCAAGAGGATCAATCAGACCATTGCGCTCTTCGAGAAGAAGTCCCCGAAGATCAGAGTGAAGACGGACTTCCAGACGTATCAATCGTTCTGGGAGAAGTTCCAGAAGCAGGCCGTCGGTGGAAATCCACCGGATGTTTTCCAGAATGCGGTCGGATTCCTTCGGACGTACGACAATCGGGGCGTTCTCCTCGACCTCAAGTCACAGGCGCCGGCAGGGAATCTGAGCCCGGATCACTTCCGTGCGGACGTCACGAAGCCGGGCGAGATGGACGGAAAGCCGGAACCGGGCCGCAGTGGCGGCGACTTCGTGACCGGACCGGCCACGCTGTCCCGGGCAGCGAGGCGGGCTGGGAGTCCACCGACGACACCGCCCTGTACGGCCCCGCCGCGATCGAGAAACCAGCGCTGCCGGGCGACAGGATGCCCGGATGGCGGTGGAGGGGGAGCGCCGTCGCACGGGCGGCGGCGCTCGTACCGAGGAGTGTGGCCCACCCCGCCCCGCCCGGCATGAGTACGCGTACTCAGATGACTCCCACCGGCAGACTGCGCCCATGGACTGGACCCACTACCGCTTCCGCAGCCGGTGGCCGCTGCCCGCGCCGCCCGCCGCCGTCTTCGCGGCGCTGGAGCGGGCCGAGGAGTATCCGCGCTGGTGGCCCCAGGTGCGCACGGTGACCCGGCTCGACGACAGAACCGGCGTCATCACCATCCGCTCCGCCCTGCCCTACGAGATGACGTTCACCGCGCGCGCGGCGCGGCGGGACCCCGCCGCCGGCGTCCTGGAGGTCGCCCTGACCGGGGACATCGAGGGCTGGGCCCGCTGGACCGTCACCGCCCAGGGCACCGGCACCCTCGTCCGCTACGACCAGACCGTCGTCGTCACCAAGCCGCTGCTGCGGCGACTGGCCGTCCCCGGGCGGCCCTTCTTCCGTGTCAACCACCGGCTGATGATGCGGGCCGGCCGGCGCGGTCTGCTCGGGCACCTCCGAGCGGTTTGAACGAATCCCGTCGGGACCTGTATGGTTCAGTGCGTTCCCGGGCGATTAGCTCAGTGGGAGAGCGCTTCGTTCACACCGAAGAGGTCACTGGTTCGAACCCAGTATCGCCCACCGCCCGACGGCGACGGGGCCCGCATCCGATGCGGGCCCCGTCGCCGTCGTCGTGCTTCAGGCGGCCCTCGGCAGTTCCGGACGCAGCGGCCAGTCCGTGCTCACCGCCTCGTTGGATCCGCTGCGCGCGAACCATGCCTGAAGACCTCGGGCCTGCGCCGCGTGCCAGGTCGTCTGCAGCGTGTGCAGCTCGGCCGGGGACAGGCGTTCCAGCCGGGTCGCGAAGCGCCGCCCGAGCGCCCGTACGACGCCCAGCGCGGCCAGCGCGTCCGCGGCGGCGTCGTGCGCGCCCTCCAGCGCCACACCGTAGTGCGCACACAGATCGGTCAGCGTCCGGCGGCCCTTGCGATAGCGGTCCAGATGCTTGTCCAGCACCCTCGGGTCCAGGACCAGCAGCGGCGCCGACTCGAACCAGCGGTCCAGCGACGACGCCCGATGGCGGCGCAACTCCCGGTCCAGCAACGTCAGATCGAACGGCGCGTTCATCACCACCAGCGGCCGGCCCAGCGCCGCATGCCCCGCCAGCTCCTCGGCTATCTCGAACATCACCGGCGCCGGCCAGCGGCCGTTGCGCTGCAGGTGTTCGTCCGTCAGCCCGTGCACCGCCGTCGCCGCCCGCGGCACCGGCACGCCCGGGTTCACCAGCCAGCGGGTCACCCGGGGCCGGGTGCCCGGCGCGTCCTGGACGACGACGGAGGCCGACACGATCCGGTCGGTCTCGACATCCACGCCCGTGGTCTCCGTGTCGAAGGCGGCCAGGGGTCCCTCGTACCAGCACGTCATGCCCACACAACTCCTCGTTCACCCACGGCAGATGACGGCCCGTCTGCTGCCTGTTTGGTGATACCCGGGCTGTTTGCGCACTACGCCGTAAGGACACAACAGGAGTACGGGTCTTTGCAGTTCAGCGGCCCGTTGCGGGAAAACACTCGGCTGGGAAGGCTGTTGGTCATGGCGATAGCGCAGCCCGAGCGGGGCGGGCTGCTGCCCGAACGTACGGGCCCCCATCGCGGCACACTCGCCACCACCGCCTGCATGGAGACACTGCAGGTCGGCTATCTGCACGCGGTCGCCGCCGCCGCGGGCTGCTCGCTGTCCCAGCCGTTCCCGGACAACGGCATCGACTGGCACGTCAGCCACAGCGCGCCCGGACACACCGTCGACGACGAGGTGACCATCAAGGTGCAGCTCAAGTGCACCTACCAGATCGCGCCCAACCCCCCGGGCCGGTTCTTCTCCTTCACCCTCGACAACGACCACCTGCGCAAGCTCGCCCGCACCCCCGTCTCGGTGCACAAGATCCTGGTGGTGATGCTCGTCCCGCGCTCCCAGGACGACTGGCTGCGCGCCAGCCACGACCGGCTCGACCTGCGGCACTGCTGCTACTGGGTCAACCTGGCGGGCCAGCCGGTCACCGGCCGGCACCGGACCACCGTGCGCATCCCCACCGGGCGCATCTTCGACGACCGGGCGCTGTGCGAGATCATGACGCGGGTCGGGACGGGAGGCAGACCATGAGGCACCGTCCGGCCGACGAGCCGCTGCGGGAGGTCAGGCCGCACCCGGCCGACGCCCACGGGAACCACCCCACCGAGCCCGCCGGGCCCGACCCCGCCACCGTCGACCCCGCGGTGCTCAGCGCCCTGCTGCACCGGCACGGCTGGCAGCGCCGCGGCGGGGCCGCCGGACGGTACGGCCGCTGGACCCCACCGGGGCCGGGCGGCGGGACCAGCCTGCTGGTGCCCGAGAGCCGGGCCTTCCCCGACAGCGAGGACCTGCTCGGCGAGGCCCTTGTCGCGCTCTCCCGCAGCGGTACGCCCTCCGCGCGCGAGGTGCTCGTCGGGCTCGCCGTGCCCAGCGACGAGATCCACTGGTGGCGGGACGTGCCGAGCGGCCCGGCGGGCGCCACACCCTGGACGGCCGAGGAACAACTGCGCACCGCCGCCCGGCAGATGCTGCTCGCGGGCGCGCTCGCCGGCCATGGGCGCGCGGGCTACCACGGCGCCCGGCACCGCAGGTCGGCCGCCGCGGCACTGGCGGACGTCCTGGTCGGGCCGACGGCCGGCGGCCACCTCACCGCCTTCGTCCCGGTGGGCACCGGACGCCCCCTGTGCGTACGCCTGCACCAGTCCCTGAACGCCGCCCGCGAGGCGATCGACTACCAGCGGGCCACCGGCGGCATGGACGCCTTCGACGCGGCCGTCGACGCCGGCGTCAGCCGCGAGTTGACCGAGGCGCTGGTGGCCCTCGTCCGCGGCACCGAGGGCGCCAGGATCGCCGTCGCATGGGCGCCCGCCGCCCAGGTCCCCGAGGACTGCGCGAGCGCCGCCGAGCCCGTCGAGTTCTCGCCCGGCGACCTGCCCGTGCTGCGTGAGGCCGGCAAGCGCTATCTGCGGGACGAGCCCTCCGTCCCGGTCCGGGTCACCGGCACCGTGGTCCGCCTGCGGCGCTCCGGCCCGCGCGGCGCGGGCACCGTACGGCTGCGGGTGATATCCGGCGCCGAGGTGCCGCACATCCGGGTCACCCTGGACGAGGAGGACTACCGCATCGCCGGGCACGCGCATCTCGTCGGACTGCCGGTACGGGTGCACGGCCGGCTGGAGAGCCGGGGCGGGTTCCGCCGGCTGACCGGCGCCCTCGGGGTGGTACCGGTGCAGGTGGACGAGGCCGAGCGGGACCGTCTGATGAAGTCCCTTCAGGAGGATCTCGACTTCTTCGAGGAGGCGTGCACCGGCGACGACTGCGACTGACCGGGGGCGGCCCCTCACCCAGGGCCACCGTTTCGCCGTCGGCGGGCCCGGGTCGGTACGATCCCCTATTGCGCGCGCTCCTGGTACGGCGCCCGCATCCACCAGCAGTCAGGAGAGACCGGTGTCAGACGTCCGTGTGATCATCCAACGCGATTCCGAGCGGGACGAGCGCACGGTGACTACGGGCACTACGGCCGCCGAGATCTTCGCCGGCGAGCGCTCGATCATCGCCGCCCGGGTGGCCGGAGAGCTGAAGGACCTCGCCTACGAGGTCAAGGACGGCGAGACTGTCGAGGGCGTCGAGATCTCCTCCGAGGACGGTCTGAACATCCTGCGCCACTCCACCGCGCACGTCATGGCGCAGGCCGTGCAGGAGCTGTTCCCGGAGGCCAGGCTGGGCATCGGCCCGCCCGTCAAGGACGGCTTCTACTACGACTTCGACGTCGAGAAGCCGTTCACGCCGGAGGACCTCAAGGCCGTCGAGAAGAAGATGCAGGAGATCCAGAAGCGGGGGCAGCGCTTCTCCCGCCGTGTCGTGACCGACGAGGCCGCCCGCGAGGAACTGGCCGACGAGCCGTACAAGCTGGAGCTGATCGGCATCAAGGGGGCCGCCTCCGCCGACGACGGCGCGGACGTCGAGGTCGGGGCCGGCGAGCTGACGATCTACGACAACCTGGACGCCAAGACCGGCGAGCTGTGCTGGAAGGACCTCTGCCGCGGTCCCCACCTGCCCTCCACCCGCGCCATCCCGGCGTTCAAGCTGATGCGCAACGCGGCCGCCTACTGGCGCGGCAGCGAGAAGAACCCCATGCTCCAGCGCATCTACGGCACCGCCTGGCCGTCCAAGGACGAACTGAAGGCGTACCTCGACTTCCTCGCCGAGGCCGAGAAGCGCGACCACCGCAAGCTGGGCAGCGAACTCGACCTGTTCTCCATCCCGGAGCAGATCGGCTCCGGCCTCGCCGTCTTCCACCCCAAGGGCGGCATCGTCCGCCGCGTGATGGAGGACTACTCGCGGCGCCGCCACGAGGAAGAGGGCTACGAGTTCGTCTACACCCCGCACGCGACCAAGGGGAAGCTCTTCGAGACCTCGGGCCACCTGGACTGGTACGCCGAGGGCATGTACCCGCCCATGCAGCTCGACGAGGGCGTGGACTACTACCTCAAGCCCATGAACTGCCCGATGCACAACCTGATCTTCGACGCGCGCGGCCGTTCCTACCGCGAACTGCCGCTGCGGCTCTTCGAGTTCGGGACCGTGTACCGCTACGAGAAGTCGGGCGTCGTGCACGGTCTGACCCGGGCCCGCGGCTTCACCCAGGACGACGCGCACATCTACTGCACCCGTGAGCAGATGTCCGAAGAGCTGGACAAGACGCTCACCTTCGTCCTCGGCCTGCTGCGCGACTACGGCCTGAGCGACTTCTACCTGGAGCTGTCCACCAAGGACCCGGAGAAGTTCGTCGGCTCCGACGACGCCTGGGAGGAGGCCACCGAGACGCTGCGCCAGGTCGCCGAGAAGCAGGGCCTGCCGCTCGTGCCGGACCCGGGCGGCGCCGCCTTCTACGGCCCGAAGATCTCCGTGCAGGCCCGCGACGCCATCGGCCGCACCTGGCAGATGTCGACGATCCAGCTCGACTTCAATCTGCCGGAGCGCTTCGACCTGGAGTACACCGGCCCCGACGGCTCCAAGCAGCGCCCGGTCATGATCCACCGCGCCCTGTTCGGTTCCATCGAGCGCTTCTTCGCGGTGCTCCTGGAGCACTACGCCGGTGCCTTCCCGGCCTGGCTGGCGCCGGTGCAGGCGGTGGGCATCCCGATCGGCGACGCACACGTCGAGTACCTGGAGAAGTTCGCCGCCGCGGCCCGCAAGAAGGGCCTGCGCGTCGAGGTGGACTCGTCCTCGGACCGGATGCAGAAGAAGATCCGGACGGCGCAGAAGCAGAAGGTTCCGTTCATGGTCATCGCGGGCGACGAGGACATGTCGAACGGCTCGGTGTCCTTCCGCTACCGCGACGGCTCCCAGGAGAACGGCATCCCGGTCGACGAGGCCATCGCCAAGATCGTGAAGGTCGTGGAGGAGCGGGCACAGGTCTGAGCGGACCCGCGCGACGGCCCCCGAACAGGCTCAGTTCCTCGGGGGCCGCTCGTCGTCCTCGCGTGCGAAGACCTGGAGCATCCAGGACGAGAACGACCCGGTGACCGCGCCGAGCAGGGCGAGGCCGCCGGCCATCATGCCCACCGCGATCGTCCGCCCGAACCGGGTCACGGGGACGACATCCCCGTATCCCACGGTGCTCAGGGTCGCGCACGTCCACCACACGGCGTCCCCGAACGTCTGCATCGTCGTCTCGGGCGCCCCGCGCTCCTGCTGGTAGACGGCGAGCGCGCCGGAGAAGCCGAGGAGCGCGGCGGACAGGCCCGCGTACACGATCACGCGCGCGTGCAGCGCCAGCCGGGGCCGGCCGTGCCGGCGCTGCACCGCCTCGTAGAGCCGGACCACACGCAGCGGCCGCAGCAGCGGCAGGAGCAGCACCAGCGTGTCCAGCCAGTGCGCCCGCACGAAGCGCAGCCGCTGCCCGCTCAGCCGCCAGCGCACCGCGTAGTCCACGGCGAACAGCGCCCAGGCCGTGAAGAGCGCGGCCTGGCACAGGCGGCGCCACCCGGTGCCGACGCCGGGCCCCAGCACCAGGACCGCGTACGCGCCGAGGAAGATCAGCGACGCCACGGCGAGCGGGACCTCCGCGCGGCGCTCCCAGCGGGCTGCGGGGCTGTCGTCGTACACCGGCCCAGCTTCGCCCCGGAGCCGGTTGCCGCAGCCCCGACGACACGCCGCGAACGGGCGAAGCCATATGCTGCCTAGCATGACGAGTGAGCCGGAGCAGCAGATCGGAGTGGGGACGCAGGACGCGTTCCAGCGCCTGTGGACACCCCACCGGATGGCCTACATCCAGGGTGAGAACAAGCCGACCGGCCCGGGGGCCGACGACGGCTGCCCCTTCTGCGCGATCCCGGCCAAGTCCGACGAGGACGGGCTGATCGTCCGCCGCGGCGAGCACGTGTACGCGGTGCTCAACCTGTACCCGTACAACGGCGGCCATCTGATGACCGTGCCCTACCGGCACGTCGCCGACTACACCGATCTGACCGGGCCGGAGACCGCGGAGCTGGCCGAGCTGACCAAGCAGGCGATGACGGCGCTGCGCACCGCGTCGGGCGCCCAGGGCTTCAACATCGGCATGAACCAGGGCGCCGTCGCGGGCGCCGGCATCGCCGCCCACCTCCACCAGCACATCGTGCCCCGCTGGGGCGGCGACACCAACTTCATGCCCGTGGTCGGCCACACCAGGGTGCTGCCGCAGCTGCTGGCCGACACGCGCACCATGCTGGCGCAGGCGTGGCCGACGCCCTGAGACGCTGGCCGGTGGCCGCTACGCGTCGTACAGATCGGCCTTCCGCGGCGACGGGTCCTGCACGTTCGAGCTGAGGAACGCCGAACGGGCGCCGAACTTGTCCGTGTCCACGCCGTGCTCCCCCAGCACCCGGATCGCCGCGGAGTGCACCACCCGCAGGACCGGCGCCGCCGCCCGCAGCGCGTCGTCGGCCATGAACCGGTGCCGCCACGGCTTGTCCGCCCACGCGTGCCGCAGACCGAACGGCTCGGGCAGCCCCAGCGAGCCGCCCAGCCAGTTCAGCAGCGGCGGATACCAGGTGAGCGGTGCCCTCGCCGCGAGCCGCACCACCTCGTCGGTGCCGACCAGCGGCAGCTTGATCGACCGGGTCTCCCATGGCTTGAAGGACTTGGTGACCACCTTCGTCGGAGCCTCCGGCTTGGAGGTGAACAGCGAGTGCACCGGCCCCAGCGCATGCCCCGTCACCTCGATGCGCAGCGTCTGGTGCAGCACGGTGACCGTGATCAGCATGGTGATGATCAACTGCCCGTCCCACAGCGTCCACTGCACGCCCAGGTAGTACCGGTCGCCGCCGCCGAACTGCTGCTTGTTGCAGATCTCCTGTATCGCGTGCGGCTTGACCTGGAACGCCTCGACGTCCGCGCCCTCCGGGCGGGAGACCGCCTTCGCGTTCTCGCCGATCGGCGTCACGATCCAGTGGCGTATGGACGGCTTCGGGAAGCCGCCGGTGTTCAGCGGGCCGCGCTCCAGCAGCCCCAGCTGGTCGTGGATCGCGCGGATGACGTCCCAGCTGCGGAACGGGTGGATCTCCCGGGTGGGGTCGGCGGGCAGCAGGTCCTCGGCGAGCTGCCAGCTGCCCCAGCGTGTGCCCATGCCGAGTATGCCCTTGGGCCCGGCGTAGAAGACCGAGTTGGACTGCTGCTCGGCGCTGAGCCGGGCCAGGGACTGGCGCAGCTCCTCCGCGGCCGTCTCGCCCGGGCTGCTCGGCACGGCCTCCGGGACCTTGGCGCCGACGCTGGTGCCGGAGAGCAGGCCGTCCCAGCGCGCCCGCAGGTCCTTCGCCGCGCGCTCGCAGATCCGCCGGGCCCAGAACCAGCCGAGCACCGGCAGGACGGCCGCCGCGCGCGCGTACCAGCCCCAGAACCCGGTGAACGGCATGCGGATCAGGAAGATCAGGACGACCGCGCCGACCGCGACGAGCAGGGCGGTGGCGAGCGCCCCGGCACGCTTGGCGTCCCGCTTGGCCATGAACGTACGCAGTTGGAAGACCAGCAGCCAGACCAGCAGGCCGGGCAGGACGAGCAGGCCGCACAGCACCATGACGGTGCTGAGCTGGTTGTCACGGGTGCGGCGGATGTTGTTGGCCGCCAGACAGTGCTCCACGACGACCTGCGGTTCGGAACCGAAGGACTGGATCAGCGGTTTGCGCCCGGAGCCGAGCATGCGGTCGGCCACGGCCCGTGAGAAGGCCTCGCCGAGATTCGGCTTGAACAGGGCCATCCGGCCGGCCTTGACGGTGGACTGGTGCCACTCGTTGTCGGCCTTCTTGATGTCCTCCAGCGCACTGTCCCGGTAGGCGGCCGAGGCCAGCGCGTAGGTCGCCGCCTGGCTTCCGTCGCCCGCGATGGGTACCTGTGGCCCGTCCCACTCGGTTCCAATCGACATGCCCGCCCCCGATCGCCGCCGGTGTCGCTCCTGCGGCCTTCCCGACTTCCTTGCTCCGCACACCTGTTGAACAGGTCGTGGTGCCGATTCTGCACGACCTGATCAGGTGATCAGCGTATCCGCAGCCACCGACATCCGTCGGCGGACCGGTCAAAGACACCTGCTGGCCGTCAGACTCCGGGAACGCTTCGGCCACAGACGAGCGGCCCAACGCGCCCAGCCCCTCGGGCCCTTCGCGCGCTCGGCCGCTCGGCACCGGTGCCCCTCCGGCCCGCTCGGCGCGGGCGCGCGAAGGACATCGCCGCGTCCGCCGCCGCCCACGCGACCTCGCTCAAGCCGGCGGCGGACTCCTCAACCGGCCGCCTACGAGGCATCCTTCGCCTGCGCGCGGATCTTCTCCGCGATCTGCGCCGGCATCGGCTCGTGCCGGGCGTACGAGCGGCCGAAGCGTGCCGTGCCGTGCGAGAGGGACCGCAGGTCGACCGCGTACCGGCCGATCTCGAACTCGGGCACCTCGGCCCGCACCAGCGTCCGGCCCGTGCCCACCTGTTCGGTGCCCAGCACCCGCCCGCGCCGCCCCGACAGGTCGCTCATCACGGCGCCCACGTAGTCGTCGCCGACCAGGACGGACACTTCGGCCACCGGCTCCAGCAGATGGATCGTCGCGTCCGCCGCGGCCTCCCGCAGCGCCAGCGCGCCCGCCGTCTGGAACGCGGCGTCGGAGGAGTCCACCGAGTGCGCCTTGCCGTCCAGCAGCGTGATCCGCACGTCGACGAGCGGATAGCCGGCCGCAACTCCCTTGGCGGCCTGGGCCCTTACGCCCTTCTCCACCGACGGGATGAACTGCCTCGGCACGGCGCCGCCGACCACCTTGTCCACGAACTCGATGCCCGAGCCGCCCGGCAGCGGCTCGACCTCGATCTCGCAGATGGCGTACTGCCCGTGCCCGCCGGACTGCTTCACATGCCGCCCGCGCCCGGCGGACCGGGTCGCGAACGTCTCCCGCAGGGACACCCGGTGCGGCACCACATCGACCTGGACGCCGTACCGGCTGCGCAGCCGTTCCAGGGCGACGTCCGCGTGCGCCTCGCCCAGACACCACAGCACCACCTGGTGCGTGTCCTGGTTCTGCTCCAGACGCATCGTCGGGTCCTCGGCGACCAGCCTGCCCAGGCCCTGCGACAGCTTGTCCTCGTCCGCCTTGCTGTGCGCCCGGATGGCGAGCGGCAGCAGCGGGTCGGGCATCTGCCACGGCTCCATGAGCAGTGGATCGTCCTTGGCCGAGAGCGTGTCCCCGGTCTCCGCGCGGCCCAGCTTCGACACACACGCCAGGTCGCCCGCGACGGCGTGCGTCACCGGACGCTGCTGCTTGCCGAACGGCGTGGACAGGGCGCCGATCCGCTCGTCGACGTCGTGGTCCTCGTGGCCGCGGTCGGCCAGCCCGTGCCCGGAGACGTGCACCGTCTCGTCGGGGCGCAGCGTCCCGGAGAAGACGCGGACCAGGGAGACCCGGCCGACATAGGGGTCGGATGAGGTCTTCACGACCTCGGCGACCAGCGGCCCGTCGGGATCGCACGGCTTCAGCTCGCGCGGCCTGCCGTCGATCGTGGTGACCTCCGGCACCGCGTGCTCCGGCGGGGTCGGGAAGCCGCGGGTGACCAGATCCAGCAGCTCCACCGTGCCGAGCCCCTGGCGGGCGCCCTCGGCGGCGGGCGCGGCGGCCAGCACCGGGAAGAAAGCCCCGCGCGCCACGGCCCGTTCCAGATCGTCGATCAGCGTCTTGACGTCGACCTGCTCACCGCCGAGATAGCGGTCCATCAGGGTCTCGTCCTCGCTCTCGGAGATGATCCCCTCGATCAGCCGGTTGCGGGCGTCCTCGATCCGCGGCAGCAGGTCGGGGCCCGGCTCGGACTCCTTGCGCTCACCGGAGGAATAGTCGAACAGCCGCTGCGACAGCAGTCCGATCAGCCCGGTCACGGGTGCGTGCCCGTCGGCGGCCGGCGCCCCGCGCAGCGGCAGGTAGAGCGGGAGCACGGCGTCCGGGTCGGCCGCGCCGAACACCTCCGCGCACACCCGCGTCATCTCCTCGAAGTCCGCGCGGGCCGCCTCCAGATGGGTGATGACGATGGCCCGCGGCATGCCGACGGCCGCGCACTCCTCCCACACCATCCGGGTCGAGCCGTCCACGCCGTCCGAGGCCGACACCACGAAAAGGGCCGCGTCCGCGGCGCGCAGACCGGCCCGCAGCTCTCCGACGAAGTCGGCGTACCCCGGGGTGTCCAGAAGATTGATCTTGAAACCGTCCCATTCGACGGGCACCAGCGACAGCTGTACGGAACGCTGCTGCCGGTGCTCGATCTCGTCGTAGTCGGAGACGGTGCCGCCGTCCTCCACGCGGCCCGCCCGGTTCACCGCTCCCGCGGCCAGCGCGAGAGCCTCCACCAAGGTGGTCTTGCCCGATCCGGAGTGGCCGACCAGCACCACATTCCGTACGGACGCGGGGTGGTCGGCCGCCGTAGCCCTGCCGGCGGCCCCAGGATGTGTGTTCGCCTTGTCGCCCATGGCCTAGCCTCCCGTGCACGGTGAGGTCACAGTGGGCGCGGGACACGCATCAGCCGCGTGCGGTGGCGGCCTCGGCGACGCCCGCGGTTCTTCGAGCTTTCCACTCCCGTCACGGTGCGTCCATACGGGCGACGTGATCGCGACGCCCGCCGGGCGTCGCGGCCCGGCCGCCGATCTCCGCGCGGGTCCCGGTGCCCGGCCGTCGGCCACGCGCGCGCGTGGCTACGATGGGCCAGCCGGCGACCAGCAGGGGCCGCGCGGCGACACCGACCGTCGGGAAGGCCATGCTGAACAAGTACGCGCGTGCATTCTTCACGCGTGTCCTCACACCGTTCGCCGCGTTTCTCATCCGCCGGGGCGTCAGTCCCGACACGGTGACGCTCATCGGCACGGCCGGTGTGGTCGCGGGCGCACTGGTCTTCTACCCCCGGGGCGAGTTCTTCTGGGGCACCGTCGTGATCACGCTCTTCGTCTTCTCCGACCTGGTCGACGGCAACATGGCCCGTCAGCTGGGCCGCTCCAGCCGCTGGGGCGCCTTCCTCGACTCCACCCTGGACCGGGTCGCGGACGGCGCCGTCTTCGGCGGCTTCGCCCTGTGGTACGCGGGCGACGGCGACAACAATGTGCTGTGTGCCGTGTCCATCTTCTGCCTGGCCAGCGGCCAGGTGGTGTCGTACACCAAGGCGCGCGGCGAGTCGATCGGGCTCCCGGTGGCCGTCAACGGCCTCGTCGAACGCGCCGAACGGCTGGTGGTCTCGCTGGTCGCCGCGGGCCTGGCCGGCTTCCACAAGTTCGGCGTGCCGGGCATCCAGTGGCTGCTGCCGATCGCCCTGTGGATCGTCGCCGTCGGCAGTCTGGTCACCCTGGTCCAGCGCGTCGTCACGGTCCGCCGGGAGGCCGCCGAGGCGGACGCGGCGGCGGGCCACCGCAACCAGTCCCAGGGGAGCGAGGCCGCCAAGTGAGCGCTCAGGAGCGCCTGACGGACGCCCTGTACGGGTTCGGCTGGAGCGCCGTCAAGACGCTTCCCGAGCCGGTCGCCGTGCGGCTCGGCCGCACCGTGGCCGACCTCGCCTGGAAGCGGCGCGGCAAGGGCGTACGACGGCTGGAGAGCAACTACGCGCGCGTGCTGCCCGACGCGACCCCCGAGCGCCTTGGCGAGCTGTCGCGCGCGGGCATGCGCTCCTACCTGCGCTACTGGATGGAGTCCTTCCGGCTGCCCGCCTGGAGCCACGAGCGGATCAGCAACGGCTTCGACGCCAAGGACATCCACCACCTGACCGACGGCCTCGCCGCCGGCCGGGGCGTCGTCCTCGCGCTGCCGCACATGGCCAACTGGGACCTCGCGGGCGCCTGGGTCACCACCGCGCTGGGCACCCCCTTCACCACGGTCGCCGAACGCCTGAAACCGGAGATGCTCTACGACCGCTTCGTCGCCTACCGCGAGGGCCTCGGCATGGAGGTCCTGCCGCACAGCGGCGGCTCCGCGTTCGGCACGCTGGCCCGGCGGCTGCGCGACGGCGGCCTGGTCTGCCTGGTCGCCGACCGTGACCTGTCCGCCTCCGGCGTGCGGGTCGGCTTCTTCGGTGAACCGGCCCGGATGCCCGCGGGCCCGGCGCTGCTCGCCCAGCAGACGGGCGCGCTGCTGCTGCCCGTCACCCTGTGGTACGACGACTCTCCGGTGATGCGGGGCCGGGTCCATCCCCCGATCGAGGTACCCGAGACAGGTACGCGGGCCGAGAAGACGTCTGTCATGACACAGGCGCTGGCCGATGCCTACGCCTCGGGGATCGCCGAGCATCCGGAGGACTGGCACATGCTGCAGCGCCTGTGGCTCGCTGATCTGGACCCGCCGGAGGGAGCTTCGTGAGGATCGGCATCGTCTGCCCCTACTCCTGGGACGTGCCGGGCGGCGTCCAGTTCCACATCCGGGATCTGGCCGAGTACTTCATCGGCCTCGGCCACCAGGTCTCCGTCCTCGCGCCCGCCGACGACGACACCCCGCTGCCGCCGTACGTCGTTTCGGCCGGCCGCGCGGTGCCCGTGCCCTACAACGGCTCGGTGGCCCGCCTGAACTTCGGTTTCCTCTCGGCCGCCCGGGTACGCCGGTGGCTGCACGACGGCGCCTTCGACGTGGTGCACATCCACGAGCCGACATCGCCGTCGCTGGGCCTGCTGACCTGCTGGGCGGCACAGGGCCCCATCGTGGCCACCTTCCACACCTCCAACCCCCGCTCGCGGGCGATGATCGCCGCGTACTCGATCCTTCAGGCGGCGCTGGAGAAGATCAGTGCGCGCATCGCGGTGAGCGAGTACGCCCGGCGCACGCTGGTCGAGCACCTGGGCGGGGACGCGGTGGTGATCCCCAACGGCGTCGACGTCGACTTCTTCGCCCGCGCCGAGCCCGAGCCGCAGTGGCAGGGCGACACGATCGGCTTCATCGGCCGGATCGACGAGCCGCGCAAGGGACTGCCGGTGCTGATGAAGGCCCTGCCGAAGATCCTCGGCGCGCGGCCGGGGACCCGGCTGCTGGTGGCCGGGCGCGGCGACGAGGAGGAGGCCGTCGAGACGCTCCCCGCCGAGCTGCGCTCCCGGGTCGAGTTCCTCGGCATGATCAGCGACGCGGACAAGGCGCGTTTCCTGCGCAGCATCGACCTGTACGTGGCGCCCAACACCGGCGGCGAGAGCTTCGGCATCATCCTGGTCGAGGCGATGTCGGCGGGCGCCCCCGTCCTCGCCTCCGACCTGGACGCCTTCGCCCAGGTCCTGGACCAGGGCGCGGCCGGGGAACTGTTCGCCAACGAGGACGCCGACGCGCTCGCCGACGCGGCGGTCCGCCTGCTCGCCGACCCGGCACGCCGCACCGAACTGCGCGAGCGCGGCAGCGCCCATGTGCGCCGCTTCGACTGGTCCACGGTCGGCGCGGACATCCTGTCCGTCTACGAGACGGTGACGACGGGCACGGCAGCGGTGGCGACCGACGAACGCCCCCCAGGTCTACGCGCCCGCTTCGGCCTCGTCCGCGACCGCGACTGAGCCGAGTGGCTCGCGAGGTGGTGGCTGCGGCGCGTTGGTGGGGCGCTCGGGGGTGTGTTCCCGGGTTGGGGTCGCGTCGGCGTCGGCTGGGCCGGTGTCGCGGTGGCGCGCCTGCTTCGGCTCGGCTCGCGACGGCGACCGATCCGGGCGGACCGCGCGGCGGTGGTCGGTGTGGCGGCGGTTGGTGCGGTGGTGTGGTGGCGCACCCGGTCCCGCCTCGTCCCGGACCATGACTGAGCCTGGCGGGTTGTGCGCTGGCGGGCGGTCATGGTCAGCCTGTCCGGCGTTTGAGGACAAGGCTGTTCGGGCTTGGGTGGGGGTGTGGGGGCGGTGGCTCCCGGCGGCGGCGTTCCCAGTCGGGGGGCCTCGGCGAGGAGCAGCGGACCGTGGTTGAGCCTGGCGGGTTGTGCGCTGGCGGGCGGTCATGGTCAGCCTGTCCGGCGTTTGAGGACAAGGCTGTTCGGGCCTGGGCGGGTGTGTGGGGGCGGTAGCCCCCGGGGACGGCAACCCCAGCCTGGGCAGCCCCGGCGAGAAACAGCACCCCCAGCCCCGGCCGACCCAGCGGAGCGCACCGGTAGCCTTGCCCGCCGTGACCGCAACCCTCATCTGGATCCTCGTCGTCCTGGTCGCCGTCGGCCTCTACCTGAGCTGGACGGCCGGCCGCCTCGACCGACTGCACTCCAGGATCGACGCGGCCCGCGCCGCACTCGACGCCCAACTGCTGCGCCGGGCCTCGGTGGCCCAGGAACTGGCGACCTCCAAAGTGCTGGACCCGGCCGCCTCGATGGTGCTGTACGAGGCCGCGCACGCCGCCAGACAGGCCGAGGAGGAGCAGCGGGAGGTCGCCGAGAGCGAGCTGAGCCAGGCGCTGCGCGCCGTCTTCGCCGAGTCCCAGCAGGTCGAGGAGGTCCGCCGGGCTCCCGGCGGCGAGGCGGCGGCCCGTGAGCTGACCGAGGCGGTGCGCAGGGTGCCGATGGCCCGCCGTTTCCACAACGACGCCGTGGGCGCGGCCCGCCGGCTGCGTGAGCACCGCAAGGTCCGCTGGTTCCGGCTGGCCGGCCACGCGCCCTTCCCGCCGGCCTTCGAGATGGACGACGAGCCGCCCGCCGCCCTGGTGGACCGAGCTGGCTGAGCGGCGCCCCAAAGACAAAGGGGCGCGAGGAACTGCGCGACCAGCCACGAGGGCGCCGCAGCCGACCGACGGCACGGCGCGGCACAAACACCGGCGCGGCCTGGCACAAACACCGGCACGGCGCGGCACCAACAGCGGAGCGCTCCGCACCGGCGCACGGTCCCGGGCGGGCAGAACGATCCACCGGCTTGCCATTGGCCCTTGCTGTGGACTGGTCCGTTCACGTTTCCTCAGTGCGGCAGAAACCCTCTTGCATCGAGTGAGGTACCCCGTGTCCACCACGCTTCCCGAAAACCAGGCCCCCGAGACCGGCACCGCCCGCGTGAAGCGCGGCATGGCCGAGCAGCTCAAGGGCGGCGTGATCATGGACGTCGTCACGCCGGAGCAGGCGAAGATCGCCGAGGACGCGGGCGCCGTCGCCGTCATGGCCCTGGAGCGGGTCCCGGCCGACATCCGCAAGGACGGCGGCGTGGCCCGCATGTCCGACCCGGACATGATCGAGGGCATCATCGACGCCGTCTCGATCCCCGTGATGGCCAAGTCGCGCATCGGCCACTTCGTCGAGGCCCAGGTGCTGCAGTCCCTCGGCGTGGACTACATCGACGAGTCCGAGGTCCTCACCCCGGCCGACGAGGTCAACCACTCCGACAAGTGGGCCTTCACCACGCCGTTCGTGTGCGGCGCCACCAACCTCGGCGAGGCCCTGCGCCGCATCGCCGAGGGCGCCGCGATGATCCGCTCCAAGGGCGAGGCCGGCACCGGCAACGTCGTCGAGGCCGTCCGTCATCTGCGCCAGATCAAGAACGAGATCGCCCGGCTGCGCGGCTACGACAACCACGAGCTGTACGCCGCCGCCAAGGAGCTGCGCGCCCCGTACGAGCTGGTCAAGGAGGTCGCCCAACTCGGCAAGCTCCCCGTCGTGCTGTTCTCCGCGGGCGGCGTGGCGACCCCGGCCGACGCCGCCTTGATGCGCCAGCTCGGCGCCGAGGGCGTCTTCGTCGGCTCCGGCATCTTCAAGTCCGGTGACCCGGCCAAGCGCGCGGCCGCCATCGTGAAGGCCACCACCTTCTACGACGACCCGAAGATCATCGCGGACGCCTCCCGCAACCTCGGCGAGGCCATGGTCGGCATCAACTGCGACACCCTCCCCGAGACCGAGCGCTACGCCAACCGCGGCTGGTGACCCATGAACACTCCTGTCATCGGCGTCCTGGCCCTCCAGGGCGACGTACGGGAGCACCTCGTCGCCCTGGCCGCGGCCGACGCCGCGGCCAGGCCGGTGCGGCGCCCCGAGGAACTCTCCGGGGTGGACGGGCTGGTCCTGCCCGGCGGTGAGTCCACGACCATCTCCAAGCTCGCCGTCCTCTTCGGCCTGATGGATCCGCTCCGCGCGCGCGTGCGGGACGGCATGCCGGTCTACGGCACCTGCGCGGGCATGATCATGCTCGCCGACAAGATCCTCGATCCGCGCTCGGGCCAGGAGACGGTCGGCGGGATCGACATGATCGTGCGCCGCAACGCCTTCGGACGCCAGAACGAGTCCTTCGAGGCGGCGGTCGACGTCGCGGGGATCGCGGGCGATCCTGTAGAGGGCGTTTTCATCCGCGCCCCCTGGGTGGAGTCCGTCGGCGCGGCGGCCGAGGTGCTGGCCGAACACGAGGGTCACATCGTCGCGGTCCGGCAGGGCAACGCGCTCGCCACGTCGTTCCACCCAGAACTGACCGGCGACCACCGTGTGCACGCCCTGTTCGTCGACATGGTGCACGCGAACCGCGCGGCGGAGTCCTTGTAGGATCGCTGGCGTTCGTTGCAGAGATGGGTTACGCGAAGGAGACAGGCAGATGTCCGGCCACTCTAAATGGGCCACGACGAAGCACAAGAAGGCCGTGATCGATGCCAAGCGCGGCAAGCTCTTCGCGAAGCTGATCAAGAACATCGAGGTCGCGGCGCGGATGGGCGGCGCCGACCCGGAGGGCAACCCGACTCTGTACGACGCCATCCAGAAGGCGAAGAAGCAGTCGGTCCCGAACAAGAACATCGACTCCGCCGTCAAGCGCGGCGCGGGCCTGGAGGCCGGCGGCGCCGACTACGAGACGATCATGTACGAGGGCTACGGCCCCAACGGTGTCGCGGTGCTCATCGAGTGCCTCACCGACAACCGCAACCGCGCCGCCTCCGACGTCCGCGTCGCCATGACCCGCAACGGCGGCTCCATGGCCGACCCCGGCTCCGTGTCGTACCTGTTCCACCGCAAGGGTGTCGTCATCGTCCCCAAGGGCGATCTTGGCGAGGACGACGTGCTCGGTGCCGTCCTGGACGCGGGCGCCGAGGAGGTCAACGACCTCGGTGAGTCCTTCGAGGTGCTCAGCGAGGCCACCGACCTGGTCGCGGTCCGCAGCGCACTCCAGGACGCCGGGATCGACTACGACTCCGCCGAGGCCAACTTCGTCCCGACCATGCAGGTCGAACTGGACGAGGAGGGCGCCAAGAAGATCTTCAAGCTGATCGACGCGCTGGAGGACAGCGACGACGTGCAGAACGTCTTCGCCAACTTCGACGTCAGCGACGAGGTCATGGAGAAGGTCGACGCGTAACGCCGCCACGGACTGCACGGGCGAACGGGCCGACGGGACACACCCGTCGGCCCGTCCCTTTGCGGGGCGTTGTCGGTGGCACCCGATAGCCTGCACGAACAGCAGATCGATGGGAGGGGCGCGTGCGCGTGCTGGGGGTGGACCCGGGGCTGACCCGCTGCGGCATCGGGGTGGTCGAGGGCGTCGCGGGGCGCCCGCTCACGATGCTCGGCGTCGGTGTCGTCCGCACCCCCGCGGACGCGGAGCCGGCCCACCGGCTGGTCGCCGTGGAGCGGGGCATCGAGGACTGGCTCGACGAACACCGCCCCGAGTGCGTCGCCGTGGAGCGCGTCTTCAGCCAGCACAATGTGCGCACCGTGATGGGCACGGCCCAGGCCAGCGCCGTCGCCATGCTCTGCGCGGCCCGCCGGGGCATCCCGGTCGCCCTGCACACCCCCAGCGAGGTCAAGGCCGCCGTCACCGGCACCGGCCGCGCCGACAAGGCGCAGGTCGGCGCCATGGTCACCCGGCTGCTGCGGCTCGACGCGCCGCCGAAGCCCGCCGACGCGGCCGACGCCCTCGCCCTGGCCATCTGCCACATCTGGCGCGCCCCCGCGCAGAACCGACTCCAGCAGGCCGTGGCCCTGCACGCAGCCAAAGCACCGAAAGGCCGTACGGCATGATCGCCTTCGTGAGCGGCACGGTCGCCGCACTCGCTCCGGACACCGCCGTGGTCGAGGTGGGCGGCGTCGGCATGGCCGTCCAGTGCACGCCGAACACGCTCTCCACGCTGCGCGTGGGACAGCCCGCCAAGCTCGCCACCTCCCTCGTGGTGCGTGAGGACTCGCTGACCCTGTACGGCTTCGTGGACGACGACGAGCGCCAGGTCTTCGAACTGCTCCAGACCGCCAGCGGTGTCGGACCCCGGCTCGCCCAGGCCATGCTGGCGGTGCACACCCCCGACGCGCTGCGCCGGGCGGTCGCCACGGGCGACGAGAGGGCGCTCGTCGCCGTCCCCGGCATCGGCAAGAAGGGCGCGCAGAAGCTGCTGCTGGAGCTGAAGGACCGGCTCGGCGAGCCGGTCGGCGCCCCGGCCGTCGGCGCCCCGGTCAGCCAGGGCTGGCGCGACCAGCTGTACGCCGCCCTGATCGGCCTCGGGTACGCGACCCGCGAGGCCGACGAGGCGGTCGCCGCCGTGACCCCGCAGGCCGAGGCGGCCGACGGCGTCCCCCAGGTCGGACTGCTGCTGAAGGCCGCCCTCCAGACCCTCAACCGCGCCCGCTGACCGCCTGCGCCCCGAGTCGCAGCTAGGAGACCTCAGTGAACTGGGACGACACGACCGGCACCCCCGCCCCCGAGGGGCTGGGCGACCCCGCCGCGGAGCGGCTGGTGGGCTCGGTCGCCGACCGCGAGGACCAGGCCGTCGAGGCCGCCCTGCGCCCCAAGGACCTGGGCGAGTTCATCGGCCAGGAGAAGGTCCGCGAGCAGCTCGACCTCGTTCTGCGCGCCGCACGCGCGCGTGGCGCCACCGCCGACCATGTGCTGCTCTCCGGCGCCCCCGGCCTGGGCAAGACCACCCTGTCGATGATCATCGCGGCGGAGATGGGCGCCCCGATCCGCATCACCAGCGGTCCCGCCATCCAGCACGCCGGCGACCTCGCCGCGATCCTCTCCTCCCTCCAGGAGGGCGAGGTGCTGTTCCTCGACGAGATCCACCGCATGTCCCGGCCCGCCGAGGAGATGCTCTACATGGCGATGGAGGACTTCCGGGTCGACGTCATCGTCGGCAAGGGCCCCGGCGCCACCGCCATCCCGCTCGAACTGCCCCCGTTCACCCTGGTGGGTGCCACCACGCGCGCGGGCCTGCTGCCGCCTCCGCTGCGCGACCGCTTCGGCTTCACCGCCCACATGGAGTTCTACGAGCCCGTCGAACTGGAGCGCGTCGTGCACCGTTCGGCCCGGCTGCTCGACGTCGAGATCGAGCCCGAGGGCGCCGCCGAGATCGCCGGCCGCTCGCGCGGCACGCCCCGCATCGCCAACCGGCTGCTGCGCCGCGTCCGGGACTACGCGCAGGTCAAGGCCGACGGCTTCATCACGCGCGAGATCGCCCAAGCGGCCCTCGCCGTCTACGAGGTCGACGCCCGCGGCCTCGACCGCCTCGACCGCGCCGTCCTTAAGGCCCTGCTGAAGCTGTTCGGCGGCGGCCCGGTCGGCCTGTCCACCCTGGCCGTGGCGGTGGGGGAGGAGCGCGAGACGGTCGAGGAGGTCGCCGAGCCGTTCCTGGTCCGTGAGGGCCTGCTGGCCCGTACACCGCGCGGCCGGATCGCCACGCCCGCCGCATGGGCGCATCTCGGCCTCACCCCGCCCCGCTCGGCGGCGGCGGGAAAGGGACAACAGGACCTGTTCGGGGCGTGACGGCGAGCGCACTGGCCGGGGCAGGAACCCAGGTGCCATGCTGAGCGTTGTTCCATGCGCGCGGACTCGCCTAGACTCCGCCGATGCCGCCCTTGCGGGCGGCGCCGTCCACACCCCCAGCCACCAGGCCGCTGTCCGCCGCGGTCGTGCGAAGGAAACCCCGTCCCGTGAATACCTTGACCCTCCTCCCGTTCATCGTGCTCATCGCGGCCATGTTCCTGATGACGCGTTCGGCCAAGAAGAAGCAGCAGCAGGCCAGTGACATGCGGAACCAGATGCAGCCCGGTTCCGGCGTCCGCACGATCGGGGGGATGTACGCGACGGTCAAGGAGGTGAACGAGGAGACGGTCCTCCTCGACGCCGGTCCGGGCGTCGAACTCCTCTTCGCGAAGAACTCCATCGGTGCCGTCCTCACCGACGACGAGTACAACCGCATCGTGCACGGCATCGAGCACGAACTGAAGTCCGACGCCGACATCGTCCCGGACGACGCCTCCTCCCTCACCGAGCACGACGGGCCCGCCGACGCTGCCGCCTCCGACCAGGCCGTCGACCTCGGCAAGAAGGACGCGGCCGAGGAGCCGGCCGCGGACGCGAAGACGGACGACGACGCGAAGACGGACGCCGAGCCGAAGACGGACGCGAAGACGGACGCCGAGCCGAAGACGGACGCGGAGCCGACGGCGGACGACGAGGCGAAGAAGGCCGAAGGCGGCTCCGAAGCGAAGTAGACACGTCGAGGGGCGCGCGGTTCCGGCTCGCACGTCCCACGCCGTGTGCTCCTCGCAGGGGGTACCGAACCACGTCATGGCCGCCGCCGCGCCCATCCGGCGCGGGGCGGCCCGAGAGGGAGTACGAGAAGGTGGCAGCACCTAAGAAGGGCCGGAGCGCGAGTGCCCCGGGCAAGCCGGGGCGCTCGCTGGCCCTCATCCTGATCGCCATCGTGGCGCTCACCGGGGGCATGTTCGCCTCCGGGCACACCACCCCACGTCTCGGCATCGACCTTGCCGGCGGCACGAGCATCACGCTCCAGGCGAAGGCCGACCAGGGGTCCGCGATCAACAAGGCCAACATGGACACCGCGGTCGACATCATGAACCGCCGTGTCAACGGCCTCGGTGTCTCCGAGGCGGAGGTGCAGACCCAGGGGACGAGCAACATCATCGTCAACATCCCCAAGGGCACCAACTCCGAAGAGGCCCGCCAGCAGGTCGGCACCACCGCGAAGCTGTACTTCCGCCCGGTCCTTGCCAGTGAGGCCAGCGGCGCCGCCGCCTCGCCGAGCCCTTCGCCCAGCGGCTCCGCGGGCGGCAGCGCCTCCCCGTCGCCGTCGAGCAGCGCGTCGGCGGACGAGAAGGCGTCCTCGTCCTCCTCCTCGGCGTCGCCCTCGACCTCCGCGACCTCCCAGGGACGGGCCGTCACGGACGCGCTGAAGGCCGACGCCACGCCGTCCGCGACCCCGAGCACGACGGACTCCGCCAGCCCCTCGGCCAGCGGCACCGGCTCCTCCGGCGGCAAGCTGGAGGACCAGTACGCCAAGCTGGACTGCTCCAAGTCGGCCGACCGGGCCACCGCGGGCAAGAAGGCCAAGCCGTCCGAGTCGACCGTGGCCTGCGGCGAGATCAGCGGTGCCTGGTACAAGTACCTGCTCGGCCCGGCCGCCGTCGACGGCACCGAGGTCAAGAAGGCGCAGGCGGTCTTCGACACGCAGACCGCGGCTGGCTGGCAGGTCCAGATGAACTTCAACTCCACCGGAGCGAAGAAGTTCGCCGACATCACCGGCCAGCTCGCCAAGAAGTCCTCCCCGCAGAACCAGTTCGGCATCGTCCTCGACGGCGACGTCGTCTCCAGCCCGTACGTCAGCCAGTCCATCAGCGGCGGCCAGGCGGAGATCTCCGGCAGCTTCACCCAGGAAGAGGCCCAGAGCCTCGCCAACATGCTGTCGTACGGCGCGCTCCCGCTGTCCTTCAAGGAGCAGAGCGTGACCACGGTGACCGCCGCGCTCGGCGGTGAGCAGCTGCACGCCGGTCTGCTCGCCGGCGCGATCGGCCTCGCCCTGGTCGTCATCTACCTGGTGGTCTACTACCGCGGCCTCGCGCTCGTGGCCATCGCCTCGCTGCTGGTCTCCGCGGCCCTCACCTACGTGATCATGTCGCTGCTCGGCCCGACGATCGGCTTCGCGCTCAACCTGCCGGCGGTCTGCGGCGCGATCGTCGCGATCGGTATCACGGCGGACTCGTTCATCGTGTTCTTCGAACGCATCCGGGACGAGATCCGCGAGGGACGCTCGCTGCGTCCGGCCGTCGAACGCGGCTGGCCGCGGGCCCGGCGCACCATCCTGGTCTCCGACTTCGTGTCGTTCCTCGCCGCCGCGGTGCTGTTCATCGTGACCGTCGGCAAGGTCCAGGGCTTCGCGTTCACGCTGGGTCTGACCACCGTGCTCGACGTCGTCGTCGTCTTCTTCTTCACCAAGCCGCTGATGACCATCCTCGCCCGCCGGAAGTTCTTCGCCCAGGGCCACAAGTGGTCCGGACTCGACCCGAAGAGCCTGGGTGCCAAGCCACCGCTGCGCCGCACCCGCCGTCCCGCCGGTCCTGCCGCCGGCTCTGTCGACCCGAAGGAAGCGTGAGCGATGTCGAAACTCGGCAACCTCGGCGCCCGACTGCACCGCGGCGAGATCAGCTACGACTTCGTCGGCCACCGCAAGCTCTGGTACGGCATCTCGATCCTGATCACCATCACGGCCATCGTCGGCCTGGCGGTGCGCGGCCTGAACATGGGCATCGACTTCCAGGGCGGTGCCGTCTTCACCACTCCGAAGACCAGTGTCTCCGTGACGCAGGCCGAGGAGTTCGCGAAGGACGCGGCCGACCACGAGGCGGTCGTGCAAAAGCTCGGCACCGGCGGTCTGCGCATCCAGATCGCGGGCATGGACACCCAGAAGTCCGACGAGGTCAAGGCCGCCCTCGCCCACGACTTCAAGGTCAACCCGGAGACCATCAACGCCGACCTGGTCGGCCCCAGTTGGGGCGAACAGATCGCCAACAAGGCCTGGGAGGGCCTGGCGATCTTCATGGTGCTCGTCGTGATCTACCTGGCCATCGCCTTCGAGTGGCGGATGGCCATCGCGGCGCTCGTCGCGCTGATCCACGACATCACCATCACGACCGGCATCTACGCCCTGGTCGGCTTCGAGGTCACGCCCGGCACGATCATCGGTCTGCTGACCATCCTCGGTTACTCGCTGTACGACACGGTCGTCGTCTTCGACAGCCTCAAGGAGCAGACGAAGGACATCACGAAGCAGACTCGCTTCACCTACAGCGAGATCGCCAACCAGTCGATCAACGGCACCCTGGTCCGCTCCGTCAACACCACGGTGGTCGCGCTGCTGCCGGTCGCGGGCCTGCTGTTCATCGGCGGCGGCTTCCTCGGCGCCGGCACGCTCAACGACATCTCGCTGTCGCTGTTCGTCGGCCTCGCGGCCGGTGCGTACTCCTCGATCTTCATCGCCACCCCGCTCGTCGCCGACCTCAAGGAACGCGAGCCGCAGATGAAGGCCCTCAGAAAGCGGGTCAAGGCCAAGCGGGCCCAGGCCGTGGCCGAGGAGGACCTGGCGGCGAACCGGCCCGCGCCCGACGACGCTTCCGAGGACGCCGCACACGCCGTGGTGGGACCGCGCAACCAGCCCGCCTCCCGCAACCGGGGCCGCGGCCGACCCTCGGGGAAGCGTCGATGACCGACATCCGGGAACTGCTGCTCAGCCGCATCCGCGACGTGGCCGACTACCCGGAGCAGGGCGTGATGTTCAAGGACATCACCCCGCTCCTGGCGGACCCGGCGGCATTCACGGCCCTCACCGACGCGCTGGCCGACATCGCCGCTGCCACCGGCGCCACCAAGATCGTCGGCCTGGAGGCCCGGGGCTTCATCCTGGGCGCCCCGGTCGCCGTCCGCGCGGGCCTCGGCTTCGTCCCCGTCCGCAAGGCCGGCAAGCTCCCCGGCGCCACCCTGCGCCAGGCGTACGACCTGGAGTACGGCTCGGCCGAGATCGAGGTGCACGCCGAGGATCTGACCACGGCCGACCGCATCCTGATCGTCGACGACGTCCTCGCCACGGGCGGCACCGCTCAGGCCGCGATCCAGCTCATCCAGCGGGCAGGCGCCGAGGTCTCGGGCGTCGCGGTGCTGATGGAACTGGGCTTCCTGGGCGGCCGGGCCCGGCTGGAACAGGCCCTGGACGGGGCTCCGCTGGAGGCACTGCTCCAGCTCTGAGCACGGCCGCCGGGGGGCGTACGCGGCAGCGCGCAACCCGTGCGGACACCGGGGGACACCCCCGTGACACCCGTGGGACACCGCAGAGGCGGGCCCGGAGGAATCCGGCGCCCGCCTCCTGCGTTCATCGAGCAGACGGTCCGCACTTCGGTCTCGAGGCGATGCCGAAGCCCGCAATCGATACCATGGGGTCTCCGGAGCCTGACCGGGGGACCCGGATCGCGCACGAGGAGTCCTCTTGCCAGATGAGGCCCAGCCACTGACCGCCGCCAAGCCCGAGTCCGCCTCGGCGCCCGCGGCGAAGCCCGCGCTGCCCGCCAAGAAGGACACCCGCGGGCCGGTCGAGCACGCCCAGTCCGCGCCGGTCGACCAGTCGATCGAGCCCGTGCGCCCCAAGCCCGCCCCTCCCGCGGTCCGTCCCGGCACCGGCCAGCCGGCCCGCTCCGGCTCCTCCAACCGCGTCCGCGCCCGCCTCGCCCGGCTCGGCGTGCAGCGTGCCAACCCGTACAACCCGGTCCTGGAGCCGCTGCTGCGGATAGTGCGCAGCAACGACGCCAAGATCGAGAACGCCACCCTGCGCCAGATCGAACGCGCCTACCAGGTCGCCGAGCGCTGGCACCGCGGTCAGAAACGCAAGAGCGGCGACCCGTACATCACGCATCCGCTCGCCGTGACCACCATCCTCGCCGAACTGGGCATGGACCCGGCCACCTTGATGGCGGGCCTGCTGCACGACACCGTCGAGGACACCGAGTACGGCCTCGACGACCTGCGCCGTGACTTCGGCGACGTGGTCGCCCTCCTCGTCGACGGCGTCACCAAGCTGGACAAGGTCAAGTTCGGCGAGGCCGCGCAGGCCGAGACCGTGCGCAAGATGGTCGTCGCCATGGCCAAGGACCCGCGCGTCCTGGTCATCAAGCTCGCCGACCGTCTGCACAACATGCGCACGATGCGCTACCTCAAGCGGGAGAAGCAGGAGAAGAAGGCGCGCGAGACGCTGGAGATCTACGCGCCGCTCGCCCACCGGCTGGGCATGAACACCATCAAGTGGGAGCTGGAGGACCTGGCCTTCGCGATCCTCTACCCCAAGATGTACGACGAGATCGTCCGGCTGGTCGCCGAGCGCGCGCCCAAGCGGGACGAGTATCTCGCCATAGTGACCGACGAGGTCCAGGCCGATCTGCGCGCCGCCCGGATCAAGGCGACCGTCACCGGCCGGCCCAAGCACTACTACAGCGTCTACCAGAAGATGATCGTCCGCGGCCGTGACTTCGCGGAGATCTACGACCTGGTGGGCATCCGCGTCCTGGTGGACACCGTCCGCGACTGCTACGCGGCGCTGGGCACCGTCCACGCCCGCTGGAACCCGGTTCCGGGGCGCTTCAAGGACTACATCGCGATGCCCAAGTTCAACATGTACCAGTCGCTGCACACGACGGTGATCGGCCCCAACGGCAAGCCCGTCGAACTGCAGATCCGCACCTTCGACATGCACCGCCGCGCCGAGTACGGCATCGCCGCGCACTGGAAGTACAAGCAGGAGGCCGTCGCCGGCGCCTCCAAGGTCCGCACCGATGTGCCCAAGCCCGCAGGCAAGTCCGGCAAGGAATCCGCCGCCATCAACGACATGGCGTGGCTGCGGCAGTTGCTGGACTGGCAGAAGGAGACCGAGGACCCGGGCGAGTTCCTGGAGTCGCTGCGTTTCGACCTGTCCCGCAACGAGGTCTTCGTCTTCACACCCAAGGGCGACGTCATCGCGCTGCCCGCCGGCGCCACCCCGGTCGACTTCGCGTACGCGGTGCACACCGAGGTGGGCCACCGCACCATAGGAGCGCGGGTCAACGGCCGCCTCGTACCGCTCGAATCTACCCTGGACAACGGCGATCTGGTGGAGGTCTTCACCTCCAAGGCGCCGGGCGCCGGACCCTCCCGCGACTGGCTGGGCTTCGTCAAGTCGCCGCGTGCCCGCAACAAGATCCGCGCCTGGTTCTCCAAGGAGCGCCGCGACGAGGCGATCGAGCAGGGCAAGGACGCCATCGTCCGCGCGATGCGCAAGCAGAACCTGCCGATCCAGCGGATCCTGACCGGCGACTCGCTCGTCACGCTCGCGCACGAGATGCGCTACCCGGACATCTCCGCGCTGTACGCGGCGATCGGCGAGGGACACGTCTCCGCGCAGAACGTGGTGCAGAAACTGGTGCAGGCGCTCGGCGGCGAGGAGGCGGCCACCGAGGAGATCGACGAGAGCGTGCCGCCCTCGCGCGGCCGGGGCCGCAAGCGCCGCTCCAGCGCCGATCCGGGCGTGGTCGTCAAGGGCGTCGAGGATGTGTGGGTCAAGCTGGCCCGCTGCTGTACACCGGTACCCGGCGACCCGATCATCGGCTTCGTCACGCGCGGCAGCGGCGTCTCGGTGCACCGCAGCGACTGCGTCAACGTGGAGTCGCTGTCCCGCGAGCCCGAGCGGATCCTGGAGGTCGAGTGGGCACCCACCCAGTCCTCGGTCTTCCTCGTCGCCATCCAGGTCGAGGCCCTGGACCGCTCCCGGCTGCTGTCGGACGTCACCCGGGTCCTGTCCGACCAGCACGTCAACATCCTCTCCGCGGCCGTCCAGACCTCCCGCGACCGCGTCGCCACCTCCCGCTTCACCTTCGAGATGGGCGACCCGAAACACCTCGGGCACGTCCTGAAGGCCGTGCGGGGCGTGGAGGGCGTCTACGACGTGTACCGGGTGACGTCGGCCCGCAGCAGGTGACGCGGCCCGCGGACCGGCCCCGCGGAACGTCAGGGGCCCCGTACGCCGTGTACGGGGCCCCTGACGTGTGACGGGAGAAGCGGGACGGGGCAGGTGTCAGCCGCCGAACTCCTGTAGGCCCTTCAGCGCCTGGTCAAGGAGTGCCTGGCGGCCCTCCAGCTCCCGTTCGAGCTTGTCGGCCCTGGACGCGTTGCCCTGTGCCCGAGCCTGCTCGATCTGGCCCTTCAGCTTGTCCACAGCGGCCTGGAGCTGACCGGTCAGGCCCTCGGCACGCGCGCGTGCCTCCGGGTTGGTCCGGCGCCACTCGCTCTCCTCGGCCTCCTGGATCGCCCGGTCGACCGTGTGCATCCGGCCCTCGACCCGGGGGCGCGCGTCGCGCGGCACATGACCGATGGCCTCCCAGCGCTCGTTGATCGAGCGGAAGGCGGCGCGGGCGGCCTTGAGATCGCTGATCGGCAGCAGCTTCTCGGCCTCCTCGGCCAGCTCCTCCTTCAGCTTCAGGTTCTCCGCCTGCTCGGCGTCACGCTCCGCGAACACCGAACTGCGGGCGGCGAAGAACACGTCCTGCGCACCGCGGAAGCGGTTCCACAGGTCGTCCTCGTGCTCGCGCTGGGCGCGGCCCGCGGCCTTCCACTCCGCCATCAGCTCGCGGTAGCGGGCCGCCGTCGGACCCCAGTCCGTCGAGTCGGACAGCGACTCGGCCTCGGCGACCAGCCGCTCCTTGGCCTTGCGGGCGTCCTCGCGCTGCGCGTCCAACTGCGCGAAGTGCGCCTTGCGACGCTTGGAGAACGCCGACCGGGCGTGGGAGAAGCGGTGCCACAGCTCGTCGTCCGACTTGCGGTCGAGCCGCGGCAGGCCCTTCCAGGTGTCCACCAGGGCGCGCAGCCGCTCACCGGCGGCCCGCCACTGGTCGGACTGCGCCAGCTGCTCGGCCTCGGCGACCAGCTCCTCCTTGGACCTGCGGGCCTCGTCGGTCTGCTTGGCCCGCTGCGCCTTGCGCTCCTCACGGCGGGCATCCACCGTCGCCACGAGCGTGTCCAGCCGGGCCCGCAGCGTCTCCAGGTCGCCCACCGCATGATGCGCGTCCACCTGCTCGCGGAGGTGGTCGATCGCGGTACGGGCGTCCTTCGCCGACAGGTCGGTGGTCTGCACTCGCTTTTCGAGGAGGCCGATTTCGACGACCAGGCCCTCGTACTTGCGCTCGAAGTAGGCCAGCGCCTCCTCGGGGGAGCCGGCCTGCCAGGAACCGACGACCTGCTCGCCGTCGGCCGTACGCACGTACACGGTCCCCGTCTCGTCGACGCGGCCCCACGGGTCGCTGCTCACAGCGCCTCCTCCACATGATGCCTGCGCAGGGCTTGTGCACCCCCGGGCATCGTCCACAGTTTCGTCACGGCCAACATAGGCGACCGGCGGGTGGCCTGTCCGCATCCCGCGCGACCGAAATTCCGCAGTGGGCCGTCGTATGCGTCAGGACTTCGTGACCGTCGCCTTGTTGATCACGACGGTCGCGTTCGGAGCACCGTCGCCGGCGCCCGTGTTCTCGCCGGCGGCGGCGATCTCCTTGAGCACCTTCAATCCTGCCTCGTCGATGGTTCCGAACGGTGTGTAGCTGGGCGGCAACTGGCTGTCCTGGTACACCAGGAAGAACTGGCTGCCGCCGGTGTGCGCCTGGCCGGTGTTCGCCATCGCGACCGTGCCCGCCGGGTACACGTTGTTCTTCAGGCTTTTGTCCTTCAGGTTCTCGTCCGGGATCGTGTAGCCGGGACCGCCGCTGCCGGTGCCCGTCGGGTCGCCGCACTGCAGCACGTAGATGCCGTTCGTGGTGAGCCGGTGGCACTTGGTGTGGTCGAAGTAGCCCTTGCCGGCGAGGAAGTTGAACGAGTTGACGGTGTGCGGCGCCGCCGAGGTCTTCAGCGCGAGGCCGATGTCACCGCACGTCGTCGCCAGCTTCATGGTGTAGTCGGCCGACTTGTCGATCGTGATCGCCGGCTCCTTCTTCCAGCTGAGCTTCTCCACCGACCCCTTGGCGGCCTTCTCGCAGGGGTCGGACGCCTTGCCGGTGGCCGAGGCGCTGGGCGTCACCTCGGCGTTCGCGTTGGCCTTGTCGTCGTCGTTCTTGAGCACTCCGGTCGTGTACAGCGCGAGGCTGCCGATGACGACCACGCCGAGTACCGACGCGATCACGGAGTTCCGCATCCGTGCCTTGCGCCGCGCGGACGTACGCCGCTGCTGCTGCCGCAAGAACTTCTCCCGGGCGAGCTGACGCCGCCGCTGCTCCTGGCTGACCACCGGGTTCTCTCCTCATGCGTGTCGTGTGTCGACCGGTACGCGTGTGTCCTGTGAGCCGACCGCTGCGTGTAGCCCCGTACCGTATATGGGTTAGCTGAGGAAACGGCAGCGCCGGTAGGCTCTGACGACAGCGGAAGCCGCCCGTAATCGACACAACGAAGGACGATCGTGCTCATTGCCGGGTTCCCCGCCGGGGCCTGGGGGACGAACTGTTATCTCGTCGCCCCCGCCGCCGGCGAGGAGTGCGTGATCATCGACCCGGGCCACCAGGCCGCCCCAGGAGTCGAGGAAGCGCTCAGCAAGCATCGGCTCAAGCCCGTCGCCGTCGTCCTCACCCACGGTCATATCGACCATGTGGCCTCGGTCGTCCCGGTGTGCGGCGCGCACGACGTGCCCGCCTGGATCCACCCCGAGGACCGGTACATGATGAGCGACCCCGAGAAGGCGCTCGGCCGCTCCATCGGCATGCCCCTGATGGGCGAGCTGACCGTGGGGGAGCCGGACGACGTCAAGGAGCTGACGGACGGGGTGACGCTGGAACTGGCCGGTCTCGAGCTGGCCGTGGCGCACGCGCCGGGCCATACCAAGGGGTCGGTGACCTTCCGGATGCCCGAGTCGGCGGACGTCCCGCCGGTGTTCTTCTCGGGCGATCTGCTCTTCGCCGGCTCCATCGGACGCACCGACCTGCCCGGCGGTGACATGGCCGAGATGCTCGACTCGCTGGCCCGCGTGTGCCTGCCGCTCGACGACTCGACCGTGGTGCTGTCCGGCCACGGCCCCCAGACGACCATCGGCCAGGAGCGCGGCACCAATCCGTATCTGCGGCAGGTGGCCGCCGGCCCGGGAGCGCGTGCCGACGCTCCCCGACGAGGAATGTGACGAGAGACCTTCGTGAGCACCTTCACCGCCCCCAAGGGCACGTACGACCTGATCCCACCGGAGAGCGCCAAGTACCTGGCCGTCCGCGAGGCGATCGCCGCGCCCCTGCGCAACTCCGGCTACGGCTACATCGAAACGCCCGGTTTCGAGAACGCGGAACTCTTCGCGCGCGGTGTCGGCGAGTCCACCGACATCGTGACGAAGGAGATGTACGCCTTCGAGACCAAGGGCGGCGACCGGCTCGCCCTGCGCCCCGAGGGCACGGCGTCCGTGCTGCGCGCGGCACTCGAGGCCAACCTGCACAAGGCCGGCAACCTCCCGGTCAAGCTCTGGTACTCCGGCTCGTACTACCGCTACGAGCGCCCGCAGAAGGGCCGTTACCGGCACTTCTCCCAGGTCGGCGCCGAGGCGATCGGCGCCGAGGACCCGGCGCTCGACGCCGAGCTGATCATCCTGGCGGACCAGGCGTACCGCTCGCTGGGGCTGCGGCAGTTCCGGATCCTGCTCAACAGCCTGGGCGACCGGGAGTGCCGGCCGGTGTACCGGGCAGCGCTCCAGGAGTTCCTGCGCGCCCTCGACCTGGACGAGGACACCCGCCGCCGCATCGAGATCAACCCGCTGCGGGTGCTCGACGACAAGCGCGAGTCGGTGCAGCAGCAGCTGGCGGGCGTGCCGCTGCTGCGCGACTACCTGTGCGACGCCTGCAAGACGTACCACGAGGAGGTCCGTGAGCTGATCACCGCGGCGGGCGTGGCCTTCGAGGACGACCCGAAGCTGGTGCGCGGCCTGGACTACTACACGCGCACCACCTTCGAGTTCGTGCACGACGGCCTGGGCTCGCAGTCAGCGGTCGGCGGCGGCGGACGCTACGACGGCCTGTCGGAGATGATCGGCGGCCCGGCGCTCCCGTCGGTCGGCTGGGCCCTCGGCGTCGACCGCACGGTGCTGGCCCTGGAGGCGGAGGACATCGCGCTCGACCTGCCCGCCCCGACCAGTGTGTTCGCCGTCCCGCTCGGGGACGAGGCGCGGCGCGTGCTGTTCGGCAAGGTGACCGAGCTGCGCAAGGTGGGCGTCGCGGCGGACTTCTCCTATGGCGCGAAGGGACTCAAGGCCGCGATGAAGGCGGCCAACCGTTCCGGCGCGCGGTACGCCCTCGTGCTCGGCGAGCGCGACCTGGCGGAGGGCGTCGTCCAGCTCAAGGACATGGCGTCCGGCGAGCAGCAGCCCGTCAGTGTGAACGAGATCGTGGCGGAGCTGGAGGCACGGCTCGGGTGACCGGCGGGCCGGACGGCACACCGCCGTCCGGCCCCGCTCCCCGCGCCCGTGGGGACCACGCGAACGTGAACGTCACAACAGCCCGTCGCGCATCGCGGTGGTCACCGCCGCCGTCCGGTCGGCCACGCCCAGCTTGCCGAAGATCCGCAGCAGATGGGTCTTCACCGTGGACTCCCCGATGAACAACTCCCGCCCGATCTCGGCGTTGGTGCAGCCCTCGGCCACCAGCCGCAGCACCGCGACCTCCCGCTCCGACAGCCGAGGGCGCTCCGGTCTGGTCCGCAGCCGGTCCACCAGCCGGGCCGCCACCGACGGCGCCAGTACGGTCTCGCCGCGCGCCGCGGCCCGTACCGCGGCGGCCAGTTCGCCCCGGGCCAGGTCCTTGAGCAGATAGCCCGCGGCCCCCGCCTCCACGGCCCGCAGGATGTCCCGGTCCGTCTCGTACGTCGTCAGGACGATCACCCGGCACGTCAGCCCGGACTCGGCCATCCGCACGATGGACTCGACGCCCCCGCCGCCCGGCATCCTGAGGTCCATCAGCACGATGTCGGGCCGTAGTTCGGCCGCCAGCGCCTCCGCCTGCGGACCGCTGGCCGCGTCCGCCACCACCTCCAGGTCCGGCTCGGCGCTCAGCATGGCGCGCAGGCCCTCCCGTACCACGGGATGGTCGTCGGCCAGGACGATCCGGATCACGGGTTCTCACTCCTCACGGCGAACGGAACGGCGGCGTACGCAGGACCGGCACCGGGTTCGGCACCGGGTGCGGTGCGGGGGTGGGCGGGGGAGCCGGTGCCGGGCTCTGCGTCGGGCTCTGCGTCGGGTCTTGCGTCGGCAGGGGCCGCGGGGACGGGCAGACACACGGTGACCGTCGTGCCCGCACCGGGCGCGCTGCGTACCGAAGCCGTCCCGCCCACCTCGGCGGCCCGGGCGCGCAGCCCGGCCAGGCCGTAACCGCCGTGGACGGCCGCCGGGTCGAAGCCGCGGCCGTCGTCGCGCACCGAGACGGTCAGGGTATCCGCCGCGTACCGCAGACGGATGTCCACCGCCGCCGGACTCCCCGCGTGCTTGCGGGCGTTGGCCAGCGCCTCCTGGCAGGAGCGCAGCGCCACCACCTCCGGCCCGGCGGGCAGCGCCCGCACCGGACCGGTCACCTCCAGCACCGCACCGTGCCGGGCGGCCAGCCGGCCCAGGGCGTCCGGCAGGGACGCGCCGTCGAGGTCGGCCGGGGTGCCCCCGGCCACCAGCGCCCGGGCCTCGGCGAGATTCTGCCGGGCCGTCTCGTCCATCAGTGCCAGATGGCGCCGGGCGAGCGGCAGATCGTGCTCCAGCTCGGCCTCGACCGCCTGGACCAGCATCAGCAGGCTGGTGAAGCCCTGGGCGAGGGTGTCATGGATCTCGCGTGCCATGCGCTCGCGCTCGGCCAGCGCGCCGTGCGCGGCCGACAGCCGGGCGACCTCGTGCCGGCTCACGTCCAATTCCCCGATCAGCTCCGCCCGTTCCCAGCTCTGCCTGATGATCCGGATGATCCAGCCGCCGACCGCCACCGAGAAGGTGAGGGAGACCAGGGCGGAGAGCGCCTCGGCGAACAGCTCCGCGCCGGCCGGCCGCCACAGCAGCGCCCCGCCGAGCACCGGCACCAGGTTGATCACGGTGACCGCCACCAGCGCCCCGCGCAGCCGCAGCGTCATGAAGCACTGCGGGATGAGCGCGAACGTCGCCAGCCGCGCCTCGCCCGCCAGCACGGCCGACGACAGGAACAGCGCGATCGCCCCGGACAGATAGCGCACCACCCGCCGCCCGTCCGGCACATCGGCCTGGAGCAGCGGCCGGCCCAGCGCCACGTACCAGGGCACCAGCGGGAGCAACAGCCCGGCGGCGAGCGCCCGGACGGGCCACCCCGGTTGCCCGGCCGTGAGGACGAGGACCAGGGGGGCCACCCAGGCGATGGCGAAGTAAGCGTCCCAGAGCCGCATCGTGCGGTCCCAGGCGTGCACGTCGCGCGCCGAGCCCCGGCCGGTCATCCGTCGCGCCGGGTCTTCCAGCGGAAGGTCAGCAGACACAGCGCCAATCCTCCGACGCACCAGGCGGCGAGCACCAGGGCGATACGGCCGAACTCCCAGCTGCCCGCCTGCTCCAGGACCTGCGCGGAGTCGGGCAGGAACACCCCGCGCAGCCCCTGGCACAGCCACTTCAGCGGGAACAGGGCGCCGATGTTCAGCATCCAGTCCGGGATGGTGCCGATGGAGATGTAGACCCCGGAGATGAACTGCACGACCAGGAACGGCAGTACGACGACGGAACTCGCGCTCCTGGCCGACCTGGGCAACGAGCTGACCGCGATGCCGAGCAGCGCGCACCCGGTCAGACCGAGCACGAAGATCCACGCGAAGTCGAACCACCGGCCCGCGTCCGACGGCAGGTCGACGCCGTACAGCGTGGTGCCGACGAGCAGGAGGATCGCCGTCTCCAGGATCCCGGTGAACAGAACGAGCCAGATCTTGCCGAGGAAGTACGCCGCCGGCGGCATCGGTGTGCCGCGCAGCCGCCGCAGTACCTTCTCGTCCCGTTCCACGGCGATCGAGATGCCCAGCGACTGGAAGCTCGTCGACATGATCCCCGAGGCCATCATCGCGGGCACGTACAGCTGGGAGGCGGTCACGCCGCTGCCGCGCACGTCGTCCTGGAAGATCGACGCGAACAGGAAGAGGAAGACGACCGGGAAGGCGAAGGTGAACACCACCTGGTCGCGCTGCCGGAAGAACTGTCTGATCTCCAGTGCGCCCCGCTGCAGCCCGACGGCCCAGGCGCCGGGCAGCCGGTCGGCGGGTGCCTGCGCGCGGGCGCGCGTCTCGGTCGTGGTCACCGCGCGTCCTCCCGCCCGGAGAGGTCCTCGGCGAGGTCCTCGGCGCGGTCGCCGGGCAGGTCCGCGGCGCGTGCTCCGGCGGGCCGTGCGCCGAGCGGGTCCGTGATCTGTCCGATGAGCCGCAGATAGACGTCCTCCAGCGTGGGGCGGCCGACCCGCAGCCCCGGGATCTCGCCGTCGAAGCGCCGCATGAGCCGCGCGACCGTGCGCGTCGGGGTGTCCGTGCGCTCGGTGCGCACCCGGCCGTCGGTTTCGGTCCACTCCACGGTGGCCTCGGTGCCGTACCGGTCGCGCAGTGCACCGGGCTCGCCCATGGCGACGATCCGGCCCCGGGCGAGGACGGCGAGCCGGTCGGCGAGCGCCTCGGCCTCCTCCAGGTAGTGCGTGGTCAGCACGATCGTCGTGCCCTCGTCGGCGAGCAGCCGGATCAGCTCCCAGAACCGCCGGCGGGCCGCCGGGTCGAAACCGGTCGTCGGCTCGTCCAGGAGCAGCAGCTCGGGCCCGCCGATCACCCCGAGTGCCACGTCGAGACGGCGGCGCTGCCCGCCGGAGAGGGACTTGATCCGGCTGCCCGCCTTCTCCTGGAGGCCGACCAGGCCGATCACCTCCTCCGGGTCCCGCGGGCACGGGTAGTAGCGGGCGAAATGCCGTACGGTCTCGCGGACCGTCAACTCGGCGGGTGCCGATTCGTCCTGCCAGACGATTCCCACACGGGATCGCCACGCGCGCGTGGCGGTCGCCGGGTCGGCCCCGAGGACCGAGACCTCGCCGGCGTCCCGGGAGCGGTTGCCCTGAAGGATCTCCACCGTGGTGCTCTTGCCCGCCCCATTGGGTCCGAGCAGGCCGAACACCTCGCCCCGCCGGATGCCGAGATCGATGCCGTCCACCGCGGTCACGTCCCCGTACTGCTTGCGCAGCCCCCGTACGTCCACCGCGAAGTCGTTCGCGTGTGCTGTCATGGCATTGAGGGTCGGCCAGAACCGAGCGCTCCGGGACGACCGTGCGTACCTCCTTATGTCCACCGAACGGTGGACAGGCCCCCCGGTGCGGCACAATGGCCCCTGCCCGAAGGTCCAACTCTCAAGCAAACGGAATCGGCGTGATGAGCAAGACGACAGTCAAGGACGTCTCCACCGAGCCCGGACCCGAGCCTGCCACCGGACCGCGGACGGAGGGCGGCAGCCGTGCCTTCGCGCTGCTGCTGGTGATCACCGGCGCGGCCGGGCTGCTCGCCGCCTGGGTCATCACGATCGACAAGTTCAAGCTGTTGGAGGCGAAGGTCGAGGGCAAGACCTTCACGCCCGGGTGCAGCCTCAACCCGGTCGTCTCCTGCGGCAGCGTCATGGAGAGCAAGCAGGCCGCCGTCTTCGGCTTCCCCAACCCCATGCTCGGCCTGGTCTGCTACGGCATCGTCATCTGCGTCGGCATGAGCCTGCTCACCCGGGTCCGCTTCCCGCGCTGGTACTGGCTGACCTTCAACGCGGGCACCCTCTTCGGCGTCGGCTTCTGCACCTGGCTGCAGTTCCAGTCCCTGTACCGGATCAACGCCCTGTGCCTGTGGTGCTGCCTGGCCTGGGTCGCCACCATCACCATGTTCTGGTACGTGACGTCGTTCAACGTCCGCAAGGACTTCCTGCCCGGCCCGCGCTGGCTGAAGGGCTTCTTCGGCGAGTTCACCTGGGTGCTCCCGGTGCTGCACGTCGGCATCATCGGCATGCTGATCCTGACCCGCTGGTGGGACTTCTGGACCAGCTGAGCCCGGACGGGGCCCCCGCCGCGTTGCCGGCACCGGGGCCCGGCCGCGTTGTCAGTGCGGTGATTTAGGGTTTCAGCGTGGAACCCGACCTGTTCACCGCGGCGGCGGAAGAGCGCCAGGAGAAGGACCCGGCAGGCAGCCCCCTGGCGGTGCGGATGCGCCCGCGCACCCTCGACGAGGTGGTGGGCCAGCAACATCTGCTCAAGCCCGGCTCGCCGCTGCGCCGGCTGGTCGGCGAGGGAGCGGGCGGCCCGGCCGGGCCCTCCTCGGTGATCCTCTGGGGCCCGCCCGGCACCGGCAAGACGACACTGGCGTACGTCGTCTCCAAGGCCACTGACAAGCGCTTCGTGGAACTGTCCGCGATCACCGCGGGCGTCAAGGAGGTCCGCGCGGTCATCGACGGCGCACGCCGCGCCACCGGGGGCTTCGGCAAGGAGACGGTCCTCTTCCTGGACGAGATCCACCGCTTCAGCAAGGCCCAGCAGGACTCCCTGCTCCCGGCGGTCGAGAACCGCTGGGTGACCCTGATCGCGGCCACCACCGAGAACCCGTACTTCTCGGTGATCTCCCCCCTGCTGTCCCGCTCCCTCCTGCTCACCCTCGAACCCCTCACGGACGACGACGTGCGCGGGCTGCTCCGCCGCGCGCTGGCCGACGAGCGGGGCCTCGGAGCGGCCGTCACCCTCCCCGAGGCCACCGAGGACCATCTGCTGCGGATCGCCGGCGGCGACGCCCGCCGCGCCCTGACCGCCCTGGAGGCGGCGGCCGGCGCCGCGCTCGACAAGGGCGAGTCGCAGATCGCGCTCGGCACCCTGGAGGAGACGGTCGACCGGGCCGCCGTGAAGTACGACCGCGACGGCGACCAGCACTACGACGTGGCGAGCGCGCTCATCAAGTCCATCCGCGGCTCCGATGTGGACGCGGCCCTGCACTACCTGGCGCGGATGATCGAGGCCGGCGAGGACCCCCGCTTCATCGCCCGCCGGCTGATGATCTCCGCCAGCGAGGACATCGGTCTCGCCGATCCGAACGCCCTGCCGCTCGCGGTGGCCGCCGCCCAGGCCGTCGCCATGATCGGTTTCCCGGAGGCGGCCCTCACCCTCAGCCACGCCACCATCGCCCTGGCCCTCGCCCCCAAGTCCAACGCCGCGACCACGGCGATCGGCGCCGCCCTGGACGACGTGCGCAAGGGGCTCGCGGGCCCGGTCCCGCCGCATCTGCGCGACGGGCACTACAAGGGCGCCGCCAAGCTCGGCCACGCCCAGGGGTATGTGTACCCGCACGACCTGCCCGAGGGCATCGCCGCCCAGCAGTACGCGCCGGACGCCCTCCAAGGCCGCGAGTACTACACCCCGACCCGGCACGGCGCCGAGGCCCGGTACGCGGACGCAGCCGAATGGACCAGGAAGCACCTCGGTCGCAAGCGGTCCTGAGCGCCCTGTAGAATGCGGTGAAGCGCTGATCCCGCGCAGTCAGAGCGGGACAGTCAGCCGGAGAACCAGTCCCAAGGGGCTGGCTCCAGGAGCGTCGCGCACCGTCGAACGGTGTCGCGGGCAGCCCACCACCACCCGGAGTCCCGGGACCGGCCGGTGGGCCACTCGCGTGCTGCACGTATGTGCCCAGACCAGGGAAGCGGCTGCCCGGCAGGTCCCCTGCGGACCCGACGGGATTCCCCGGCTGCGGATGCGACCTCCCTCAACACTGACAAGCCGAAACGACGAAAGAAGACAGAAACAGTGGCGAACCAGTCCCGCCCCAAGGTCAAGAAGTCGCGTGCCCTCGGCATCGCGCTGACCCCGAAGGCCGTCAAGTACTTCGAGGCCCGTCCCTACCCGCCGGGTGAGCACGGCCGCGGCCGCAAGCAGAACTCGGACTACAAGGTCCGACTGCTGGAGAAGCAGCGCCTGCGCGCTCAGTACGACATCTCCGAGCGCCAGCTGGTGCGCGCCTACGAGCGTGCGTCCAAGGTCCAGGGCAAGACCGGTGAGGCCCTGATCGTCGAGCTGGAGCGCCGTCTCGACGCGCTGGTCCTGCGCTCGGGCATCGCCCGCACGATCTACCAGGCCCGCCAGATGGTCGTCCACGGCCACATCCAGGTCAACGGCCAGAAGGTGGACAAGCCGTCCTACGGTGTGCGTCCGGACGACGTCATCCAGGTCCGCGACCGCAGCAAGGACAAGACGCTCTTCCAGATCGCCCGCGAGGGCGGCTTCGCCCCCGACGGCGAGACCCCGCGCTACCTCCAGGTGAACCTCAAGGCCCTGGCGTTCCGCCTGGACCGTGAGCCGAACCGCAAGGAGGTCCCGGTGATCTGCGACGAGCAGCTCGTCGTCGAGTACTACGCCCGCTGATCACCCTCGGCGGCGGCAGTACCACCGGGCCTTGCGCCTCGCCCGCCGCTTCCCACCGCACCGGTGGGAAGCGGCGGGCGCTTTCGTCCACCCGACGCCTTGCGGAAGGCGAAATCCGGTACGGCGGGCCACCGCGGGCGCGATAGGGTCGGATGGCGACTTTCGAAGGTGCCCGTCGGCAAGTGCCCAGCGGCAGCCCGTGGGCACCCCAGTGACAGCAGGGAGCGGTGCAGCGTGTCCGGTGGAGAGGTTGCCGGGATCCTGGTGGCCGTCTTCTGGGCGATCCTGGTCTCCTTCCTCGCCGTTGCCCTGGCGAGGCTGGCCCAGACGCTCAAGGCGACCACCAAACTCGTGGCGGATGTGACGGATCAGGCCGTCCCGCTGCTCGCCGACGCCTCCTCCGCGGTGCGCTCCGCGCAGACCCAGATCGACCGGGTCGACGCCATCGCCTCGGACGTCCAGGAGGTCACGTCCAACGCCTCGGCGCTGTCGACGACCGTCGCGTCCACCTTCGGTGGCCCCCTCGTCAAGGTCGCGGCGTTCGGCTACGGCGTGCGCCGGGCCATCACCGGCCGGCGCGAGGACGTGCCCGGCAAGGCGCCCCGGCGTACCGTGATCGTGGGCCGCACCATCCCGTCCGTGCGACGGGGGAAGCGGAACACCCGGGAAAAGAGAGACTGACCGAGCGATGTTCCGCCGTACGTTCTGGTTCACCACGGGCGTCGCCGCCGGTGTATGGGCCACCACCAAGGTCAACCGCAAGCTGAAGCAGCTGACCCCGGAAAGCCTTGCCGCCACCGCGGCCGACAAGGCGCTCGTGACGGGCCGGCGCGTCAAGGACCGAGCGGTTGGCTTCGCCCTCGACGTCCGCGACAACATGGCCCGGCGGGAAGCCGAACTCGAAGACGCCCTCGGTATCCACGAGGACCCGCAGCTCCCCGCCCCCAGGCGCTACGCCGCCATCGAGAACCGCAGCAACCCGACGTACGCCGACCCCACGACGTACTCGCACGACCGGAATGAGGACCACTGATGGAGTCGGCCGAGATTCGTCGCCGCTGGTTGAGCTTCTTCGAGGAGCGCGGTCACACCGTCGTCCCTTCGGCGTCGCTCATCGCGGACGACCCGACTCTGCTCCTCGTCCCGGCCGGCATGGTGCCCTTCAAGCCCTACTTCCTGGGCGAGGTCAAGCCGCCGTTCCCGCGCGCCACCAGCGTGCAGAAGTGCGTGCGCACGCCGGACATCGAAGAGGTCGGCAAGACCACCCGGCACGGCACGTTCTTCCAGATGTGCGGCAACTTCTCCTTCGGTGACTACTTCAAGGAAGGCGCCATCAAGCTCGCCTGGGAGCTGCTCACCACGCCCCAGGACAAGGGTGGTTACGGCCTCGACCCCGAGCGCCTGTGGATCACCGTCTACAAGGACGACGACGAGGCCGAGCAGATCTGGCACGAGGTCGTCGGCGTGCCCAAGGAGCGCATCCAGCGCCTCGGCATGAAGGACAACTTCTGGTCCATGGGCGTCCCCGGCCCGTGCGGCCCCTGCTCCGAGATCAACTACGACCGCGGCCCCGAGTTCGGCGCCGAGGGCGGCCCCGCCGTCAACGACGAGCGGTACGTGGAGATCTGGAACCTCGTCTTCATGCAGTACGAGCGCGGCGAGGGCACCGGCAAGGACAACTTCGAGATCCTCGGCGACCTGCCGAGCAAGAACATCGACACCGGCCTCGGCATGGAACGGCTCGCCATGATTCTGCAGGGCGTGCAGAACATGTACGAGATCGACACCTCCATGGCTGTGATCGACAAGGCCACCGAGCTGACCGGTGTCGCCTACGGCGACGCCCACGACTCGGACGTCTCCCTGCGCGTGGTCACCGACCACATGCGCACCGCCACCATGCTCATCGGCGACGGCGTCACCCCCGGCAACGAGGGCCGCGGCTATGTGCTGCGCCGCATCATGCGCCGCGCCATCCGCAACATGCGGCTGCTGGGTGCCACCGGCCTGGTCGCCAAGGACCTGATCGACACCGTGATCGGCACGATGGGCCGGCAGTACCCGGAGCTGGTCACCGACCGCGAGCGCATCGAGAAGGTCGCCCTCGCCGAGGAGGCCGCCTTCCTCAAGACGCTGAAGGCCGGCACCAACATCCTCGACACCGCCGTCACCGAGACCAAGGTCGCCGGCGGCACCGTCCTGCCCGGCGACAAGGCCTTCCTGCTCCACGACACCTGGGGCTTCCCCATCGACCTCACCCTGGAGATGGCCGCCGAACAGGGCCTGTCCGTGGACGAGGAGGGCTTCCGCCGCCTGATGAAGGAGCAGCGGGAGCGCGCCAAGGCCGATGCCCAGGCCAAGAAGACCGGCCACGCCGACCTCGGCGCCTACCGGGAGATCGCCGACTCGGCCGGCGGGACCGACTTCATCGGCTACGCCGACACCGAGGCCGAGTCCACGGTCGTCGGCATCCTGGTCGACGGCGTCTCCTCGCCCGCCGCCACGGAGGGCGACGAGGTCGAGATCGTCCTCGACCGCACCCCGTTCTACGCCGAGGGCGGCGGCCAGATCGGCGACACCGGCCGGATCAGGGCCGACTCCGGTGCCGTCATCGACGTCCGCGACACCCAGAAGCCGGTCCCCGGTGTGTACGTCCACAAGGGCGTCGTCCAGGTCGGCGAGGTGACGGTCGGCGCCAAGGCCCACGCCTCCATCGACCACCGCCGGCGCAAGGCCATCGCCCGCGCCCACTCGGCCACCCACCTCACCCACCAGGCGCTGCGCGACGCCCTCGGTCCGACCGCCGCCCAGGCCGGCTCGGAGAACCAGCCCGGCCGCTTCCGCTTCGACTTCGGCTCCCCGTCCGCCGTGCCCACGGCCGTGATGACCGACGTCGAACAGAAGATCAACGAGGTGCTGGCCCGCGACCTCGATGTGCACGCCGAGATCATGGGCATCGACGAGGCCAAGCGGCAGGGCGCCATCGCCGAGTTCGGCGAGAAGTACGGCGAGCGGGTCCGCGTCGTGACCATCGGTGACTTCTCCAAGGAGCTGTGCGGCGGCACGCATGTGCACAACACCGCCCAGCTGGGCCTGGTGAAGCTGCTCGGCGAGTCCTCCATCGGCTCCGGCGTGCGCCGCATCGAGGCCCTGGTCGGCGTGGACGCCTACGCCTTCCTTGCCCGCGAGCACACGGTCGTCAACCAGCTGACCGAACTGCTCAAGGGCCGCCCGGAGGACCTGCCGGAGAAGGTCTCCTCGATGCTCGGCAAGCTGAAGGACGCCGAGAAGGAGATCGAGAAGTTCCGCGCCGAGAAGGTGCTCCAGGCCGCCGCCGGTCTCGCCGAGTCCGCCAAGGACGTCCGCGGGATCGCCGTCGTCACGGGCCGGGTGCCGGACGGCACCACGCCGGACGACCTGCGCAAGCTGGTCCTCGATGTGCGCGGGCGCATCCAGGGCGGCCGGGGCGCCGTCGTCGCCCTCTTCACCGTGGCGAACGGCAAGCCGCTCACGGTCATCGCCACCAACGAGGCCGCCCGCGAGCGTGGCCTCAAGGCCGGTGACCTGGTCCGCGCCGCCGCCAAGACGCTCGGCGGCGGCGGTGGCGGCAAGCCGGACGTCGCCCAGGGCGGCGGCCAGCATCCGGCCGCCATCGGCGACGCCGTGGACGCCGTCGAACGCCTGGTCGCCGAGACCGCCAAGTAGGGGACGGTCCCGATCATGCGCAGAGGACGTCGGCTCGCGATCGATGTCGGGGACGCCCGCATCGGGGTCGCCTCGTGCGACCCCGACGGGATCCTCGCCACCCCGGTGGAGACCGTCCCCGGCCGGGACGTCCCGGCCGCCCACCGCCGGCTCGGGCAACTCGTCCAGGAGTACGAGCCGATCGAGGTCGTCGTCGGGCTGCCCCGCTCCCTCAAGGGGGGCGAGGGACCGGCCGCGGCCAAGGTGCGCGCCTTCGCCCAGGAGTTGGCCAAGGGCATCGCGCCCGTCCCGGTACGGCTCGTGGACGAGCGGCTGACCACCGTCACGGCAGGCCAGGGACTGCGCGCCTCGGGGGTCGGGTCGAAGAAGGGCCGCTCCGTCATCGACCAGGCCGCGGCCGTGATCATCCTCCAGCAGGCCCTCGAATCCGAACGGGTGTCAGGCAAGGCACCCGGCGAGGGCGTCGAAGTGGTCATCTGATCGCGATACGGTAACGTTCCGCGCGATGCGGTGGTGTTCGAACAGCTGCCGCACAGCAAGAGGCGGAACGGGAACCGACGGCAGCCGCGTGACCGCCGCCTCGCGGCTCTAGGGGATCGATGACTGAGTATGGCCGGGGCCCAGGCCCCGAACCGTGGCATCCGGAGGACCCGTTGAACGGGGACGGCGGATGGGGAGGCCAGCAGACCCAGGCGGGTCAGCAGGCCCCCTACGGCGGCCTGCCCCAGCACCATCCGCAGCAGTCGCAGCAGCCGCAGTACGACGGCTGGCACCAGCAGCAGTCCGAGTACGACCAGTACGGCCGGCAGCAGTACCCGCACTACGGCGAACAGGGCCACCAGCAGTACGCACAGCAGGGCGACGAGCACTACAACGGCCACCAGCAACACCCCACGGGTCACGATCAGCAGCACTACGCCGGTCACGGCCAGCAGCACTACGCCGGTCACGGCCAGCAGCACTACGCCGGTCACGGCCAGCAGCAGTACACCGGGCACGACCAGCAGCAGTACCCGGCGCAGTCCCAGCCGCAGTACCCGCAGGGCGGCTGGGACGCCACCGGCACCCATGGCCATGTGCCGTACGCCGCCGACCCCGGTGACCCCTACGGCCAGCAGCCCGTGGCGTACGGCGCGGAGCAGCCCGACCTCTACGGCACCCCCGACGCCTATCCGCCGCCGCGGCCGCCCGGCCGCAGACGACCCGAGCCGGAGCCCGAGACCGACTGGGACCCCGGCCCGGACCAGGGCGAGCACGCGTTCTTCGCGGGCGGCGGCGATGACGACGCCGACGACGACCTCGACCACGACCCGGCGGCGCGGCGCGGGCGCGGCGACCGCAGGGGCAAGGGCGCGAAGGGCGGCAAAGGAGCCAAGAAACGGCGCAACGGCTGCGCGTGCATGGTGGTCGTCCTGGTCTTCGGCGGCGGCCTCGGCGGGGTCGGATACTTCGGATTGAAGTTCTACCAAAACCGTTTCGGCGCGGCCCCGGACTACGCGGGCAACGGCACGAACGAAACCGTGACCGTGGAAATCCCCAAAGGCGCGGGCGGTTACGAGATCGGACGACGGCTGAAGGACGCCGGTGTCGTCAAGAGCGTCGACGCGTTCGTCTCCGCCCAGACGCAGAACCCCGAGGGCGGCACGATCCAGGCCGGCGCCTATGTGCTGAAGAAAGAGATGTCCGGTGCCAGCGCGGTGAAATTGATGCTCGATCCGACGAGCCAGAGTAATGTGCTGGTCAAACCGGGTGAACGCAATGCCCAGGTGTACCAGGCGATCGACAAACAACTCGGCCTCGCGTCGGGCACCACGCAAAAGACCGCCCAGAAGGAGTACAAGAAGCTCGGGATGCCGAGCTGGGCGCAGAACAACAGCCGGATCCGGGACCCGCTGGAGGGCTTCCTCTTCCCCGGCACCTACCCGGCCGCCAAGGGCATGAAGCCCGACACCGTCCTGAAGCAGATGGTCACCCAGGCCAAGCAGAAGTACGCCGGCTACGGCCTTGAGGCCAAGGCCAAGGAACTCGACCTGGCCGACCCCTTCCAGCTCGTCACCGTCGCGAGCCTGGTCCAGGCCGAGGGCAAGACGCACGACGACTTCCGCAAGATGGCGGAAGTGATCTACAACCGTCTCAAGCCCACGAACACCGAGACCAACCGACTGCTGCAGTTCGACTCGACGTACAACTACCTGAAGGGCCAGAGCAATATCCACATCAGCGAGTCCGAGATCCACAGCAACAAGGACCCGTACAACACCTACACCAACGCGGGCCTGCCGCCCGGCCCGATCGGAAACCCGAGCGACGACGCCCTGAAGGCCACGCTCAATCCGACCCACGACGGCTGGATCTACTTCGTGGCCACCGACGGCGAGAGCAACACGGAATTCGCCAAGACCTTCGACGAGTTCCAGAAACTGAAGGACAAGTTCAACGCCAACAACGGCCGCTGACACCGCCCGCCCGCCGCGCTCGGCCGCGGGCGGCTCCGGTACCGTTGCAGCCCGATGCACATCGGGTCGGTGAAGAGCGGCGGAGCGGTGATGGACAACGTTCGGTACAAGCGGGCCGCCGTGCTCGGATCCCCCATCGCGCATTCGCTCTCCCCGGTGCTGCACCGCGCCGCGTACGCCGAACTCCAGCTCACCGACTGGGTGTACGAGCGCTTCGAGGTCGACGAGGCCGGGCTGCCCGGCTTCTTCGCGCGGCTTGGCCCCGAGTGGGCGGGGCTGTCGCTGACCATGCCGCTCAAGCGCGCGGTCATCCCGCTGGTCGATGAGATCAGCGAGACGGCCGCCTCGGTCGACGCCGTCAACACGGTCGTGTGCACCGAGGACGGCCGTCGCGTCGGCGACAACACCGACATCCCGGGCATGGTGGCCGCGCTGCGCGAGCACGGCATCGAACAGGTCGGCTCCGCCGCGATCCTCGGCGCCGGCGCCACCGCCTCCTCCGCGCTCGCCGCCCTGGCGCGGATCTGCACCGGCGAGGTCGTCGCCTACGTCCGCAGCACGGCCCGGGCCGCCGAGATGCGGCAGTGGGGCGAACGGCTCGACGTCGAGGTCCGCACCGCAAACTGGGCCGACGCCGCCGAGGCGCTGTACGCCCCGCTGGTCGTCGCCACCACGCCGGCGGGCACCACCGACGCGCTCGCCACCGGCGTACCGGAGCGGCCCGGCACCCTCTTCGACGTGCTCTACGAGCCCTGGCCGACCGCCCTCGCGGCCCGCTGGTCCATGGTCGGCGGGGCCGTCGTCGGCGGCCTCGACCTGCTCGTCCACCAGGCCGTGCTCCAGGTCGAGCAGATGACCGGCCGCGCACCGGCCCCGCTGGAGGCCATGCGCCGCGCGGGGGAGAGGGCCCTCGCCGCACGCTGATCCGTCCATGCGTCGTCCGCCTGCTGGACCGGCGGCCTTGCGCGGGGACGGACGTGGGAGGATCGGAGACGGCGGACCGGGGCCGCGCACCCGCTCACGCCGTCGCCGTACGCGAGGACACGCGTACGCAGGGCAGTACCAGGGCGCGATCCCAGAGGAGCACCGTTGAGCAGGCTGCGTTGGCTGACCGCGGGGGAGTCCCACGGTCCCGCACTCGTCGCGACGCTGGAGGGCCTTCCCGCCGGCGTGCCGATCACCACGGAGATGGTGGCGGACCAGCTGGCCCGGCGGCGGCTCGGGTACGGGCGGGGCGCTCGGATGTCGTTCGAGCGGGACGAGGTCACGTTCCTCGGCGGGGTGCGGCACGGGCTGACGATGGGCTCGCCGGTGGCGGTCATGGTGGGCAACACGGAATGGCCGAAGTGGGAGCAGGTCATGGCGGCCGATCCGGTGGATCCGCAGGTGCTGGAGGGGCTGGCCCGCAACGCGCCGCTGACCCGGCCCCGTCCGGGGCACGCCGATCTGGCGGGGATGCAGAAGTACGGGTTCGACGAGGCCCGGCCGATCCTGGAGCGGGCCTCGGCGCGGGAGACCGCGGCGCGGGTGGCGCTCGGCGCGGTGGCCAGGTCGTATCTGAAGGAGACCGCGGGGATCGAGGTCGTCAGCCACGTCGTGGAACTGGCGGCGGCGAAGGCGCCGTACGGCCTGTACCCGACGCCCGCCGATGTCGAGCGGCTGGACGCCGACCCGGTGCGCTGCCTGGACGCGGACGCGTCGAAGGCGATGGTCGCGGAGATCGACCAGGCCCGCAAGGACGGGGACACGCTCGGCGGTGTGGTCGAGGTGCTGGCCTACGGGGTGCCGGTGGGGCTCGGTTCGCATGTGCACTGGGACCGGAAGCTGGACGCGCGGCTGGCCGCGGCGCTGATGGGCATCCAGGCGATCAAGGGCGTCGAACTGGGTGACGGGTTCGACCTGGCGCGGGTGCCGGGGTCCAAGGCGCATGACGAGATCGTGACCACGCCGGACGGCATCCGGCGTGCGTCGGGCCGCTCCGGCGGGACCGAGGGCGGGCTGTCGACGGGTGAGCTGCTGCGGGTGCGGGCGGCGATGAAGCCGATCGCGACGGTGCCGCGCGCCCTCGCCACCGTCGACGTGGCCACCGGCGAGCCGGCCCGGGCGCACCACCAGCGGTCGGATGTGTGCGCGGTGCCGGCCGCGGGGATCGTCGCGGAGGCGATGGTCGCCCTGGTGCTCGCGGACGCGGTCGCGGAGAAGTTCGGCGGCGACAGCGTGCCGGAGACCCGTCGCAATGTGCGTTCCTACCTCGACAGCCTCACGATCCGGTGAGCGCCGTGCCTGCGGTCGTGCTCGTGGGGCCGATGGGGGTGGGCAAGTCCACCGTCGGGGAACTGCTGGCCGTCCGGCTCGGCGTGCCCTACCGGGACACCGACGAGGACATCGTGGCCGCCGAGGGGCGGACCATCGCCGAGATCTTCGTGGACGAGGGCGAGGCCGCGTTCCGCGCGATCGAGAAGCGGGCGGTGCACACCGCGCTCGCCGAGCACGCAGGCGTGCTGGCGCTGGGCGGCGGCGCGATCCTCGATGCGGACACCCGCGCTCTGCTGTCCGGGCACCGGGTGGTCTACCTTTCCATGGACGTGGAGGAGGCGGTCAGGCGCACCGGTCTGAACGTGGCCCGGCCGCTGCTGGCGGTCAACCCGCGCCGGCAGTGGCGGGAGTTGATGGAGGCGCGCCGGCACCTGTACGAGGAGGTCGCCACCGCGGTCGTGGCCACCGACGGCCGCACGCCCGAAGAGGTCACCCAAGAAGCCCTGGACGCACTGGAGTTGAAGAAAGCATGAGCGAGACGGTGACGCGGATCCAGGTCGGCGGCACAGCGGGCACCGAACCCTACGAGGTCCTGGTCGGCCGCCGGCTCCTGGGCGAACTGCCCCATCTGGTGGGACCGCGGGCCAAGCGGGTCGCGGTCGTCCACCCCGAAGCGCTGGCCGAGACCGGGGACGCGCTCCGCGCCGACCTCGCCGAGCAGGGCTACGAGGCGATCGCCGTCCAGGTGCCGAACGCGGAGGAGGCCAAGACCGCCGAGGTCGCCGCCTACTGCTGGAAGGCGCTCGGCCAGTCCGGGTTCACCCGCACCGACGTCATCGTCGGCGTGGGCGGCGGCGCGACCACCGACCTCGCCGGATTCGTCGCCGCGACCTGGCTGCGCGGCGTCCGCTGGATCGCCGTACCGACGACCGTGCTGGCCATGGTGGACGCGGCGGTCGGCGGCAAGACCGGCATCAACACGGCCGAGGGCAAGAACCTCGTCGGCGCCTTCCACCCGCCCGCGGGCGTGCTGTGCGACCTCGCCGCGCTGGAGACACTGCCCGTGCACGACTACGTCTCCGGCCTCGCCGAGATCATCAAGGCCGGATTCATCGCCGACCCGGTCATCCTGGACCTCATCGAGTCGGACCCCGAGGCCGCGCGCACCCCGGCCGGCCCGCACACGGCCGAACTGATCGAGCGGTCGATCCGGGTGAAGGCGGAGGTGGTCTCCGCCGACCTGAAGGAGTCCGGCCCGCGGGAGATCCTCAACTACGGCCATACGCTCGCCCACGCCATCGAGAAGAACGAACGCTACCAGTGGCGGCACGGCGCGGCCGTGGCCGTGGGCATGCACTTCGCCGCCGAACTCGGCCGTCTCGCGGGCCGGTTGGACGACGCGACCGCCGACCGCCACCGCACCGTCCTGGAGTCGGTCGGGCTGCCCCTGCACTACCGGCACGACCAGTGGCCCAAGCTGCTGGAGACGATGAGGGTCGACAAGAAGTCCCGTGGCGACCTGCTGCGCTTCATCGTCCTTGACGGGCTCGCCAAGCCCACCGTCCTGGAGGGACCGGACCCGGCCGTGCTGCTCGCCGCCTACGGAGAAGTGGGGCAGTAGGTCCGCCCGCGCTCCGTCCGCCCGATTCGCCATACGCAGCGGGCACTTCGCACCGTCCCCGGCCGTTTCACCAAACGACGGCCGGGGACGGTACCGTTCGGTAGCGAGCGGGGGCTCGCACTCCGCGGTCGGCGTCCAGGGCCAGCGGCGGACCGAGCCCGAGAAGAACGAGACGGAGTGGCACCGGATGCAGCACGCAGTGGGGTCACCGCTGCCGCCGCCCCACCAGCCGGGGCAGGAACCGGCCGCCGGCTGGTCGCCGGCCGCACACCACCCGGGCGCGGGAGCCCACCAGGGTCCCGCATCCGTGCCCCCGCCGCCACCCGTGCCGGGCTTCACCGGCGCCGGCGCCCCCGCGGGACCGGTGCCGCCCGCGCCCCCGCGGCACACCCCTGCCCCGCCCGCGCCCCCGCGGCACACGCCTGCCCCGCCCGCCCCGCCGGTGCCGGACAGCACCGGGCATGTGCCGCTGCCACCCGGCGGCCCCGTCCCCGCGCCCAGCACACCGCCCGCCACCGCCACCGCGCCGGATGCGACCAGCACGACGCTGGCCGTGCTGCTGATCGGACCCGCGGGCGCGGGCAAGACGAGCGTCGCCAAGTACTGGGCGGACCACCGGCGGGTCCCCACCGCCCACATCAGCCTCGACGACGTACGCGAATGGGTACGCTCCGGCTTCGCCGACCCGCAGACCGGCTGGAACGACCACTCCGAGGCGCAGTACCGGCTGGCCCGCCGCACCTGCGGTTTCGCCGCGCGCAACTTCCTGGCCAACGGCATCTCCTGCATCCTCGACGACGCCGTCTTCCCGGACCGCCCGGTGGTGGGCCTCGGCGGCTGGAAGCGGCACGTCGGCCCCGGCCTGCTCCCGGTCGTGCTGCTGCCCGGCCTCGACATCGTCCTGGAGCGCAACGCCGAACGCACCGGCAACCGCAGGCTGACCGACGAGGAGGTCGCCCGCATCCACGGCCGCATGGCCGGGTGGTACGGCTCGGGGCTGCCGATCATCGACAATTCCCAGCTGGACGTGCCCGGCACCGCCCGCGTCCTGAACGACGTCCTGGCCAGGGCGATAGCGAGCCCGCCCACCTGGTGACCAGGACGGGCGCACCCTCCGCCGACGCCCGAGGACCGGCTGCGCGCCGCCCCGCCCGGACCCGGCACACGGCCGTGCGCGCCCCCTCGATCCCTCGAACGGCAGCCTCCCAACCGGCACAATCCGGTCACCGCTTCTAGGCTCGACTCATGTCAGAGGTGTACGCGAACCGCCGCTCCCGGCTGAGGGAGCGCTGCACCGCGGCCGGCACCGCGGCGGCGCTTGTCACCCGCCCCGCCAATGTGCGCTATCTGGCGGGCGCCGCCCCGCAGGGCGCGGTCATGCTCCTCGGCAGCAGCGAGGACCTGCTGGTGTGCGCCGAGCCGCCCGACGACCGCCCCACCGAGGGGCGGCCGGACGAGCACCTGCGCGTGCACGTCCTGCCCATGCCCGGCGGTGACCCGGCCGTGGCCGCCGCGGGTCTCGCCGCCGGCCAGGGGGCCGACACCCTCGCGGTCGAGGAACACCACCTCACCATGGCCCGCTACCGGGCCGCCGCCTGCGTCGCCCCCGGTGTGCGCCTCACCGATCTCGGCACGGCCGTCGAGCAGCTGCGGGTCGTCAAGGACGAGGAGGAGATCTCCTTTCTGCGGATCGGCGCGGAGATCGCCGACCAGGCCCTCGGCGAGCTGCTGGAGTCGATCCTGGTGGGCCGCACCGAGCGGCACCTCGCGCTGGAGCTGGAGCGGCGCCTGGTCGACCACGGCGCCGACGGACCCGCGTTCTTGACCTCCGTGGCCACCGGACCCCACTCCGGGCGCCGCGGTCACCGCCCCACCGACCGGCGGGTCGAGGAGGGCGACTTCCTCTCCGTCTGCCTGGGCGCCGCGTACCGGGGCTATCGCTGCGAGATCGGCCGTACCTTCGTCATCGGCACGTCCCCCGCCGACTGGCAGGTCGAGCTGTACGACCTGGTCTTCGCCGCCCAGCGCGCCGGCCGGGAGGCGCTGGCGCCCGGCGCCGCGTTCCGCGACGTGGACCGCGCCGCCCGCCAGGTGCTGGACTCCGCGGGCTACGGCGAGGGCCTGCCCCCCGTCACCGGACACGGTGTCGGACTCGAAATCGACGAGGACCCTCAGTTGGGCCCCGCCGTCATGGGTAAACTGGACGCTTGCGTGCCGGTCACCGTCGAACCGGGGGTCCACCTCCCGGGACGGGGCGGTGTCCGGATCGATGACACGCTCGTCGTGCGCCCCGAGGCGGACGGCGGACCCGAGCTACTCACCATCACGACCAAGGAGCTGCTCGCGCTGTAGCGAACGCAGGGAGGTGCAGGCACGTCCCGGCGACGCTCGGTTCGTGCCCCGGGGTCGTCCACGTCAGTCCAGGAGATTCCGCAACCGTGGCTTCCACGAACGACCTCAAGAACGGCCTGGTGCTCAAGCTCGAAGGCGGCCAGCTCTGGTCCGTCGTCGAGTTCCAGCACGTCAAGCCCGGCAAGGGCCCGGCATTCGTGCGTACCAAGCTCAAGAACGTGCTCTCCGGCAAGGTCGTCGACAAGACCTTCAACGCCGGTGTCAAGGTCGAGACGGCCACTGTCGACAAGCGCGACATGCAGTTCTCGTACATGGACGGCGACTACTTCGTCTTCATGGACCTGGAGACCTACGACCAGCTGCACATCGACCGCAAGGTCGTCGGCGACGCCGCCAACTTCCTGATCGAGGGTTTCGAGGCCACCGTCGCCCAGCACGAGGGCGAGGTGCTCTTCGTGGAGCTGCCCGCCGCCGTCGAGCTGACCATCCAGGAGACCGAGCCCGGCGTCCAGGGCGACCGCTCCACCGGCGGCACCAAGCCCGCCACGCTGGAGACCGGCCACCAGATCCAGGTCCCGCTCTTCATCACCACCGGTGAGAAGATCAAGGTCGACACCCGCACGAGCGACTACCTCGGCCGGGTGAACAGCTAACCGTGGCTGCCCGCAACACGGCCCGCAAACGTGCCTTCCAGATCCTCTTCGAGGCCGACCAGCGCGCTGCCGGGGTCCTGACGGTCCTCGCGGACTGGATCCGGCTCTCGCGGACCGACCCCCGGCAGCCACCGGTGAGCGAGTACACGATGCAGCTGGTCGAGGGCTACGCGGAGCACGCGGAGCGCATCGACGAGCTGATCGCCCAGTACTCGGTCGGCTGGACGCTCGACCGGATGCCGGTCGTGGACCGCAACATCCTGCGGCTCGGCGCCCATGAGCTGATCTGGGGCGACGAGACCCCGGACGCCGTCGTCCTGGACGAGATGGTGCAGCTGGCCAAGGAGTTCTCCACGGACGAGTCGCCCGCGTTCGTCAACGGGCTGCTCGGCCGGCTGAAGGAGCTGAAGCCCTCGCTGCGGCGCGATTAGCCCGGCCCACACCCGCAGCCGCGGGGGCGCCGCGGGAGGGCGGCAGAGGGGCGGCTACGGCGCTCCTCGGGGCGCTCACGCAGGTTGCCGCGCCCTCTTGTGAGGTCGTACGACAGGAAAAACCGCCGGGGTGGCCGGAACCATCAGGTTCCGGCCACCCCGGCGGCACGTTTCTGCTGAGTCGTCCGGCGGCTCAGCTCTCCTCGTGGGTGGCCACGGCACGGCGCGCGTCCGCGTCCAGCACACCCCAGCTGATCAGCTGCTCGGTGAGGACGGACGGCGACTGGTCGTAGATGACGGCGAGTGTGCGCAGGTCGTCCTGGCGGATCGACAGCACCTTGCCGTTGTAGTCGCCGCGCTGCGACTGGATCGTCGCCGCGTAGCGCTGCAGGGGACCCGCCTTCTCGGCCGGCACCGTGGCCAGCCGCTCCAGGTCCAGGACCAGCTTCGGCGGCGGCTCGGCGGCGCCGCCCGGGGTCGTGCCGGGCAGCAGTTCCTGCACGGGAACGCCATAGAAGTCCGCCAGCTCCGCGAGGCGCTGCACGGTCACGGCGCGGTCGCCACGCTCGTACGAGCCGACGACGACTGCCTTCCAGCGGCCCTGGGACTTCTCCTCGACACCGTGGAGGGAAAGGCCCTGCTGGGTGCGGATGGCCCGGAGCTTGGCCCCGAGCTGTTTGGCGTATTCGCTGGACATATAGCTCCCCGGACACTGTGTCGACGCGGCCGGCTGCGATTCCCGCCGCGCGGCTGGTAACTCACTGTGAGGTTACGCAGCGTGACACTTCTGCGTCAAGCCGAATGGTCCACACCGACTCTTCCGTGGTGCCGGCGAACGACTGCGCCAATCGGGTGACCGGGGTGCTCGGACGACCTGCTACGGTGGATGGCGCAATTCCGACGTCCTTTAAGGTCCGTCCCGTGAGGCGGAGAAGGAGGTCCGTTTCGTATGGACATGCAAGCGTCCGATGCCCGGCCCGTGCTCGAAGGGGCCGACATCGCGCGGGTGTTGACCCGCATCGCCCACGAGATCGTCGAGCGCGCCAAGGGCGCCGACGACGTGGTGCTCCTCGGCATTCCGACCCGGGGCGTCTTCCTCGCCCAGCGGCTCGCCGCCAAGCTCGCCGAGATCACCGACCGCAAGGTTCCGGCCGGCTCGCTCGACATCACGATGTACCGCGACGACCTGCGCCTGCACCCGCCGCGGGCGCTGGCCCGTACCGACATCCCCGGTGACGGCATCGACGGGCGGCTGGTCGTCCTCGTAGACGACGTGCTCTTCTCCGGCCGCACCATCCGCGCCGCCCTCGACGCCCTGGGCGACATCGGGCGCCCGCGTGCCGTGCAGCTCGCGGTCCTCGTCGACCGCGGCCACCGCGAGCTGCCCATCCGCGCCGACTACGTCGGCAAGAACCTCCCCACGTCGCTGCGGGAGACGGTCAAGGTCCAGCTCACCGAGGAGGACGGCCGCGACACCGTGCTGCTCGGCGCCCAGCAGGCCGCCCCGGGCGATCGGTAGCACGCCGACGCGCGCCACCGTGCGCCGCGTCACCGCGCCCACGCCTGCCCGGATTCTCCCGATACCTGAACTGCCTTACGGAGCCTGACAGATGCAGCGCCATCTCATCTCGGCCGCCGACCTCACCCGCGACGACGCCGTCCTGATCCTCGACACCGCCGAGGAGATGGCCCGGGTCGCCGACCGGCCGATCAAAAAGCTGCCGACCCTGCGCGGCCGGACGATCGTCAACCTCTTCTTCGAGGACTCCACCCGCACCCGCATCTCCTTCGAGGCCGCCGAGAAGCGGCTGTCCGCGGACGTCATCAACTTCACCGCCAAGGGGTCCAGCGTCTCCAAGGGCGAGTCCCTGAAGGACACCGCACAGACCCTGGAGGCCATGGGCGTCGACGCGGTCGTCATCCGGCACGGCGCCTCCGGCGCCCCCTACCGCCTGGCCAACTCCGGCTGGATCGACGCCGCCGTGATCAACGCCGGCGACGGCACCCACCAGCACCCCACCCAGGCGCTGCTCGACGCGTTCACCATGCGCCGCCGGCTGGTCGGCCGGGACGCCGGCCTCGGCCGGGACCTCGCCGGCCGGCGCATCACCGTCGTCGGTGACGTCCTGCACAGCCGCGTCGCCCGCTCCAACGTCGACCTGCTGCACACCCTGGGCGCCGAGGTCACCCTGGTCGCCCCGCCCACCCTGCTGCCGGTCGGCATCGAGGCATGGCCCTGCGAGGTCTCCTACGACCTCGACGCCACGCTGCCCAAGTCCAACGCGGTGATGATGCTGCGGGTACAGCGGGAGCGGATGAGCGCCGCCTTCTTCCCGACCGAGCGCGAGTACGCCCGGCGCTACGGCCTCGACGCCGACCGGATGGCGCGGATGCCCGAGCACGCCATCGTCATGCACCCCGGCCCGATGGTCCGCGGCATGGAGATCACCGCCGAGGTCGCCGACTCCGACCGCTGCACCGCCGTCGAACAGGTCGCCAACGGAGTGTCCATCCGGATGGCCGTGCTCTACCTGCTGCTCGGCGGCAACGAGCCCGCCGTCCCCCACGCCCGCACCACCGAGGAGAAGTGAGAACCGTGAGCAAGATCCTGATCCGTGGTGCCGAGGTGCTCGGCGGCGTACCGCAGGACGTGCTGATCGACGGCGAGACCATCGCCGCGGTGGGTACCGGGCTCGACGCCGACGGCGCCGAGGTCGTCGACGCCGCGGGGAGGGTCCTGCTCCCCGGCCTCGTCGATCTGCACACCCATCTGCGCGAGCCCGGCCGCGAGGACTCCGAGACCGTGCTGACCGGCACCCGCGCAGCCGCCTCGGGCGGCTACACCGCCGTGTTCGCCATGGCCAACACCTTCCCGGTCGCCGACACCGCGGGCGTGGTCGAGCAGGTCTACCGGCTCGGGCGGGAGCACGGCTACTGCGACGTACAGCCGATCGGCGCCGTCACCGTCGGCCTGGAAGGCAAGCAGCTCGCCGAACTGGGCGCCATGCACGAGTCCGCCGCGGGCGTCACCGTCTTCTCCGACGACGGCAAGTGCGTCGACGACGCCGTGATCATGCGGCGCGCGCTGGAGTACGTGAAGGCGTTCGGCGGCGTGGTCGCCCAGCACGCGCAGGAGCCGCGGCTGACCGAGGGCGCCCAGATGAACGAGGGCGTCGTCTCCGCCGAGCTGGGCCTGGGCGGCTGGCCCGCGGTCGCCGAGGAATCGATCATCGCCCGTGACGTGCTGCTCGCCGAGCACGTCGGCTCCCGCGTCCACATCTGCCACCTGTCCACCGCGGGCTCGGTGGAGATCGTCCGCTGGGCCAAGTCCCGCGGCATCGCCGTCACCGCCGAGGTCACCCCGCACCACCTGCTGCTCACCGACGAACTGGTGCGCTCCTACGACCCGGTCTACAAGGTCAACCCGCCGCTGCGCACCGAGCGCGACGTACGGGCCCTGCGTGAGGCACTCGCCGACGGCACGATCGACATCGTCGCGACCGACCACGCCCCGCACCCGCACGAGGACAAGGACTGCGAGTGGGCCGCGGCCGCCATGGGCATGGTCGGCCTGGAGACCGCGCTGTCGGTGGTCCAGGAGACCATGGTCGACACCGGTCTGCTGGACTGGGCGGGCGTCGCCGAGCGCATGTCGTCCGCCCCGGCCCGCATCGGCCGGGCCACCGGCCACGGCCGTCCCGTCTCGGCAGGCGAGCCCGCCAACCTCACCCTGGTCGACACGGCATACCGTGGCCGGGTGGACCCCGCGGTCTTCGCCTCGCGCAGCCGCAACACCCCGTACGAGGGTCGCGAGCTGCCGGGCCGTGTCACCCACACATGGCTGCGGGGCAAGGCCACGCTCGTCGACGGGAAGCTCACGTGACACCTGCACCACTGCTCGCGGCCCGAATGGCGCCCGCGCTCGCCGCCGAACAGAAGTCGGCCCCGGTCACCGACTGGGCCGCCCGGATCGGCTGGCTCGTCGCACTCGCCCTCTTCGTGGCGCTCGTCTACTGGCTGATGCGCGAGGGCTGGAAGTGGCGCGGCCACCTCCAGGGCGACCTGCCCCCGCTGCCCGCCCGACCGTCCCTCACCGCCACCCTCGACGGAGGCGGCGAGCCGCCCCTGCCCGGAATGCCGCACGACCCGGGCCCGGCCGGACTGACGATGAGCGGCCGCTACCACGGCTCCACCACCGCCGGGCAGTGGCTGGACCGCATCGTGGCGCACGGCCTGGGCGCCCGCAGCAGGGCCGAGCTGACGCTGACGGACGCGGGCCTGGACGTCGTACGCCCGGGGGCCGCCGACTTCTTCGTCCCCGCCGGCGCGCTGCGCGAGGCCCGGCTCGACAAGGGCATCGCGGGCAAGGTCCTCACCGAGGGCGGCCTGCTCGTGGTGACCTGGGCGCACGGCGACCGGCTGATCGACTCCGGCTTCCGCTCCGACCGCGCGGCCGAGCACGGCGACTGGGTCGACGCCATCAACTCCATGATCAAGACAGACAGCACGGAAGGCGCCGAACGATGACGACCTCCACGAAGGAGAACGCCTCGCAGAGGAAAGAGGTGCTTGCCGCGGTACTCGTCCTGGAGGACGGCCGGGTCTTCCGCGGCCGCGCCTACGGGGCCGTGGGGGAGACCTTCGGCGAAGCCGTGTTCGCCACCGGCATGACCGGCTACCAGGAAACCCTCACCGACCCGTCGTACGACCGCCAGATCGTCGTCGCGACCGCCCCGCAGATCGGCAACACCGGCTGGAACGACGAGGACGACGAGTCCCGTCGTATCTGGGTGGCCGGCTACGCGGTGCGCGACCCCGCGCGCGTGCCGTCGAACTGGCGCGCCAAGCGCTCCCTGGACGACGAACTGCACGCGCAGGGCGTCGTCGGCATCTCCGGGATCGACACCCGAGCCCTCACCCGCCATCTGCGCGAACGCGGCTCCATGCGGGCCGGGGTCTTCTCCGGCGACGCGGTCGCCGCCGACGCCGACCTCCTCGCGCGCGTGCGGGCCCAGCCCCACATGAAGGGCGCGAGCCTCTACGAGGAGGTCGCCACCAAGGAGGCGTACGTCGTCCCGGCGATCGGCGAGAAACGGTTCACCGTCGCCGCGATCGACCTCGGGATCAAGGGCATGACCCCGCACCGCATGGCCGAGCGGGGCATCGAGGTCCATGTGCTGCCCGCCACCGCCACCCCCGAGGACGTGTACGCCGTCGCGCCCGACGGCGTGTTCTTCTCCAACGGGCCCGGCGACCCGGCCACCGCCGACGGCCCGGTCGCGTTGATGACCGCCGTCCTTCAACGGCGCACGCCGCTGTTCGGGATCTGCTTCGGCAACCAGATCCTGGGCCGCGCCCTCGGCTTCGGCACCTACAAGCTCAAGTACGGCCACCGGGGCATCAACCAGCCGGTGCAGGACCGTACGACCGGCAAGGTGGAGGTCACCGCGCACAACCACGGCTTCGCCGTGGACGCGCCGCTCGACCGGGTCAGCGAGACGCCCTTCGGCCGCGCCGAGGTGTCCCACGTCTGCCTCAACGACGACGTCGTGGAGGGGCTGCACCTGCTCGACCAGCCGGCCTTCTCCGTCCAGTACCACCCCGAAGCGGCAGCGGGCCCGCACGACGCCGCCTACCTGTTCGACCGCTTCGTATCCCTGATGGAGGGCCAGCGTGCCTAAGCGCACCGATATCCAGTCCGTCCTGGTCATCGGCTCGGGTCCGATCGTCATCGGCCAGGCCGCCGAGTTCGACTACTCCGGTACACAGGCGTGCCGGGTGCTCAAGGCCGAGGGACTACGCGTCGTCCTCGTCAACTCCAACCCGGCGACGATCATGACCGACCCGGAGATCGCCGACGCCACCTATGTCGAGCCGATCACCCCGGAGTTCGTCGAGAAGATCATCGCCAAGGAGCGGCCCGACGCCCTGCTGCCCACCCTGGGCGGCCAGACGGCCCTCAACACCGCGATCTCGCTGCACGACAACGGCGTCCTGGAGAAGTACGGCGTCGAGCTGATCGGCGCCCATGTGGAAGCCATCCACAAGGGCGAGGACCGCGACCGGTTCAAGGAGGTCGTGGCGGAGGTCCGCCGCAAGACCGGACACGGCGAGTCCGCCCGCTCCGTGATCTGCCACTCCATGGACGAGGTGCTGGCCGGCGTCGACGAGCTGGGCGGCTACCCGGTCGTCGTCCGCCCCTCCTTCACCATGGGCGGCGCCGGCTCCGGCTTCGCCCACGACGAGAACGAACTGCGCCGCATCGCCGGCCAGGGCCTCACGCTGTCCCCGACCACCGAGGTGCTCCTGGAGGAGTCGATCCTCGGCTGGAAGGAGTACGAGCTGGAGCTGATGCGCGACAGACACGACAACGTCGTGGTCGTCTGCTCCATCGAGAACTTCGACCCCATGGGCGTGCACACCGGTGACTCGATCACCGTCGCCCCGGCGATGACCCTGACCGACCGCGAGTACCAGATCCTGCGCGACATCGGCATAGCGGTGATCCGCGAGGTCGGCGTGGACACCGGCGGCTGCAACATCCAGTTCGCGGTGAACCCCGAGGACGGCCGTGTGATCGTCATCGAGATGAACCCGCGCGTGTCGCGTTCGTCGGCCCTGGCCTCCAAGGCGACCGGTTTCCCGATCGCCAAGATCGCGGCCAAGCTCGCCGTCGGCTACACCCTCGACGAGATCCCGAACGACATCACCCAGGAGACCCCGGCCTCCTTCGAACCGACCCTCGACTACGTCGTCGTCAAGGCGCCGCGGTTCGCCTTCGAGAAGTTCCCGAGCGCCGACTCCACGCTGACCACCACCATGAAGTCGGTCGGCGAGGCCATGGCCATCGGCCGCAACTTCACCGAGGCCTTCCAGAAGGCGCTGCGCTCGCTGGAGAAGAAGGGCAGCCAGTTCACGTTCGTCGGCGAACCGGGCGACAAGACCGCCCTGCTCGCGCAGTCCGTGCGTCCCACGGACGGCCGGATCAACACCGTGATGCAGGCCATCCGCGCGGGCGCCACGCCCGAGGAGGTCTTCGAGGCCACCCGGATCGACCCGTGGTTCGTGGACCAGCTCTTCCTGATCAAGGAGATCGCTGACGAGCTGGGCGCCGCCGCCGAGCTGACCGCCGGCCTGCTGGCCGAGGCCAAGCGGCACGGCTTCTCCGACCAGCAGATCGGCGAGATCCGCGGGCTGCGCGAGGACGTCGTCCGCGAGGTGCGGCACGCCCTCGGCATCCGCCCGGTGTACAAGACGGTCGACACCTGCGCCGCCGAGTTCGCCGCCCGGACGCCGTACTTCTACTCGTCCTACGACGAGGAGAGCGAGGTCGCGCCGCGCGAGAAGCCCGCGGTGATCATCCTGGGCTCCGGACCCAACCGCATCGGCCAGGGCATCGAGTTCGACTACTCCTGCGTGCACGCGTCCTTCGCGCTGTCCGACGCCGGGTACGAGACCGTGATGGTCAACTGCAACCCGGAGACCGTCTCCACGGACTACGACACCTCCGACCGCCTCTACTTCGAGCCGCTGACGCTGGAGGACGTGCTGGAGATCGTCCACGCGGAGTCGCAGGCCGGCCCGATCGCGGGCGTGATCGTGCAGCTCGGCGGCCAGACGCCGCTCGGCCTCGCGCAGGCGCTCAAGGACAACGGCGTGCCGATCGTGGGCACCCCGCCCGAGGCCATCCACGCCGCCGAGGACCGCGGCGCCTTCGGCCGCGTCCTCGCGGAGGCCGGCCTGCCGGCCCCGAAGCACGGCACGGCCACCGCCTTCGCGGAGGCCAAGGCCATCGCCGACGAGATCGGCTACCCGGTCCTGGTGCGTCCCTCGTACGTCCTCGGCGGACGCGGCATGGAGATCGTCTACGACGAGACCCGCCTCGCCTCCTACATCGCCGAGTCCACCGAGATCAGCCCCTCCCGGCCGGTGCTCGTCGACCGGTTCCTCGACGACGCCATAGAGATCGACGTCGACGCGCTCTACGACGGCGAGGAGCTGTACCTCGGCGGCGTCATGGAGCACATCGAGGAGGCCGGCATCCACTCCGGCGACTCGGCGTGCGCGCTGCCGCCGATCACCCTCGGCGGCTTCGACATCAAGCGGCTGCGCGCCTCGACGGAGGCGATCGCCCGGGGCGTCGGCGTACGCGGCCTGATCAACATCCAGTTCGCGCTGGCCGGCGACATCCTGTACGTCCTGGAGGCCAACCCGCGCGCCTCCCGTACGGTCCCCTTCACCTCGAAGGCGACCGCGGTGCCGCTGGCCAAGGCCGCCGCCCGGATCTCGCTCGGCGCGAGCGTCGCCGAACTGCGCGCCGAGGGGCTGCTCCCGGCGCACAGCGACGGCGGGGAACTGCCGCTGGACGCGCCGATCTCCGTCAAGGAGGCCGTCATGCCCTGGTCGCGCTTCCGGGACATCCACGGCCGGGGCGTGGACACCGTGCTCGGCCCGGAGATGCGCTCCACCGGCGAGGTCATGGGCATCGACTCCGTCTTCGGCACGGCGTACGCCAAGTCGCAGGCGGGTGCGTACGGGCCGCTGCCGACCAAGGGCCGCGCGTTCATCTCGGTCGCCAACCGCGACAAGCGCTCCATGATCTTCCCGGCCCGGGAACTGGTCGCCCACGGCTTCGAACTGCTCGCCACCTCCGGCACCGCCGAGGTCCTGAGGCGCAACGGCATCAACGCCACGGTCGTGCGCAAGCAGTCCGAGGGCACCGGCCCGAACGGCGAGCGGACCATCGTCCAGCTCGTGCACGACGGGGAGGTCGACCTCATCGTGAACACGCCCTACGGCACCGGCGGCCGCCTCGACGGCTATGAGATCCGCACGGCCGCGGTGGCCCGCTCGGTGCCCTGTCTGACGACGGTCCAGGCGCTCGCCGCGGCCGTCCAGGGCATCGACGCGCTCACCCACGGCGACGTGGGCGTCCGCTCGCTCCAGGAACACGCGCACCACCTGACCGCGGCCCGCGACTAGCAGCCCCGAGGGGGACACCGGAAACGGTGTCCCCCTCTTCTTGGGGCCCGTCTCGGGGCCCCTTGCCGGGGCTCCTCACGAGGACATCCACATGTACAAGCTCTTCTTCCGACTCTTCTTCACCCGGATGGACCCGGAGCGGGCGCACCGGCTCGCCTTCCGCTGGATCCGTCTCGCCGCCCGCGTCCCGGTGCTGCGCACCTTCCTCGCCGCCGCCCTCGCCCCCCGCCACAAGGAGCTGCGCACCGAGGCGTTCGGGCTGCGCATGCACGGCCCGTTCGGCCTCGCCGCCGGCTTCGACAAGAACGCCGTCGCGATCGACGGGATGGCGATGCTCGGCTTCGACCACGTCGAGATCGGCACGGTGACCGGCGAGGCGCAGCCCGGCAACCCGCGCAAGCGGCTGTTCCGGCTGGTCGCCGACCGGGCGCTGATCAACCGCATGGGGTTCAACAACGAGGGCTCGCTCGCCGTCGCCGCCCGGCTGGCCGCGCGCGAACCCGTCTTCCGGACCGTCGTGGGCGTCAACATCGGCAAGACCAAGGTCGTCCCCGAGACGGACGCGGTCGCCGACTATGTGAAGTCGGCCGAGCGGCTGGCGCCGTACGCCGACTACCTGGTCGTGAACGTGTCGTCGCCCAACACGCCGGGGCTGCGCGATCTGCAGGCCACCGAGGCACTGCGCCCCCTGCTCACCGCGGTCCGCGCGGCCGCCGACCGCGCGGTGCCCGGCCGCCGGGTGCCGCTGCTGGTGAAGATCGCGCCCGACCTCGCCGACGAGGACGTCGACGCCGTCGCCGACCTCGCCGTGGAGCTGAACCTGGACGGCGTCATCGCCACGAACACCACCATCGCCCGCGACGGCCTCGGCCCGGCGTCCGACCCGGCGCTGGTGAAGGAGACCGGCGGGCTCTCGGGAGCGCCCCTGAAGGCACGCTCCCTGGAGGTGCTGCGCCGCCTGTACGCGCGCGTGGGCGACCGGATCACCCTGGTGGGGGTCGGCGGCATCGAGAACGCCGAGGACGCCTGGGAGCGCATCCTGGCCGGCGCGACCCTGGTCCAGGGCTACAGCGCCTTCGTCTACGAGGGGCCCTTCTGGAGCCGCGCAGTCCACAAGGGCCTCGCCGCCCGCCTCCGGACCAGCCCGTACGCCACCCTCGCCGACGCGGTCGGCGCCGACGTGAAGAAGGCAGCCGCATGAGTGCCCACCCGTCACCCGACCACCGGACCTCGCCGGGGCCGCGGACCCGGCCCGCCGAACCCTTCGGCGCCCGCCTGCGCCGCGCCATGGACGAGCGGGGCCCGCTGTGCGTGGGCATCGACCCGCACGCCGCCCTGCTCGCCGAGTGGGGCCTGAACGACGACGTCGCCGGTCTGGAGCGGTTCAGCCGCACGGTCGTCGAGGCGGTGGCCGACCGGGTCGCGGTCCTCAAGCCGCAGAGCGCGTTCTTCGAGCGCTTCGGCTCGCGCGGCATCGCCGTCCTGGAGACATCGGTCCGGGAGGCGCGCGCGGCCGGTGCCCTGGTCGTCATGGACGCCAAGCGCGGGGACATCGGCTCGACCATGGCCGGCTACGCCGAGGCGTTCCTGCACCCGGACGCCCCGCTGTTCTCGGACGCCCTGACCGTCTCGCCGTACCTCGGCTACGGCTCGCTGAGCCCGGCCCTCGCACTGGCGCGGCAGAACGGAACGGGTGTGTTCGTGCTGGCGCTGACCTCCAACCCGGAGGGCGCCGAGGTGCAGCACGCGGTGCGCGCGGACGGTCGGACCGTCGGCGCGACGATGCTGGCCCACCTCGCCGCGGAGAACGCCGGCGCAGCGCCCCTCGGCTCGTTCGGCGCGGTCGTGGGCGCCACGCTCGGCGACCTGTCGGACTACGACCTCGACATCAACGGGCCGCTCCTGGCGCCCGGCATCGGCGCCCAGGGGGCGAGCCCGGCGGATCTGCCCGGGCTCTTCGGGCCGGCCGTGCGCAACGTCGTGCCGCACATCAGCCGGAGTGTTCTTCGTCACGGTCCCGAGGTCGGGGCGTTGCGGGCCGCCGCGGAACGCTTCGCGGACGCGATCCGGGCCGGTGTGGCGGGTGCCTGAGTCCCGCGACGGGTGCCCCGAGGAGCGCCGCCGGGCCGCCTTGAGCCTGAATACATCCTCAAATCCGGGGCAATTTGTCTCAAATGTCCGGCCTGGCGGAGGCTGACCAGGACTTTTCCGCTGTTCTCGCTGACTCTGGCGGACTTGCCCGCTAGTCTCCGAGCAGTGGGGACACCTCCCACGCTGCTCAAGGCAGTGGGGGAGAACGGGCAGCGTGTTGCTCGTGCCTCCCCCGGTGTGGGGCGACTAGGTTCCTCACCGGTCCGTATCCGACAGTTCGACATCCGAGGTGACGTAGGCGTGGCTCTTCCGCCCCTTACCCCTGAACAGCGCGCAGCCGCGCTCGAAAAGGCCGCCGCGGCTCGCCGGGAGCGGGCCGAGGTCAAGAATCGACTCAAGCACTCCGGCGCCTCCCTCCACGAGGTCATCAAGCAGGGTCAGGAGAACGAGGTCATCGGCAAGATGAAGGTCTCCGCCCTGCTGGAGTCCCTGCCGGGCGTGGGCAAGGTCCGCGCCAAGCAGATCATGGAGCGACTCGGGATCTCCGAGAGCCGCCGAGTGCGTGGCCTCGGTTCCAACCAGATCGCCTCCCTGGAGCGCGAGTTCGGCAGCACCGGCTCCTGAGTCCCGGACACTCCGGGATTGCTGGAATAATCGCTGCATGAGTGAACGTCCGCGGCTGACCGTGCTCTCCGGCCCCTCAGGGGTCGGCAAGAGCACGGTCGTCGCCCATATGCGCAAGCGGCACGCCGAGGTCTGGCTCTCGGTGTCGGCGACCACCCGCGAGCCCCGCCCGGGCGAGCAGCACGGCGTCCACTACTTCTTCGTCACCGACGAGGAGATGGACAAGCTGATCGCCAACGGCGAGCTGCTGGAATGGGCCGAGTTCGCCGGCAATCGCTACGGCACGCCGCGTGCCGCCGTGCTGGACCGGCTGGAGGCGGGCGAGCCCGTCCTGCTGGAGATCGACCTCCAGGGCGCCCGGCAGGTCCGCGAGTCCATGCCGGAGGCCCAGCTGGTGTTCCTGGCTCCGCCCTCCTGGGAGGAGCTGGTGCGCAGGCTCACCGGCCGCGGCACCGAGCCGCCCGAGGTGATCGAGCGTCGCCTGGAGGCGGCCAGGACCGAGCTGGCGGCCGAGCCGGAGTTCGACGAGACCTTGGTCAACACCTCCGTCGAGGACGTGGCGCGCGAGCTGCTAGCCTTGATGGACGTTGTGTGATTGTGTCTGATCTTTTCCCATCTTTCGGAAGGTAGAGCGTGTCCTCTTCCATCACCGCGCCCGAGGGCATCATCAACCCGCCGATCGACGAGTTGCTTGAGGCCACCGACTCGAAGTACAGCCTCGTGATCTACGCGGCCAAGCGTGCCCGCCAGATCAACGCGTACTACTCGCAGCTCGGCGAGGGCCTGCTTGAGTACGTCGGTCCGCTCGTCGACACCCACGTCCACGAGAAGCCGCTCTCGATCGCCCTGCGCGAGATCAACGCGGGTCTGCTGACCTCCGAGGCCATCGAGGGCCCGGCGCAGTAACCCACGCGGTCAGCGGTACCAGGCGCAGTCGTACGTTCAGACTGCGGTCGGCTTTTCCACAGGCCCGGCAGCACGACTGCCGGGCCTGTGGTCTGCTCGGGGGTGCGGGGAACAGGTACCCCGCCGTCATGCAGCATGGGATGTACGTTCCGAGTCCGGGGAGAGACGGTGGACAAGCCGAAGGTCGTTCTGGGGGTCAGCGGCGGCATCGCCGCGTACAAGGCCTGTGAGCTGCTGCGCAGATTCACCGAGTCGGGCCACGATGTGCGCGTCGTCCCCACCGCCGCCGCGCTGCACTTCGTCGGCGCCGCCACCTGGTCCGCCCTGTCCGGCAAACCCGTCGCCACCGAGGTCTGGGACGACGTCCACGAGGTCCCGCACGTCCGCATCGGCCGGCAGGCCGACCTCGTGGTGGTGGCCCCCGCGACGGCCGACATGCTCGCCAAGGCCGCCCACGGCCTCGCCGACGACCTGCTGACCAACACGCTCCTGACGGCCCGCTGCCCGGTCGTCTTCGCCCCGGCCATGCACACGGAGATGTGGGAGCACCCGGCCACCCAGGAGAACGTGGCGACGCTGCGCCGCCGGGGTGCCGTCGTCATCGAGCCCGCGGTCGGGCGGCTCACCGGCGTCGACACCGGCAAGGGGCGGCTGCCCGATCCCGTGGAGATCTTCGAGGTCTGCCGGCGGGTGCTGGCCCGCGGGGTCACCGAGCCCGACCTGGCCGGCCGGCATGTCGTCGTCTCCGCCGGCGGCACCCGCGAACCCCTCGACCCGGTGCGCTTCCTCGGCAACCGCTCCTCCGGCAAGCAGGGCTACGCCCTCGCGCGCACGGCCGCCGCGCGGGGCGCCCGGGTGACCCTGGTCGCGGCGAACACCGGCCTGCCCGACCCGGCCGGGGTGGACGTCGTCCGGGTCGGCACGGCGGTCCAGCTGCGCGAGGCGGTGCTCAAGGCCGCCGCGGACGCCGACGCCGTGGTGATGGCCGCGGCCGTGGCCGACTTCCGTCCGGCCCGCTACGCCACCGGGAAGATCAAGAAGAAGGACGGCCAGGACCCGGAGCCCGTCGTCCTGGTACGCAATCCGGACGTTCTCGCGGAGATCTCGGCGGAGCGGGCGCGGCCCGGACAGGTGATCGTCGGCTTCGCCGCCGAGACCGACGACGTCCTCGCCAACGGCCGGGCGAAGCTGGCGCGCAAGGGGTGCGACCTGCTGGTGGTGAACGAGGTGGGGGAGGAGAAGACGTTCGGCTCCGAGGAGAACGAGGCCCTGGTGCTGGGCGCCGACGGCAGTGAGACGCCCGTGCCGCGCGGCCCCAAAGAGGCCCTTGCCGAGGCCGTCTGGGACCTGGTGCGCGGCCGTTTGGCCTGAGTGTTTCAGCCGTTCGACGGTTTCCTCAAACCCGACATTCTCGCGGGGAGCCTCTGGCCAACGGGGCCGGGCATTGGGCAGAATGCCCGTGCCGCAGGTCATGGCGCCCCCGAGAGCTGGTGGGAGCGCGCCCCCCGTCGAGCGAAGGCTGAAGCGGGGGGAGGGTGCCCCTGCGACGGAGTGCCACCGATAAACTGTTGTCGGACGTCGCTGGGCGCAGCCCCCGCGTCGTCCGCCAATGATCAGCCAGCAGCCGCTGCAACCCCAGGGAGCGTTGTGTCCCGTCGCCTGTTCACCTCGGAGTCCGTGACCGAGGGTCACCCCGACAAGATCGCTGACCAGATCAGCGACACCATTCTCGACGCGCTCCTGCGCGAGGACCCGACGTCCCGGGTCGCCGTGGAGACGCTGATCACGACCGGCCTGGTGCATGTGGCCGGCGAGGTCACCACCAAGGCGTACGCGGATATCGCGACCCTGGTCAGGGGCACGATCCTGGGGATCGGCTACGACTCCTCGAAGAAGGGCTTCGACGGCGCCTCCTGTGGTGTGTCGGTGTCGATCGGCGCGCAGTCCCCGGACATCGCCCAGGGCGTGGACACGGCGTACGAGTCCCGGGTCGGGGAGCAGGGTGACGAGCTGGACAAGCAGGGCGCGGGCGACCAGGGCCTGATGTTCGGCTACGCGACCGACGAGACGCCGACGCTGATGCCGCTGCCGATCTTCCTGGCGCACCGGCTGTCCAAGCGGCTGTCCGACGTGCGCAAGAACGGCACGATCCCCTATCTGCGGCCGGACGGCAAGACGCAGGTCACCATCGAGTACGACGGCGACAAGGCGGTGCGCCTGGACACGGTGGTCGTCTCCAGCCAGCACGCCTCGGACATCGACCTGGAGTCCCTGCTCGCCCCCGACATCCGTGAGTTCGTCGTCGAGCCGGAGCTGAAGGCGCTCCTGGACGAGGGCATCAAGCTGGACACGGAGGGCTACCGGCTGCTGGTGAACCCGACGGGCCGGTTCGAGATCGGCGGTCCGATGGGCGATGCGGGCCTGACCGGCCGGAAGATCATCATCGACACGTACGGGGGCATGGCGCGGCACGGCGGTGGCGCGTTCTCCGGCAAGGACCCGTCCAAGGTGGACCGCTCGGCGGCGTACGCGATGCGCTGGGTGGCGAAGAACGTGGTGGCCGCGGGCCTCGCCGCCCGCTGCGAGGTCCAGGTGGCGTACGCGATCGGCAAGGCCGAGCCGGTCGGTCTGTTCGTGGAGACCTTCGGCACGCACAAGGTCGAGCCCGAGCGGATCGAGAAGGCCATCGACGAGGTCTTCGACCTGCGCCCGGCCGCCATCATCCGCGACCTCGACCTGCTCCGCCCGATCTACGCCCAGACCGCCGCCTACGGTCACTTCGGCCGTGAGCTGCCGGAGTTCACCTGGGAGCGCACGGACCGCGTGGACGCTCTGCGCGAGGCCGTGGGCCTGTAGTCCCGACGATCCCGACGACGCCCGACACCGAGGCCCGGCTTCCCGCGGGGAGCCGGGCCTCGCTGCGCCACGGCACGGGCGGTGCGCGCACGGCACGGGCCCCCGCATCCGGCCGCCGGTGCGGCGGTCAGCCGTCGGTTGTCGGTGGGGTTTGGTAAGAATGCAAGCGTGAGCAGCGAGAACGGGCAGCGGGACGGTGGGGCCGACGGGGCGCCGCCGGAGCAGCTCGCGCTCATCCGGGAGAGCGTGCGCGGCGCCAAGGTGCCGCGGGCCAAGCCGCGGACCTGGCGCGGGGCCGCCCTGGCCAAGGAACTGCCCGTCGCGCGGGTGCTGGTCGACAAGGGCGCACTCCACCTCGACCGGTACTTCGACTACGCCGTGCCCGAGGAACTGGACGAGCAGGCACAGCCCGGGGTGCGGGTGCGGGTGCGGTTCGGGGCGGGCCGGCACCGGGTGCGGGAGGGGCGCCGGGAGGGCGGCGGGCTCATCGACGGGTTCCTCATCGAACGACGGGCCGAGTCCGACTACTCCGGGCCGCTGGCCGCGCTGGCCCAGGTGGTCTCCCCCGAGCCGGTGCTGAGCGAGGAGTCGCTGGGGCTCGCGCGCGCCGTCGCCGACCGGTACGCGGGCAGCCTCGCCGATGTGCTCCAGTTGGCCGTGCCGCCGCGCAACGCGCGGGCCGAGGGGCGGCCGTCGCCCGCGCCGCTGCCACCGCCGGCGCCGCCCGAGGCCGGCCCATGGGCCCGGTACGAGCGGGGGGCGGCGTTCATCGGGGCGCTGGCCTCGGGGGGCACGCCGCGGGCCGTGTGGAACGCGCTGCCGGGCCCGCGGTGGAGCGAGGAACTGGCCCTCGCCGTCGCCGCCACGCTCGCCTCGGGGCGCGGCGCCCTCGTCGTCGTACCCGACGGGCGTGCCGCGGCCCGGGTGGACGCCGCGCTCACCGCGCAGCTCGGCCAGGGACGGCATGCGCTGCTCACCGCGGACGCCGGGCCCGAGAAGCGGTACGGGCAGTGGCTCGCCGTGCGCCGGGGGGCGGTACGGGCCGTCGTCGGGACGCGGGCCGCCATGTTCGCACCGGTGCTGAACCTCGGGCTCCTCGCCATCTGGGACGACGGGGACGACAGCCACAGCGAGCCGCACGCCCCGCAGCCGCATGCCCGGGATGTGCTCCTGCTGCGCGCCGCCCTGGACAAGTGCGCTTTCCTGCTCGGGAGTTGGAGCTGCACCGTGGAGGCGGCGCAACTGGTGGAGAGCGGCTGGGCGCGGCCCCTGGTCGCCGGCCGGGAGCAGGTGCGGCGGGCCGCAGCGCTGGTGCGGACCGTGGGCGACGGTGATCTGGCGCGGGACGAGGCCGCCCGTGCGGCCCGGCTGCCGACGCTCGCCTGGCAGGCGGTCCGGGACGGACTGCGGCACGGCCCGGTGCTGGTGCAGGTGCCCCGGCGCGGATACGTGCCGCGACTGGCCTGCGCGACATGCCGGGCGCCCGCTCGGTGCCGGCACTGCTCGGGGCCGCTGGAGGCGCGGGACGCGGGGGCGTTGTGGTGTGGCTGGTGCGGTCGTGAGGAGGCCGCCTGGCACTGCCCGGAGTGCGGCTCGTTCCGGCTGCGCGCGCAGGTCGTGGGGGCGCGACGGACCGCCGAGGAACTGGGGCGGGCCTTCCCGGCGGTGCCGGTGCGCACCTCGGGGCGCGAGCAGGTGCTGGACACGGTGCCGGGGACGCCCGCGCTGGTCGTGAGCACACCGGGGGCCGAGCCGGTCGCCGAGGGCGGTTATGCGGCGGCGCTGCTCCTCGACGGCTGGGCCATGCTCGGCCGTCCGGACCTGCGTGCCGGGGAGGACGCGTTGCGGCGCTGGCTCGGGGCCGCGGCGCTGGTGCGGGCGCAGGGGGAAGGGGGCACGGTGGTGGTGGTCGCCGAGCCGACTTTGCGGCCGGTACAGGCCCTGGTGCGGTGGGATCCGGTCGGGCACGCGGTGCGGGAGCTGGCCGAGCGGGCCGAGCTGGGGTTCCCGCCGGTCTCCCGGATGGCGGCCGTGTCGGGCTCGGCCGAGGCCGTGGCCGGATTCCTGACGACGGTCGAACTCCCTTCGGATGCCGAGGTGTTGGGGCCCGTGCCGTTGCCGGTCGTGGCGGCCGGGCGGCCTCGGCGTGCCGGGGGGCCGCCGCCCGGGGAGCGGTGGGAACGGGCGCTGGTCCGGGTACCGCCCGGCAGTGGGTCCGCACTGGCGGTGGCACTGAAGACGGCCCAGGTGGCACGGATGGTACGGGGCGGCGGCGAGCCGGTGCGGATCCGGATCGATCCCCCGGACATCGGCTGACCCAGCCTCAGCGGACCGGGCTGAGCAGGCAGGCGGGGGATGTTTGGGGGAGGCGGGGGCCTCTGGACCATCGTGTGTGATTCGGCCGGGGAACGGCTTCAGTCGCGAGGGTTTTTGGGGAGGGGGCTGGCTGGGCCGTGGCGGGGTGAGCCGGGGCGGGGCAGCTTGGGCCGCGGGGGTGTTTGGGGGAGGCGGGGGCCTCTGGACCATCGTGTGTGATTTGGCCGCGGAACGGCTTCAGTCGCGTGGGTGTTTGGGGAGGGGGTCGGCTGGGCCGTGGCGGGGTGAGCCGGGGGCGGGGCAGCTTGGGCCGCGTGGGTGTTTGGGGGAGGTGGGGGCCTCTGGACCATCGTGTGTGATTCGGCCGGGGAACGGCTTCAGTCGTGGGGCGGATTGTCAGGGGTGGTTCGGCGGCGGGTGGTCCGACGAGGGAGGGGCAGGGGGAGGGCGGCGGTCCGGCGGGGAGGGGAGGCGGGCCGGGTGGTTGGCGGTGGGCGCTTGGAGCGGGGGCGGATCCGTGCCGGGGCGGGGTGTGCTGGTGCCGGGGCCGGCGGATCGTCGATTGCCGCGCGCCGTCGCGTATGAGGCCGCTGGAAGGTCAGTCGCCCTCCCGGGGCCTGGGCCGGGAGGGCAGGTGACTGCGGGTCAGCCGTTGCGGGGGCCGGGGAAGGCCGTGGGGCGGACCTCTTCGCGGAGCGTGGGGCTGCCCGCGGTCGGCTGGGTCGGCATCGAACGAGCCGCGGGGACCGTCGGCACCGCGGGCAGGCCGGTGTTCACGTTCACCGTGCGGCTGCCCGTCGGCTCCGGCGCGTGCTCGGCATCCGCCGTCGCCCGGGCCGCGGCGCGACGGGCGCCGTAACGGCGGTGCACCGCCTGCTTGGTGACGCCGAGGGCCGAGCCCACCGCGTCCCACGAGAAGCCCAGCGAGCGGTCGAAGTCCACGGCGGCCGTGACCAGGGTTTCCACACTGTCCCGGAGTTCCTGGGCGAGACGGACGGTCGGGGCGGGGGCACGTCCGTAGACGACGAAGCCCGTGGAGGGGCCGGAGCGGCGTGGGCGGTAGACGTTGCCCAACTGAGCGGTGAGCGTACGCAGTGCGTCCACCTGCCGGCGGACCCGCTCGATGTCCCGCACCAACAAGTGCAGGCTGGCCCGGGCCTGGGCGTCGTGGGTTGCGTGGTCGGCCATGAACAAGCCTCTCGAACCGGCGTTGAAAGGAATCGGGCCGCGCTGGCGGCCCGTTGTGGTCAACTCTTTCTTGACCAACGCGTCTGCCCGCGGCTGGTCACGGTGTGGGGGCGCGTGGGCATATGCGTACGCCGTCGGCCCGCTCATGCACCCCCTGGCCGTGGCAGTTACGCGGAAGCCGGGCCTTCACCCACGGTCGCCCGGCCCCGGGCGGCCCCGTCGGCATAGACTGGTGCGCTGCCCGTCCACCCCCGCCCGAGAGGCCCCCACCCGCCCATGAAGCTCGTCTTCGCCGGTACCCCCGAGGTCGCCGTTCCCGCCCTGGACGCACTCATCGCCGCCGGGCGGCACGAGGTGGCCGCCGTCGTCACGCGGCCCGACGCGCCGGCCGGGCGGGGGCGCCGGCTGGTCGCGTCCCCCGTGGCCGAGCGGGCGGAGGAGGCCGGCATCGAGGTGCTGAAGCCGGCGAAGCCACGCGACCCCGAATTCCTCGAACGGCTCCGGGAGATCGCCCCCGACTGCTGCCCCGTCGTCGCCTATGGGGCGCTGCTGCCGCGCGTGGCCCTGGACATCCCCGCCCACGGCTGGGTCAATCTGCACTTCTCGCTGCTGCCCGCATGGCGCGGCGCCGCACCCGTGCAGCACGCCCTCATGGCGGGCGACGAGATCACCGGCGCCTCGACCTTTCTGATCGAGGAGGGGCTGGACTCGGGCCCCGTCTACGGGACGGTCACGGAGGAGATCCGGCCCACCGACACCAGCGGCGATCTGCTCACCCGGCTCGCCTTCGCCGGTGCCGGGCTGCTCGCCGCGACCATGGACGGCATCGAGGACGGCACGCTGAAGGCCGTACCGCAGCCGGCGGACGGCATCACCGTCGCACCGAAGATCACCGTCGAGGACGCCCGGGTCGACTGGCGCGCCCCGGCGCTGCGCGTCGACCGGGTGGTGCGCGGCTGCACCCCGGCGCCGGGCGCCTGGACCACCTTCCGCGGCGAGCGGCTCAAGCTCATCCACGTCACCCCCGCGCCGGAGCGCACGGACCTCGCCCCGGGGCAGCCGGCGGTCGGCAAGAACAGCGTGCACGTGGGCACCGGTTCGTACGCCGTCGAGCTGCTGTGGGTGCAGGCCCAGGGCAAGAAGCCGATGAGGGCGGCGGACTGGGCGCGCGGCGTGCGGATCGGCGACGGCGAGACGCTGGACGGCTGACGCCCCGCCCGGTCCCGGCGGCCGCCACGCGACGTACGCTGGGCAGGCGCACCCCATTCCACCACCGGAGCACCTTTTTCGTGAGCGAGCAGTCCCGCCGGCCCCGTCGGCCCGGCAAGCCCTACCGCCGTCCCCACAAGGACCCCGTCCGCATCCTCGCCTTCGACGCCCTGCGGGCCGTGGACGAGCGGGACGCGTACGCCAACCTCGTACTGCCGCCGCTGCTGCGCAAGGCACGGGAGAAGGGCGACTTCGACGTCCGGGACGCCGCCCTCGCCACCGAGCTGGTGTACGGGACGCTGCGCCGGCAGGGCACCTACGACGCGATCATCGCGGCCTGTGTCGACCGGCCGCTGCGCGAGGTCGACCCGCCGGTCCTCGACGTGCTCAGCCTCGGCGCGCACCAGCTGCTCGGCACGCGGATCCCGACGCACGCCGCCGTGTCCGCCTCTGTCGAGCTGGCCCGGGTCGTCCTCGGTGACGGGCGGGCCAAGTTCGTCAACGCGGTGCTGCGGAAGATCGCGCAGGACGACCTCGACGGCTGGCTGGCCAAGGTGGCACCGTCCTACGACGAGGACCCCGAGGACCATCTCGCGGTCGTGCACTCGCACCCCCGCTGGATCGTCTCCGCGCTGTGGGACTCGCTCGGCGGCGGGCGCGCCGGGATCGAGGAGCTGCTGGAGGCCGACAACGAACGTCCCGAGGTGACCCTCGTCGCCCGGCCGGGCCGGGCCGACCCGCAGGAACTGCTCCGCGAGGACGCCGCCGTGCCGGGACGCTGGTCGCCGTACGCCGTGCGGCTCACCGAGGGCGGGGAGCCCGGCGCCGTCGAAGCGGTACGGGAGGGCCGGGCCGGTGTGCAGGACGAGGGCAGCCAGCTGGTCGCGCTCGCCCTGGCCGGCGCGCCCCTGGACGGGCCGGACGAGAAGTGGCTCGACGGATGCGCGGGGCCCGGCGGCAAGGCCGCGCTGCTCGGGGCGCTGGCGGCCGAGCGCGGGGCCGTCCTGGTAGCCGCCGAGAAGCAGCCGCACCGCGCCGGTCTGGTGGCCAGGGCGCTGCACGGCAATCCGGGGCCGTACCAGGTCGTCGTCGCCGACGGGACCCGGCCGCCGTGGCGGGCGGGCGGCTTCGACCGGGTGCTGGTGGACGTACCGTGCACCGGTCTCGGCGCTCTGCGCAGGCGTCCCGAGGCCCGCTGGCGGCGGCGCCCGGAGGACCTGGACGGCTTCGCGCCGCTGCAGCGGGCCCTGCTGCGCAGCGCGCTGGACTCGGTGCGGGTCGGCGGCGTCGTCGGCTACGCCACCTGCTCGCCGCACCTCGCCGAGACCCGTGCGGTCGTCGCGGACGTGCTCAAGCAGCGCCCGGACACCGAACTCATCGACGCCCGCCCGCTGTTGCCGACGATGCCCGCGCTCGGCGAGGGCCCCGACATCCAGCTGTGGCCACACCTGCACGGCACCGACGCCATGTACCTGGCCCTGATCCGCCGAACAGCCTGACCCGCCTCCGGCCTTCTTCGACCGGGCGGGCCCACATTTTTCCGTCCTCGGGCCGGCCGGCCAGCGCCCGGTGCTCGGGGGTGGGATCGGGGGGGTGGGTCTTTGGCCGGGAGCGGTTTGGGTGGGTGGGTTGCTTTGGTCTTCCGGGTTGTGGCCGGTGGGTCGGCAGTGGCTGTCACCTCGGGCCGGGCGGTTTGCGCTTGGGCCGAGGAGGCGGGAACGGGGGAGGGTTCGGCCTTTGGCCGGGGCGGTTGAGGCTGGCGGGGCGGTCGGGTTTTCGGGGCCCGGCTCGGGTCGGCTTGGAGTGCTCTCGTGGCTCTCCGGGGCGGGCCAGGCTCGGGTCGGCTTGGACTGCTCTCGTGGCTCTCCGGCCCGGGGGCTACGGCCGGTGGGTCGAGGCGGGGGACGGCTCGGGGCGGCTGGGGCTGGGGTGCCGGTGGTGGGGCGGGGGCGAGAGGGGCCGGGCTCTGGGGGCGGTGGACGTAGGTGTCTGTTGGCTCCCGGCGGGGACGTGGTGGGGCGGACGTGGCAGGCTTGGGGCATGGCCGTGCAGATCAACCCCAGCATCCTGTCCGCCGACTTCGCCCGTCTCGCGGACGAGGCGAAGGCGGTCGAGGGCGCCGACTGGCTCCACGTCGACGTCATGGACAACCACTTCGTGCCGAACCTGACGCTCGGCGTGCCGGTCGTGGAGTCCCTGGCCCGGGCCACGGACACACCGCTCGACTGCCATCTGATGATCGAGGACGCCGATCGCTGGGCCCCCCAGTACGTCGAGGCGGGCGCCTCCTCGGTCACCTTCCATGTCGAGGCGGCCGCCGCGCCCGTGCGGCTCGCCCGCGAGATCCGCGCCAAGGGCGCCCGCGCCTCCATGGCGCTGAAGCCCGCGACGCCCATCGAGCCGTACGAGGACCTGCTCCCCGAACTCGACATGCTGTTGATCATGACGGTCGAGCCCGGCTTCGGCGGCCAGGCGTTCCTCGACATCATGCTTCCGAAGATCCGCCGCACCCGTGAGCTGATCGACAAGCACGGCCTCGAACTGTGGCTCCAGGTGGACGGTGGCGTCTCGGCGGCCACGATCGAGCGGTGCGCGGAAGCGGGAGCCGATGTCTTCGTGGCCGGCTCGGCCGTCTACGGGGCGCAGGACCCGGCGGCGGCGGTACGCGCACTGCGCGCCCAGGCGCAGTCGGCCACCGCGAAGGCGTCCTGGGCATGCGACCACTGAGCCACAGGTACGTGAACGGCGGCCATCAGGGCTGATCAACCGCGCCGGATCTGCAAGGATGAACGGCGAATCCAGAGTGTGAACAGCAGTGAGGAGAGCGCCGTGTCGGGTATGTCGGCGGGCCGCATGCGGATGGGACCCGCTGAGCTGGTGCAGGCGGCGGCCATGGCCCGCCGCTTCTACCTTGAGGGCAAGTCCAAGATCCAGATCGCGGAGGAGTTCGGCGTCAGCCGCTTCAAGGTGGCCCGGGTCCTGGAGACGGCCCTGGAACGGGATCTCGTGCGCATCGAGATCCGTGTGCCGGCCGAACTGGACGCCGATCGCTCCGACGCGCTCCGCGCCCGCTACGGCCTCAGACACGCCGTCGTGGTCGAGTCCCCGGCCGACGCGGAGGAGACCCCGGATCCGGAGAACCTCGGCGAGGTCGCGGCCGACCTGCTCGGCGAGCTGGTCAACGAGGGAGACGTGCTGGGCCTGGCCTGGGGCCGGTCCACCATCCACATGGCCGCCGCCCTCGACCGGCTGCCGCCGTGCACGGTGGTCCAGCTGACGGGTGTGTACGACGCCGGGACCGCCGAGCGCGGTTCGGTCGAGGCCGTCCGCCGCGCCGCCCAGGTGTCCGGCGGCGACGCGCACCCCATCTACGCGCCGATGCTGCTGCCGGACGCGGCCACCGCGGTGGCGCTGCGCAACCAGACGGGGATCGCCCGGGCCTTCGAGTACTTCGACAAGGTCACGGTCGCCTGTGTCTCGATCGGCTCCTGGGAGCCGGGCATCTCGACGGTGCACGACATGCTCAGCGACGAGGAGCGCGGCCACTACGCCTCGCTCGGGGTCGCCGCCGAGATGTCCGCGCATCTCTTCGACGCGGAGGGCCGCCGGGTCGGCCGGGACCTGGGGGAGCGGTGCATCACGGTCAAGGCCGACCAGCTGCGCCGGGTGCCCGAGGTCGTCGCGATCGCGGGCGGGCAGCGCAAGGCGGCGGCGATCGACGCGGTGCTGCGCTCCGGCCTCGTCACCAGCCTGGTGACGGACACCTCGGCCGCGGACTATCTGATGACCGCGGGCCCCACGCCGCGACCCGCCCTGAACCGGGCGGACCCCGACGGGCCCTGACCGGCCGCGGCAGCGGACCGATGCGGGGACGGCCGTGACAGCATCGACGCATGCTGTCGCGGTGCGTCCCCCGTGCGCTTTCGGCGCTCCTGCTCTGTCTCGCCGTCCTGGTCGCGGGCTGCTCGTCGGCCCGGACCGGTGCCGCGGACGCCTCCGCGCCGCCCTGGGCGGCCGGCCTGCCCACCGTCGCGGAGTCCCGGCTGCCGGCGGAGGCCCGGCAGACGCTGGCCCTCATCGACCGCGGCGGCCCCTTCCCTTACGCCAGGGACGGCGTCGTCTTCGGCAACTTCGAGGGACTGCTGCCCCGGCACCCGCGCGGCTACTACCACGAATACACCGTGCGGACCCCGGGATCGCGCGACCGTGGCGCCCGGCGCATTGTCACGGGGCAGGGCAAGGAGGTCTACTACACCGATGATCACTACGAGTCGTTCCGGGCGGTGCTGAGATGACGACCCCGTACGTGGTGACGGTCGACCTCGGCGGCATCGTCGACAAGGCCGGGCTGATGGACCGGTCGGCGCACGCGCTGGGCCTGCCCGACTGGTTCGGCCGCAACTGGGACGCCCTCGCCGACAGCCTCGCCGATCCGTCCGTGTGGCCGGCGGCGACGGCCGGCCGCGCGCTGCTCGTCGTCGTCACCGGCTGGCGGGCATACGCCCGTGAGCGGCCCGAGGAGTGGTCCGTCGCACGGGAGGTGTTCACCGAGGCGTCCGGGCGTGAACCGCGGCTGACCGTCGCCCTCGCCCTCGGCTGACCTCACCTTCGCCCTCGGCCGGCCTCACCTTCGCCCTCGGGCGGACGGCGGACCCGTCGCGGTCGCCGCGGTGGCACCCGGCCGGTCTTCGTCGGATCCTCCGAATCCGCCCCTGACCTGCCTGGATGATCCGCCCGGGCCACGCATTCCGGTCGCCATGGGACAATGAAGTACGTGCTCTTCCCCTTGGCAGACCTGTCCGGGGGCCACCTCTGATCGACTGGGATGTGCAGCACGTGCGTTTCCTCAATGACATCCAGCCCGCGTACGACCTGACGTACGACGACGTGTTCATGGTGCCGAGCCGTTCCGCGGTGGGCTCGCGTCAGGGTGTGGACCTCAGCTCCCCGGACGGCACGGGTACCACGATTCCGCTGGTCGTCGCCAATATGACCGCCATCGCGGGCCGCCGCATGGCCGAGACGGTGGCCCGGCGCGGCGGACTGGTGGTGATCCCGCAGGACATACCGATCGACGTCGTCACGGACGTCGTCACCTGGGTGAAGAGCCGCCATCTGGTTCTCGACACGCCGATCGTGCTCGCCCCGCACCAGACCGTCGCCGACGCGCTGGCCCTGCTGCCGAAGCGTGCGCACAACGCCGGTGTCGTCGTCGACGAGGCCGGCCGGCCGGTCGGAGTCGTCACCGACCGGGATCTGTCCGGCGTCGACCGCTTCACCCAGCTCGCCGTGGTCATGTCCCGCGACCTGCTGCTGCTCGACGCGGACATCGACCCGCGCGAGGCCTTCAACACGCTGGACGCGGCCAACCGCCGCTACGCCCCGGCGGTGGACCGGGACGGCAAGCTGGCCGGCATCCTCACCCGCAAGGGCGCGCTGCGCGCCACGCTGTACACCCCGGCCACCGACGCGCACGGCAGGCTGCGCATCGCCGCCGCGGTCGGCATCAACGGCGATGTGGCGGGCAAGGCGCAGCAGCTGCTGGACGCCGGGGTCGACACGCTCGTCATCGACACCGCGCACGGCCACCAGGAGTCGATGATCAGCGCGCTCAAGCTGGTGCGCGACCTCGGTCCGCGGGTCCCGGTCGTGGCGGGCAACATCGTCTCCGCCGAGGGCGTCCGGGATCTGATCGAGGCGGGCGCGGACATCGTCAAGGTGGGCGTGGGACCGGGCGCGATGTGCACGACCCGCATGATGACCGGCGTGGGCCGGCCGCAGTTCTCGGCCGTGCTGGAGTGTGCCGCCGAGGCACGCAAGTACGGCAAGCACGTGTGGGCCGACGGCGGGGTGCGGCACCCGCGGGACGTGGCGATGGCGCTGGCGGCCGGCGCATCCAATGTGATGATCGGTTCCTGGTTCGCGGGCACGTACGAGTCGCCGGGCGACCTTCAGCAGGACGCCGACGGGCGCCTGTACAAGGAGTCGTTCGGTATGGCGTCCGCGCGCGCGGTGCGCAACCGCACCTCGGAGGAGTCGGCCTACGACCGGGCCCGCAAGGGGCTGTTCCAGGAGGGCATCTCCACCTCCCGGATGTTCCTCGACCCGGTCCGTCCGGGCGTCGAGGACCTGATCGACTCGATCATCGCGGGCGTCCGCTCGGCGTGCACCTACGCCGGGGCGGGCTCCCTGGAGGAGTTCGCGGAGAAGGCCGTCGTGGGCATCCAGAGCGCGGCCGGCTACGCCGAGGGCGAGCCCCTGCACGCCAGCTGGAACTGACCCCGCTGCCGCCGGTGCCGTCCGCGCCGGGCTCGTGGTGGGCCCGGCCGCGCTCGGCTGGGAAACCGAGGGGTTCAGCGAGCTGTACTGCCGGCGCAACACCTCACCGCAGACCGTCCGGTGGGGCCTGGAGCGCTACCGGGAGGTGGTGGCCGCGTCCACCGTCACCGGGGACGCGGACGCCGTCGTCCAGGTCTTCGCCGCCGACATGCGCCGATGGCGTCCGCCGAGCACCGGCCCCCGCCCCGGGGCGGCGTCGCCCCGGACCCCGGGCCTTCGGCGAGCGGCCGTGGACCGGACGCGGTGCGGTCGGCGCAGCCGACCGGGCGGGCCCACCGCCGGCACGGCACGACGCCGAAGGAGAAGGATCTCTTCCGGTGTGGTGCCGAGTCGGTGTGCGGCGGTGCGGGCTCGGGGCTTGAGGGCCCCTTCAGCCGGCTCGGTCGGCGGTCTTGCGGGCCAGGGCGTTGTTCCCGATCGAATTGCGCACGCTGAAGCTGACGGCGTCCGAGCGGTAGCGGTCGTCCGACCACTCCACCGGGCGGCCCTCGCGGGTCGTCGTCACCCGGCGGACCCGCAGCAGCGGGCTCGTCCGGCGCACGCCTAGCAGCTCCGCGTCCTGGGCGCCCGCCGCGACCGCGTCGATGACGTGCTCGCCGTAGGCGAAGACCAGGCCCGTGTCCTCGAACAGCCGCTGGGTGACGGAGGGGCAGTCCGGCTCGATCGCCTCGACCGCCGGCGCGATCCAGTCCGCGTACACGGTCCGTTCCAGCAGGACCGGTTCGCCGTCCAGACCGCGCACCCTCAGCACATGCAACACCGGCGTCCCGGCCCGCAGTTGGAGGCGCACGGCATCCTCCTCGGTGGCCGCGCGGCGCTCCTGCGCCACCACGTGCCCCCGCGCCTCGCGGCCCATCGCCCGCGCCCACTGGGCGAAGCTGCGCAACTCCGCGAAGCTCTGGCTGCGGCGGCTGGCCAGGACCACCCGCCGGGCGCCCTGGCGTGAGCCGATCAGCCCCTCGGCGGTGAGGGCCGCGATGGCCTGGCGCACCGTGCCGCGCGAGACGCCGTACCGCGCCATGAGTGCGGTCTCCGCGGGCAGCCGGCTGCCGACTGTGTACTCCTCGCGGTCGATCGCCCGTCGCAGCTCGTCGGCGATCTCCTCGTGTCGCGCGGCCATGTATCCCCTCTGCGTAGGTCGCTGTGCACAGCGTGAGCAGCCTAATCGACGCTCCCCTGTGCTGCGGTCCGGCCGGGATTGTGCAGGGAATCTCTGGTCGTAGTTTGGCCCATGTTCACGGTCAGGACATCGGCGGCGGGCGTACTGAGTGCCAACTTGTTCAGACAAGTTTTCTGCGCCATCTCACCCTCGTGCGTACTCCTGGAGAGACCGTGACCGTGTCCCTGCCGAGAACTGCCGTCCTGAGCGGCTCCCTCGCCGTCGTAGCCGCGCTCGCCCTGAGCGCCTGCGGCGCCGCCCCCGACGACGCCTCCACCACCGCCGACGGCAAGAGCGCCGCCACCGCCGCCTCCGCGGCCGACTTCGGCGGCATGGACGCGCTGGTCGAGGCCGCCAAGAAGGAGGGCACGCTGAACGCCATCGCGCTGCCCCGCGACTGGGCCAACTACGGCGCCATCATCGACGGCTTCCAGAAGAAGTACGGCATCAAGATCGCGGTGGAGAGCCCCGACGGCGCCAGCCAGGACGAGATCAACGCCGTCACCTCCCGCAAGGGACAAAAACGCGCCCCCGACGTCCTCGACCTCGGCAGCTCCTTCGCGCTCAGCGCCGCCGAGCAGGGGCTGCTCGCGCCCTACAAGGTCGTCGCGTTCGCCGACATCCCCGAGGGCCAGAAGGACGCGCAGGCCCGCTGGTACAACGACTACGGCGGCTATGTCTCCATCGGCTGCGACGCCAAGCGGGTCAAGCAGTGCCCGACCACCTTCAAGGACCTGCTGAAGCCGCAGTACAAGGGCCAGGTCGCGCTCAACGGCAACCCCACCAAGTCCGGTTCGGCCTTCGGCGGCGTGTACGCGGCGGCGCTCGCGAACGGCGGCTCCTTCGACGACATCCAGCCCGGCCTCGACTTCTTCGCCGAACTGAAGAAGAACGGCAACTACACGCCCGTCGAGTCCACGTCGGCCACCGTCGAGAAGGGCGAGACGCCGATCAGCATCGACTGGGACTACCTCAACGCCGGCTACGCCGACGAGTTCCGCGCCAAGGGCGTCGACTGGAAGGTGGCGGTGCCCACCGACGGAAAGTTCGCCCAGTACTACTCCCAGGCCGTCAACAAGGACGCCCCGCACCCGGCGGCCGCCCGGCTGTGGCAGGAGTACCTCTACAGCGCCGAGGGCCAGAACCTGTGGCTCAAGGGGTACGCCCGCCCGGCCCTGATGGCCGCCCTGGACAAGGCCGGCACCCTCGACAAGGAGGCCGCCGCCAAGCTCCCGAGCGTCACCGGCACCCCCGCCTTCCCGACCGAGGACCAGCAGAGCAAGGCCAAGACGGTCCTCGCCCAGGGCTGGTCGAAGGCCGTCTCCGGATGACCGCCGCTCTCCCGCGCGCGGACGTGGCGCCGACCGCTTCCCTCAAGCGGCGGCGCCGCGCCCCCGGCTGGCTCGCCGTCGCCCCGCTGCTGGTCTTCACCGCCGTCGCCTTCGGCATCCCCGCGCTGGCCATGCTGTACGGCGCCTTCACGGTCGAGGACCGGGCCACGGGCGCGACGTCGTACACCGGCGAGAACCTGACCACCTCGCTACAGGGGCCGTACCTCACCGCCCTGGCCGGCAGCGTGAAGCTGTCCGCCGTCACCGCCGTCCTCGGGGTCCTGCTCGGACTGCCGCTCGCGCAGGCGGTCGTGGCCTCCCGTTCCTCGGCGCTGCGTGACGCGGTGCTCACCGGCTCCGGCGTCCTCGCGAACTTCGGCGGCATTCCGCTGGCCTTCGCCTTCGTCGCCACCCTCGGCAACGCCGGCGTGCTCACCCGGCACCTGGGCCTCGCGGACGCCGGCTGGAGCCTCTACAGCTTCTGGGGGCTGGTGATCGTCTACCTGTACTTCCTGATCCCGCTGATGGTCCTCACCATCACCCCGGCGCTGGACGGACTGCGCTCCCAGTGGCGTGAGGCCGCCCGCAACAACGGCGCCACCGCCTGGCAGTACTGGCGGCACGTGGCCCTGCCCGTCCTCGCGCCGTCGCTGCTCGGCGGCCTGGTGCTGCTCTTCGGCAGCGCGTTCGCCGCGTACGCGACCGCCGCCGCCATGGTGGGCAGCACCGTCCCGCTGGTGACCCTGCAGATCGCCGACGCCATCTCCGGCAATGTGCTGGTCGACCAGGAGAACGTGGCACTCGCCCTCAGCCTCGACATGGTCCTGGTCGCGGGCCTCGTCATGGCCGTGTATCTGCCCCTGCAACGACGGAGCGCCCGATGGCTCGACGCCTGAACCCCTGGCGCGGGGCCGTGCTCGGCCTTGCCGCGCTGTACTTCCTGGTGCCGCTCGCCGCGTCCGTGGTCTTCACGGTGGACGTGCCCGGGCAGGGCCTCACCTTCGACGCCTACACGCAGATCCTGTCCGCCGACGGCTTCGTCTCCGGCCTGCTGCTCTCGCTGGAGCTGGCCGCGGCCACCATCGCCGTCGTCCTGCTGCTGACGGTGCCCGCCCTGGTCGCCCTGCGGCTCGGCGCGCCCCGGCTGCGGCCCGTCGTGGAGGTGGTGTGCTCACTGCCGCTGGTCGTGCCGCCCATCGCGTTCGTCGCCGGGATCGCCACGGTGCTCAGATGGGGGCCCGAACACCTCTCCCGTACGCCGCTGTTCCAGACGTTCGTGGCCGTACAGAACCCCAGCTTCCCGATCGTGCTCGTCCTCGCCTATGTCGTGATGGCGCTGCCCTTCGTGTACCGGGCGCTGGACTCCGGGCTGCGCGCCATCGACGTGCGCACCCTGATCGAGGCCGCCCGCAGCTGCGGCGCCTCCTGGCCGCAGGCCCTGCTGCGGGCCGTCCTGCCGAATATGCGCCCTGCGCTGCTGAACGCGGCCTTCCTCACACTGGCGCTGGTGCTCGGCGAGTTCACCGTCGCCCGGCTGCTGGGCTTCCAGCCCTTCGCGGTATGGATCTACAACGTCGGCGGCTCCCAGGCCCAGATGTCCGTCGCCGTGTCCGTGCTCAGCCTGCTCGTCACCTGGGCCCTGCTCCTCGCGCTCGCCGGTGCCGGCGGGCGTACCCGAACCGCTTCGTCCCGGGGATGACACCATGACCGCCACCACGCTGGAGAAGGCCGTCGCTCAGCAGGCCGCCACCGTCGAATTCCGCGGGCTGCGCCGCGCGTTCGGAACCACCGTCGCCCTCGACGGGCTCGACCTGACCGTACGGCAGGGGGAGTTCCTGGCGTTGCTCGGCCCGTCCGGGTGCGGCAAGACCACCGCGCTGCGCATGCTCGCCGGGTTCGAGCACCCCGACGCCGGCGCCGTACTGGTGGACGGCGAGGACATCACCCGGGTGCCGGCCCACCGCCGCGACGCCGGGATGGTCTTCCAGTCGTACAGCCTCTTCCCGCACCTCGACGCCCTCGACAACGTCGCCTTCGGACTGCGTATGCGGGGCGTGCGCACCGCCGAACGGCGGTCCCGTGCCGCCGAGTTGCTGGAGCTGGTCGGCCTCGCCGACAAGGGACAGCGCTTCCCGCACCAGCTCTCCGGCGGCCAGCAGCAGCGCATCGCGCTGGCCCGGGCCCTCGCGCTGCGCCCGCGCGTGCTGCTGCTCGACGAGCCGCTGTCGGCGCTCGACGCCAAGGTGCGGCTCACCCTGCGCGAGGAGATCCGCCGGCTCCAGCAGGAACTCGGCATCACCACACTGTTCGTGACGCACGACCAGGAAGAGGCGCTGTCCGTCGCCGACCGGGTCGCCGTCATGCGGGCCGGACGGCTCGAACAGTGCGCGGCACCCGCCGAGTTGTACGGGCGGCCCGCCACCGCCTTCGTCGCCGAGTTCGTCGGTACGATGAGCCGGATCCCCGGTACCCTCGCCGACGAGAGGGTGCAGGTGCTCGGGCAGCGGCTGCCCGTCGACGGGACGGCCCCGGCCGCCACCGAGGTGGACGTCCTGGTCCGGCCCGAGGCCGTCCGGGTCCGCGCCGACGAGGCGGGCACCGCCCGGGTCGCCGCCACCGCCTTCCTGGGCGCCGTGGTCCGGGTCACCGTCAGGCTCGCCGACGGCACCGAGGCCAAGGCCGACCTGCCCGCCCACGAGGCCGCCGGGCTCGGCGCGGGAACCACCGTGCGGGTGTCGCTGCCCGCGCGGCCGGTGCTGGTGGCGGAACGTATCCAGAAGTGAGGAGAGAGACCGACGTGATTCCCCATCCCCGACTCCCGCTGCAGGCCGTCCTGTTCGACATGGACGGCACGCTCGTGGACACCGAGCGGCTGTGGTGGGAGGCGGTGGAGCGAGTCGCGGGACGCCCGCTGACCGCGGCCGACCAGCCCGAGGTGCTCGGCCGGGCGGTCGAGCACACCGCCGGCTGGCTGGCCGCGGCGGCCGGCCGCCCGGCCGCCGACCTCGCGGACCAGCTGCACCGGGAGTTCATGGCCCGCGTCCGCACCGGCATCGTGCCCCGCCCCGGCGCCGTCGACCTGCTCGACGCGCTCGGCCGGGCCGGCATCCCCACCGCCCTGGTCACCGCGTCCCCGCGGGTCGTGGCCGACCTCGTGCTCGACGTCCTCGGACCCGGCCGGTTCGCGGTCTCCGTCACCGCCGACGACACCGGCCGCACCAAGCCCGCCCCCGACCCCTACCTCGCCGCCTGCCGCGCCCTCGGCGTCGACCCGGCGGACTGTGTGGCGGTCGAGGACACCCGCACCGGAGTCGCCTCCGCCGAGGCGGCCGGCTGCGCCGTCCTGGCCGTGCCGTCCCTCGCGCCGATCGACGCCGCGCCCGGCCGGACCGTGCGCGCCAGCCTCGCCGGACTCACCCTAAAAGAGCTGGGCGGCATGGCCGCGGCCCGCTCGGACATAGGCCGTGACCGGCGCGCGGGCAGCGGCGCGAGGCGACCGGCGCACCCCGGCTCCGGGTGATGTCCTGGAACCTGGGGCTCGGCGGGCCGACGGACCCCGCCGGCCCCGGCCCCGCCGACGTCTACGACGCGATGGCCCCGGTGGAACTCCCCGAGGAATGAACGCGCTCAGACGCCCGCGGCCCGCGCCTTCTCGTACACCTCGGCGGCGATGTCCTTGAGGTGTTCGGCGTCGCGGGCGCTGCCCTGGAGGTCGACGATGATCTCCTCGGGGCCGACGGCCGCGTGGGCCGCCAGGTCCTCGACGATCTGCCCGGCATCGCCCTGGAAGGGCCGGCGGTCGGCGCCGCCGTAGGGCTCGGCCGACAGGGCCGTGTTCGCCCGCAGGACCGTTCGGACGGGCTCCGTGCGTCCCCGCTCGGCCGCCAGGTCCTGCAATCGCCGCCGCTGCGCCGCGAGTTGGCCGGCGCCCACGGCCACCGGCAGCCAGCCGTCGGCGTGGTCGATCAGCCGCCGCAGCGCCCGCTCGGTGCCCGCGGCCAGCAGGATCGGGATCGGTCGGGCGGGCTTGGGCCCGACCACGGCCGAGGCGATCTTGGTGATGTCGCCCTCGTAGCGCACCGGGTCGGGGCCCCACACCGCCCGGCAGACCTCGATCAGCTCGTCCAGCACCCGGCCGCGCTCCTCGAACGGCCGGATCCCGGCCGCCGCGTACTCGTCGAGGGACCAGCCCGTGCCGAAGCCCGCGAGGACCCGGCCCCCGCTCGCCGCGTCCAGCGAGGCGAGTGCCTTGGCCAGCTGGAACGGCTGGTGCAGCGGCGCGACCAGCACACTGGAGCCGAGCCGGGCCCGTTCGGTGGCCGACGCCGCCAGGGTGAGTGTGACCAGCGGCTCGGCGACCTCGCGGTAGCTGTCCGGCCAGGCCAGCCCCTCGACGCCGTACAGCCCCTGGGTGGCCGGCTCGGGGAACAGGGCCCGTTCGAAGACCCACAGGCCGTCGTAGCCGATCTTCTCGGCCGCGCGCGCCACGTCGGTTACGTCCTTGCCGATGGAGTACTGCCGCATCTGGGGAAGACCGAGACCGAGCCGGATCGCCATACCGCTGCTCCTTCGCATCGGGGTGCCTGCCGGTCAACGTACCTGCGACATACACGGCTTTCCGGGCGACGCTCGCGCAATGGCCCGATCAGTCCGGTAGCGGGGTGAGCAGCAGCCGGCCCGCGAGGCCGACGGCCGCGTCGAGGCGTTCGGCCAGCTCGTCGGCGAGGTCCCCGCACCGGCGCAGCGCCCACAGCGCCCGCGCCGCCGACCAGGCCGCGTCCCGGGCCCGCTCCAGGCTCCAGGAGCCCAGCAGGTGGGTGAGCGGGTCGGCGATCTGGAGGAGGTCGGGCCCCGGCATCAGATCCTCCCGGACGCGTTCCTCCAGCGAGACGAGGAGATCGCCCACCTGGTCGAACTCGTCCTCCAGGTCCTCGGGTGCGCAGCCGAGCGTCCGGCAGGTGTCCACCACGGCGAGCGCCAGGTCGTGGCCGACGTGTGCGTTGACGCCCGCCAACGCGAACTGCAGCGGCCGTACGCCCGGATGGCGGCGGAGCTGGAACAACGGCCGCCAGCAGGCGGGGGCGCGCCGGCCGTCCGCCGCCGCGTCCACCGCGGCCAGATACCGGTGCGCGAACCGGACGTCCAGCGCGGTCGCGGCCCGCCGGTCGGCGAAGTACCCGGCGTCCAGCCGCCGTTGCACCTCCTCGGTGACGGTCAGGTAGACGCGGTTGAAGACCGCGACCCCGTCCCGGGCCGGCAGGGCGGCGTCCAGGGCACGCATCCGCGCGACGACGCAGTCCACGGTGGGGACGGACGTCGTGAACTGTTCCAACTGCGTCATGGGGGCAGGGTCCCAGCCCCGGGCCGATCCGCGTGCCGACGGGCCCGACGCGTCCCCGGAACGGGGGAACCGGCCCGTCGCACGGGGGTTGCGCCACAGGGCGGAGCACCGCGGGCCGCGCGGGCGCCGCGCGGAGGCGCGCGCCGGAGTACGCCTACGAACCGGCGCGGTGGCCGCCCCCGTCGGGCTCCGCGCTCTCGTCGTAGGCGGAGGTGCCCTCGTCCAACAGCGGCTGCTGTCCCTTGAGATGGGCGGGCGCGAAGGCGCGCAGCGCGTGGTAGCCGGTGATGACGACCAGTGTGCCGAGGGCGATCCCGCTCAGCGAGAACGTGTCGGTGAACTTCATGGAGACGTTGCCGACGCCGATGATGATGCCGGCGGCGGCCGGGACCAGATTCAGCGGATTGCGCAGGTCCACCTCGGCGTGCAGCCAGATCTGCGCGCCGAGCAGACCGATCATGCCGTACAGGATGACGGTGATGCCGCCGAGCACCCCGCCCGGGATCGCGGCGACGACCGCGCCGAACTTGGGGCACAGGCCGAAGAGCAGCGCGAAGCCGGCCGCGGCCCAGTACGCGGCCGTCGAGTAGACACGGGTGGCGGCCATCACGCCGATGTTCTCGGAGTACGTGGTGTTCGGCGGGCCGCCGACGGCGGTCGACAGCATCGACGCCACGCCGTCCGCCGAGATCGCCGTGCCGAGCCGGTCGTCCAGCAGGTCCCCGGTCATCTCGCCGACCGCCTTGACATGTCCGGCGTTCTCCGCGACCAGCGCGATGACGACGGGCAGGGCGACCAGGATCGCCGACCACTGGAAGGACGGGCCGTGGAAGGAGGGCAGCCCGATCCAGTCGGCCTTGCCGACGCCGGACAGGTCCAGGCGCCAGTGGTCGGTGAGCTTGCCGCTCGCGTCCGCCGAGTGGATCCGGCCGAAGATCCGGTCGAAGGCCCAGGAGACCACGTATCCGAAGACCAGGCCCAGGAAGATCGCGACACGTGACCAGAAGCCGCGCAGACAGACCACGGCCAGACCGGTGAACAGCATCACGAGCAGCGCCGTCCACTGGTCCTGCGGCCAGTAGGTGGACGCGGTCACCGGGGCCAGATTGAAACCGATCAGCATGACCACGGCGCCGGTGACGATCGGGGGCATCGTCGCGTGGATGATGCGCGCCCCGAAGCGCTGCACGGCGAGCCCCACCAGGAACAGGGCGACGCCGACGACGAAGACCGCCCCGGTGACCGTCGCGCTGGTGCCGCCCTGGGCGCGGATGACCGCGGCGACGCCCACGAAGGACAGGGAGCAGCCCAGGTAGCTCGGCACCCGGCCGCGGGTCGCGAGCAGGAAGATCACGGTCGCGACGCCCGACATCATGATCGCGAGGTTGGGGTCGAGGCCCATCAGGACGGGGGCCACGAAGGACGCGCCGAACATCGCCACGACGTGCTGGGCGCCGAGGCCCATCGTGCGGGGCCAGGACAGCCGTTCGTCGGGGCGTACCACCGCTCCGGGCGCGGGCGTGCGCCCGTCACCGTGCAGCTTCCAGCGCACGCCGAGGTCCATGGTGAGGTGTCGCTTTCTCTGTACGTGAAGAGGGTCCGCACCATTGTCAGGGGTACCTGGCGGTCCTCCGCCCACCTGGTCCTGCTCGTGGACTCCGTTCACATGCGTGACCCAGAGGGGTGATGGTGGCGGACGGCGCCCCGAGGGGCGCGGGCGGGCGGCGCCGTGGCCGGGCGGTGGCGACGGGCGGCAGATTCAGGGGCGTGGGCCGGGGACCGCCGCGGCCGGGCGGCCGGCCTCGGTCCGGGTCCGCCCGCCGGGACGCAGCACGCCCGCGAACACCGCGAGCCCGCACGCCAGCACGGTCACCAGGCAGAACGACACCATCAGACTGGTCGCCTGGGCCACCCCGCCGATCAGGCTGGGCGCGATCAGGCCCGAGGTGTAGGTGATGGTCGCCACGCCCGCGATGGCCTGGCTCGGATTGGGGCCGCTGTGCCCGGCCGCCGCGAAGCACAGCGGTACCACGACCGCGATGCCGAATCCCATCAGCGCGAACCCGGTCATCGCCACCGCCGGATGCCCCGCGACCACGATCAGCAGGCCGCCGGCCGCGGCGAGCACCCCGCCCGCCCGGACCGTGCGCACCGCGCCGAAGCGGTTCACCACCGCGTCCCCGGCGATCCGGGCGATCGCCATGGTCAGCATGAAACCGGTCGTCGAGGCCGCGGCGAGTCCGGCGGAGCTGTCCAGCCGGTCCCGCAGGAACACCGCCGACCAGTCGAGGCTCGCGCCCTCCGCGAACACCGCGCAGAAGCCGACCGCGCCGATCAGCAGCGCCGAACGGGGCGGCAGCGCGAACCGCGGCGGCGGCTCCTCGTCCTCGGCGGGCTGGAGGTCCAGCACCCACCCGGCGGCCAGTACGCCGAGCAGCGTGAGGACGGCCGCCGCGAGCCCGAAGTGCAGCCGCGCGTCCGAGCCCAGATGCGCGGCGAGGGTACCGGCGGCCGAGCCGATCAGGGCGCCGATGCTCCACATGCCGTGCAGCCCCGAGATGATCGACTTGCCGAGCAGCCGCTCCACCTCCACCCCGAGCGCGTTCATCGCCACGTCGGCCATGCCGGCGCTCGCGCCGTAGGCGAACATCGCCAGGCACAGCGTGTACAGGTTCGGCGCGAGGCTCGGCAGGATCAGCGAGAGCGTCCACAGCGCGATCAGTCCGCGCAGCGCGGCGCGGCTGCCGAAGCGATGGCTGATCCGGCCCGCCACCGGCATCGAACACGAGGCGCCGAACGCCGTGAAGGCGAGCGCGAACCCGAGCTGTCCCGCGCTCAGGGAGGCATGGTCCTGGATCCAGGGCACCCGGGTCGCGAACGAGCCGGTGACGGCCCCGTGCACGGCGAACACGGCCGCGACGGCGTACCGGGAGCGTTTCACCTCACCTTGCGCGTAGACCACGCCACTCATGTTCCGGCCCCTCCCTGGACGGTCGCCCCGCTGTCTCGCGGCGTAAACTATCAGGGACCCTGCCTGATAGATAGGGAGTATCGTCGCCGTCCCGGCACGCAGCGGCCGGCCGGCCGGCTCCGCCGATCTGGGAGGATTCCCGTCATGCCCGCATCCCCGAGCACCGCCCGGGCCATCAACGACCGGCTCGCCCTGCGGCTGCTGCAGGAGGAAGGGCCGCTCACGGCAGGGCAGTTGAAGCAGCTGACGGGGCTGTCCCGGCCGACCGTCGCCGATCTCGTCGAGCGGCTCACGGACCGTGGCCTGATCACGGTCGTCGGCGAGTCCGGCGAGCAGCGCCGCGGCCCGAACGCCCGGCTCTACGGCATCGTCGCGGACCGCGCCCACCTCGCCGCGCTCGACGTCCGCACCGAGGGCGTCTGGGTGCTGGTGTCCGATCTGCTGGGCCGGGTGCTCACCGAGGCGTCCGTACCCATCGCCGGGGACATCGGGACCGGGCCCGCGGTGGAGCAGGCGGTGACGCTCGTGGAGCGCGCCGCGAAGGAGGCCGGGGCCGACCGGCTGCACACCGTCGGCATCGGCGCACCGGGCCTGATCGACCCGGCCACGGGCGAACTGCGCGACTCCACCGGCCTGCCCGCCTGGCACCGACGGCTGGTCGCGGCCCTTCAGGAACGCCTGCCCGAGGCCCGGGTCAGCGTCGAGAACGAGACCAACCTCGCCGCCCTGGCCGAGCAGCGCGAGGGCGCCGCCCGGGACCGCGACACCTTCGTCCTGCTCTGGCTCGGCCACGGCACGGGCGCCGCCGTCGTCCTGGACGGCAGCCTGCGCCGCGGCGCCTCCGGCGGCACCGGCGAGATCGGCTTCCTGCCGGTACCGGGCGCCGCCGCGCTGCCCTCGGCGACGGACTGCGAGGGCGGCTTCCACTCCCTGGCGGGCGCCGCGGCCATCGAGGCGCTGGCCGACGAGTGCGGGCTGACGGGCGCCGCGGACGACACGGACGGGCCGCGCGCCGCGGGCCTGGTACGGACGGCCGTGACCGGGGCCGCCACGGCGGCCGCCGACCGCTTCCTCGACGCCCTCGCCGACCGGATCGCCATCGGCGCGGCCTCCGTCGTCGCCGTCCTGGACCCCGGCTGCGTGGTCCTCGGCGGAGAGATCGGCCAGGCCGGCGGCGACCCGCTCGCGGACCGGGTGCGGGACCGGGTGCGGCGGATGTCGCCGCTGATCACCGACGTACGGCCGAGCAGCCTCGGCGGCGCGGCCGTGCTGCGCGGCGCCCTGCTGACCGCCCGGGAACGCGCCCAGGACGACCTGTTCACCCCGGCGGACCACTGAGTGCTCCGCGGGCCGAGCCGTGCCCGTGCCGTCGGTCGGCCGCGGCGGCGTGGTGGCCGGCCGTTTCCCCGGGTTCTCGGCCGGGGGACCCGTATGACGGCCCGGCGGCGGGCAAGGGCCGTCGTCACCGCCACCGGGCCCGCCCGCACCCTAAAAGGACTAGACCAGTAAGGTCAATGGGTTTGAATCACGGTCAGGCGTCTTCCTGGCCTGCGGAGTTGACCTGGGGCGGCCCGGTGGCGAGCCCGGCGCGCCGCGCTGTGAGCCACCCCACACGACCCCCCTGCCGGGACGGGCATCCGCCGTGGCACACTGGGCGTGTACCAGAAGCAGCGCACTCCGGGGTCGGTGAAAGTCCGAACCGGCGGTTACAGTCCGCGACCCGGTCGCTTCCAGCGATCGGTTGACCAGGTGAAATTCCTGGACCGACGGTTAAAGTCCGGATGGGAGGCAGTGCGCGGCGGGCGGGCATCCGTGCACGCCGCCGTCTCTGGACACGTCCCTGGCGGACGGGTCCGTCCGGCGTCGTCCCCCGAGTGCTCATCCGCTTCTTCTGTCGTCATCGACAGGCCCCGGAGTCCGTGCCCCAAGAGGCAGGAGGACCCGGGAAGTGTTCACCGGAATCGTCGAAGAGCTGGGTGAAGTCACCGCCGTCGAGAACCTGGGCGATGCCTGCCGCTTCCGGCTCCGTGGTCCCGTCGTCACCGAAGGCGCGCGGCACGGCGACTCCATCGCCGTGAACGGGGTCTGTCTCACCGTCGTGGAGCACGACGGCGACGAGTTCACCGCCGACGTCATGGCCGAGACGCTGAACCGTTCCAGCCTCGGCGTCCTCACCGTCGGCTCCCGCGTCAACCTCGAACGCCCCACCGCCGTCGGCGCGCGCCTCGGCGGACACATCGTGCAGGGCCATGTGGACGGCACCGGCGAAGTCCTGGAACGCACCCCCTCCGAGCACTGGGAGATCGTGAAGATCGCCCTGCCCGCGGCCCTCGCCCGCTACGTCGTAGAGAAGGGCTCCATCACCGTCGACGGCATCAGCCTCACCGTCGTGACGGCGGGCGACGACCACTTCACCGTCAGCCTGATCCCGGCCACCCTCGCCCTGACCACGCTCGGCCACAAGCAGCCCGGCGACCCGGTCAACCTGGAGGTCGACGTCATCGCCAAGTACGTCGAGCGGCTGCTCCCGGACCAGGGGGCGACCCGGTGAACTGGCTCAACTCCCAGGCGTTCACCCTCTTCGGCCAGCACATCAAGTGGTCCGACATGATCGGCAACGTGATCGGCCTGGTCGGTCTCGTCTTCGGCTGGCGCCGCTCCCTGTGGAGCTGGCCGACCCAGTTCCTGTCCGGGCTCATCCTGTTCGCCGCGTTCGCCACCGCCCACCTGTCCGGCAGCGCAGGCAAGCAGGTCGTGGTCATGGTCGTCGCCGGCTACGGCTGGTGGCAGTGGAAGCGCGGCTCGGTACGGGGCGCGGACGGCCATATCGCCGTACGGTTCGCCACCTGGCGCGAGCGGGCCGTCCTGCTCGTCGCCGCGGCCGCCGGCACCCTCGCCGTGGCCGGACTGTTCCACGCCTACCCCTCGCTGTCCTGGGACCCCTGGCCGGACGCCTACATCTTCATCGGCACCATCGTCGCGATGTACGCCCAGGCGCGCGGCATGGTCGAGTTCTGGCTCGCCTGGCTCCTGGTGGACGCCGTCGGCGTCCCGCTCAACTTCGCCAACGGCTTCGCCTTCTCCGGCTTCGTCTACGTCATCTACGGCGCACTCGTCCTTTGGGGCCTGCGCGACTGGTGGCTGCGCTCCCGCAAGGCCGCGCGGCCCGTCCTGGAAGGAGCGCCCGCATGACCGCGGCACCGATCCTGTACGGCACCGACACCGACCACCTCGACGTCATCGCCCTCGACCCGATCGAGCAGGCCGTCGCGGACATCGCGGCCGGCCGCCCCGTCGTGGTCGTGGACGACGAGGACCGGGAGAACGAGGGCGACCTCGTCATCGCCGCCGAGAAGGTGACCCCCGAGATCGTCGCCTTCATGATGAGCGAGTGCCGCGGCCTGATCTGCGCCCCCATGGAGGGCGCGGAACTCGACCGGCTGGACCTTCCGCAGATGGTCGAGGACAACACCGAGTCCATGCAGACCGCGTTCACCGTCTCCGTGGACGCCTCAGCCGAGTACGGCGTGACCACCGGGATCTCCGCCGTCGACCGCGCCACCACCCTCCAGCTGCTGGCCGGCGGCAAGGCCGAACCGGGCGACCTGGTCCGCCCGGGCCATGTCTTCCCGCTGCGCGCCCGGCCCGGCGGCGTCCTGGTCCGCCCCGGCCACACCGAGGCCGCCGTCGACCTCGCCCGGCTCGCCGGGCTGCGTCCGGCCGGCGCGATCGTGGAGATCGCCGGCGAGGACGGCCGCATGCTGCGCCTGCCCGAGCTGATCCCGTTCGCCCGCAAGCACGGCCTGACGATCATCTCCATCGAGGGCCTGATCGCCCACCTGCGTGCCGCCGCGCCCACGGCCCCGGTCAAGCAGCGCGTGCCCGCGCCCGGACCCGCCGTCCGCCGCGAGGCCGAGGTCGGCCTGCCCACCCGGCACGGCACCTTCACGGCCTACGGCTACCGCTCCACCGCCGACGGCGTCGAACACGTCGCCCTCGTCCACGGCGAGATCGGCGACGGCGAGGGCGTCCTCGTCCGCGTCCACTCCGAATGCCTCACCGGCGACATCTTCGGCTCGCTGCGCTGCGACTGCGGCCCGCAGTTGGACGCCGCCCTGGACCGGATCCGGGACGAGGGCCGCGGCGTCGTCGTCTATCTGCGCGGACACGAGGGCCGCGGCATCGGCCTGCTGTCCAAGCTGCGCGCCTACGAACTCCAGGAACGCGGCCGGGACACCCTGGACGCCAACCTCGAACTCGGCCTGCCCGCCGACGCCCGCGACTACGGCGCCGGCGCCCGGATCCTGGAGGACCTCGGCGTCCGCAGCGTCCGCCTGATGACCAACAACCCCGACAAGACCGACGCACTGCTGCGCCACGGCCTCAAGGTCACCGGACGCGAGCAGATGCCCGTGCACGCGGGCGAGCACAACCTCCGCTACCTGCGCACCAAGCGGGACCGGATGGGCCACGACCTGCCCTGGCTGGACGCACCGGCCGGGTCGGGCTGCGCAAACCAGTAGGAAAGAACACCGAGGAGACACGTGAGCGGCAAGGGTGCACCGGAACTGTCCGTCCAGAACGTCGGCGACCTCAGGGTCGCCGTCATCGCGGCACGGTGGCACGAGAAGGTGATGGACGGACTGGTGGACGGCGCCCTGCGCGCCCTGCACGACCTGGGAATCGACGAGCCCACCCTGCTCCGGGTCCCCGGCAGCTGGGAACTGCCGGTGGTCGCCAAGGCGCTGGCAGGCCGCGGCTACGACGCGATCGTCGCCCTCGGCGTCGTCATCCGCGGCGGGACCCCGCACTTCGACTACGTCTGCCAGGGCGTCACCCAGGGCCTGACCCAGGTGTCGGTCGAGACCGGAGTACCCGTCGGCTTCGGCGTGCTGACCTGCGACACCGAGGAACAGGCCCTGGACCGGGCCGGCCTCACGGGCTCCCGGGAGGACAAGGGACACGAGGCGGTGACCGCCGCCGTCGCCACCGCGGCCACACTCCGCTCGGTATCCGAACCCTGGCGCTGAGCAGTCCCCGCAACCGCGTAGGGTGGGACCACCATGTCCAAGAAGACGTTCGAGGAGCTTTTCACGGAGCTCCAGCACAAGGCCGCCCACGGCGATCCCGCGACCTCCCGCACCGCCGAACTGGTCGGCAAGGGAGTCCATGCCATCGGCAAGAAGGTCGTCGAGGAGGCCGCCGAGGTCTGGATGGCCGCCGAGTACGAGGGCAAGGAGGCGGCCGCCGAGGAGATCTCCCAGCTGCTGTACCACGTACAGGTGATGATGGTCGCCTGCGGCATCTCCCTCGACGACGTCTACGCCCATCTGTAGGCCCGGACGGCCGAGCCCGCCACGGGCACTCAGGCCCCACCCCACGCAGGCCCCGTAGTCCCCGTAGTTTCTGTAGTTCCCGTACCGTCACTCCCGTCACGCGAAGGAAGCCGACCTCATGCTGCGCATCGCCGTCCCCAACAAGGGTTCCCTGTCCGGCCCTGCGGCGGACATGCTGCATGAGGCCGGCTACCGGCAGCGCCGGGAGTCCAAGGAACTGAGGACCGTCGACCCGACGAACGAGGTCGAGTTCTTCTACCTCCGCCCCCGCGACATCGCGATCTACGTCTCCTCCGGCCGCCTCGACATCGGCATCACCGGCCGCGACCTGCTGGTCGACTCGGGCGCCAACGCCGAGGAGATCCTTCCGCTCGGCTTCGCCCGCTCCACGTTCCGCTACGCCACCAAGCCCGGCACCGCGTCCGGCGTCGCGGACCTGGGCGGCAGGACGGTCGCCACCTCCTACGAGGGCATCGTCGCCAAGCACCTCGCCGACCAGGGCATCGACGCCTCCGTGGTGCACCTCGACGGTGCCGTGGAGACCGCGATCGAACTCGGTGTCGCCGAGGTCATCGCGGATGTCGTCGAGACCGGCACCTCGCTGCGCAACGCCGGCCTCGAAGTCATCGGCGAGCCGATCATGCAGTCCGAGGCGATCGTCATCCGCCGCACCGGCGCGAGCGCCGGCGCCGCCGACTCCGCCGACGACTCCGTGGAGCCGAAGGTCCAGCAGTTCCTGCGCCGGCTGCAGGGCGTCCTGGTCGCCCGGACGTACGTGATGATGGACTACGACTGCCGCGCCGAGCACCTGGAGCAGGCCGTCGCCATCACCCCCGGCCTGGAGGGCCCGACCATCTCGCCGCTGCACAACGAGGGCTGGGTCGCCGTCCGCGCCATGGTCCCGGCCGCGGACGCCCAGCGGATCATGGACGACCTGTACGACATCGGCGCGCGGGCCATCCTGACCACGGCCATCCACGCCTGCCGCCTCTGACCGGCAAGGAGGCCGCACCCCTATGTCCGCGCCGCCCGAACCGCCCACCCTGCCCGTCACCTTCCGCCCGCAGCTCACCCGGGTGATCCTGCTCACCGCCGGAGCGGCGATACTCCTGGTGATAACCGGGGTCGCGCTGGCGCTGGAACAGCTCGGCCCGGGGGAGCGGCTGACCTTCGTGCTGACCGGGGCGCTGATCTTCTGGGTGCTGGCCCAGCTCGCCCGGGTGAAGGTCGTCGCCGACGAGTCCGGCGTCACCGTCGTCAACATCGCCGGCAAACGGCGCCTGGACTGGGCGGAGATCCTCCGGGTGAACCTCCGTCCGGGCGACCCCTGGGTCTTCCTCGACCTCAGCGACGGCACCAGCCTGCCCGCGCTCGGCATCCAGCCGGGCATCGCCAAACAGCGCGCCATCGCCGACGCCGGCACCCTGCGGGCGCTCGCCGAGGCCCGCGCCGGCCGGGGCCCGGACCGGCATCAGGGCTGACTTCGGGCCGTCCACCCTGCCGCGGCGGCCGATGTCTTGATTAATCTGGTGGGCGGAGGCTTTTCCGTTGTACCTCCGCCCCTGCCGCGCCGCCCGGTGCACAGGGGTTCCTGCTACCCGAGGAGTGACCCTCTCCGGCGATGGACGGATCGTCCTGTAGTACCTGCGCCGCCCCCTCCCGACATACCGCGGAGGCGGCGGCATCATGACCACCCCCCTGCTGCTCCTCGCAGCCGCATTCCTGCTGATCCTCGCCAACGGCTTCTTCGTCGCGGCCGAGTTCGGCCTGGTGACGGTCGAGCGACCGGACGCCGAGAAGGCCGCGGCCGAGGGCGACCGACGCGCCCGCAGGGTCGTCGAGTCGCTGAGGGAGCTGTCCTTCCAGCTCTCCGGCACCCAGCTCGGCATCACCATCACCTCCCTGGTGGTCGGCATGCTCGCCGAACCGGCCCTCGCCGAGCTGCTGAGCGGCCCGGTCACCGCGACCGGCATCCCCGACGGCGCCGTGCCCGGCGTCGCCGTGGTCGTCGGCATGCTGCTCGCCTCCGCGATCCAGATGGTGATCGGCGAACTCGTACCGAAGAACTGGGCGGTCTCCAGGCCGTTGCAGGTCGCGCGGTTCGTCGCGGGTCCGCAGCACCGGTTCGCCCGTCAGTTCCGACCGGTGATCGCCGCGCTCAACGCGGTCGCCAACCGGCTGGTGCGCGCCCTCGGTGTGGAACCCGCCGAGGAGCTGGCCTCCGCCCGCACCCCCGGCGAGCTGGTCTCGCTGGCCCGGCACTCCGCCCGGGCGGGAGCCCTGGAACAGGACACGGCCGACCTGTTCGTGCGCACCCTGTCGCTGGGTGAGCTGACCGCGCAGCACGTGATGACCCCGCGGGTGAAGGTCAGCGCGCTGCAGTCCTCGGCCACCGCCGAGGACGTCGTCAACCTCACCCGGGCCACCGGACTGTCCCGCTTCCCCGTCTACCGGGAGAAGATCGACGAGATCGTGGGCATGGCCCATCTCAAGGACGCCCTGGCGGTCCCGCCGCACGAGCGGCTGCGCACCCCGGTCGGCCGGATCGCCCACAGGGCGCTGCTGGTCCCGGAGACCCTGCCCGTGCAGCCGCTGCTGGCCCGGCTGCGCAGCGAGCAGCCCATCGCGGTCGTCGTCGACGAGTACGGCGGCACGGCGGGGGTGGTCACCCTGGAGGACATCGTCGAGGAACTCGTCGGCGAGGTCCGCGACGAGCACGACGGCCAGGACCTTCCCGAACTCGCCGTGGCGCCGTCCGAGGACGGCAGGCCCGCCTGGGACGCGGACGGCAGCTGCCGCGTCGACGTCCTGCGGCGGATAGGCCTCGACGTGCCCGAGGGGCCGTACGAGACCGTCGCGGGCCTGGTCGCCGATCTGCTCGGCCGTATCCCGGCACCGGGCGACCGGGCCGAGCTGCCCGGCTGGCGGCTGTCGGTGCGCCAGGTCGGCCACTACCGGGCGGAACGGGTCCGGCTGGTGCGCACCGCCCCCGTGGCCCCGGTCCCGGAGGCGGTCCGATGAGCCTGCTGCAACTCCTCTTCGCCGCGCTGCTGGTGCTCGCCAACGGCTTCTTCGTGGGCGCCGAGTTCGCGCTGGTCTCCGTGCGCCGCAGCCAGATCGAACCGCTCGGCAGCGCGCGGGCCCGCCAGGTGCTGTACGGCCTGGAGCACCTGCCGCAGATGATGGCCGCCGCCCAGTTCGGGATCACGGTCTGCTCGCTGACCCTGGGCGCGGTCGCCGAGCCGACGGTGGCGCGGCTGCTGGAGCCGGTCTTCGAGTGGATCCACCTGCCGCACGGCATGATCCACCCGCTCGGCTATGTCATCGCCCTCGCCGCGGTGGTCTTCTGCCATCTGGTGATCGGCGAGATGGTGCCGAAGAACCTGGCGATGGCCGCACCGGAGAAGGCCGCGCTGTGGCTCAGCCCCGGTCTGGTCGCCTTCGCCCGGCTGTGCCGGCCGATCACCGTGGCGCTCGGCGCCTGCGCCCAGGGCATCCTGCGGCTCTTCCGCGTCGAGCCCAAGGACGAGGTCGAGGCCGTCTTCACCAGCGTGCAGCTGGGCCGACTGGTGGAGGACTCCGGTCAGGCAGGGCTGCTCGACCCCGAGGAGCAGGAGCGCCTGGAGGACGCGCTGGAACTGGGCTCGCGCCCGGTCACCGATGTGCTCCTCAAGCGTGAGTCGCTGGTGACGGTGCCCCCGTCGGTCACCCCCGGCCAGATCGTCCGGCTCACCGCACGGACCGGCTTCTCCCGCTTCCCGGTCGCCGCGGAGACCGGCGCCTTCATGGGCTATCTGCATGTGAAGGACGTACTCGACCTGGAGGACTCCGAGCGGGCCGTGCCCCAGCAGGTGTGGCGTCCGATGACCACGCTCAGGGCCGAACTGCCGCTGGACGACGCGCTGACGGTGATGCGACGGGCCGCCACCCATCTGGCGCAGGTGGCCGACGCGTCCGGCCGGATCCTCGGCCTGGTCGCGCTGGAGGACGTACTGGAACTGCTGGTCGGCGAGGTACGCGATCCCGCGCACCGGCAGGCCGGTGGGCCGAGGACGACGGAGCCGCGGGTGAGCGGGGAACCGGAGGAGGCGCTGGCCGGCTGAGCCGGGCCCCTTCCGGGCCGCGGGCCGCGGCGCGGGTCACCGGCAAGCCGGTCGTCGCCTGCCCCGACAGCGGCGAGTCCTGGGACGCCGCGGCCCACGGCTGGAACGGGCCGCGCCGGCTTCCGCGCCGAGCAGGCCGAGCAGCGGCGGGAGCAGGCCGAGGAGCGGCGGGAGGCGGGCGCCCGGCTGGCAGGCGGCTGCTGGTGGGTGGGGCCGCCGGCCGACGCGTCGATCGCGCGGACACCGGAAGCGCCCTGAGCGGCGCGGGTGTCATCAGCCCGCGGTCCCGGTAATCCCGCGGCAGCCGCTCGATCTCGGCCACCGTCGCCGGGTCGCGGTCCGCGGCCATCGGATGCCACCGCGTGCAGGCGCCGCGCGGCACGGAAGTCGTTGCGTGGGTCACATGGCCGACGGATCCTGCGGCCCGCGCCCCGACAGCACCTCCCCGTACGCCTGCATCAGGTCGGGCAGCCGCAGCGTCGCGAGGTCGTCCCGGGACAGCGCACCGGGGTAACCCGACAGCCGCAGATCCCGGTAGGCGCAGCTCTTCTCGTACAGGGTGCGCAGAAACCGTCCGTTGCCCAGCTCGTCGATCCACCCCTGGTCGACCACATGCCCGGCGATGGACCGCAGTTCCTCCAGCGCCTCCTCGTCCCACGCGTCCCCGTTCTCTGCGGCCAGCACCTCGCCGATCGCGGTGAGTTCGAGCGGCCGGTACGAGGGGAAGTCGACGCGGGTGGTGAAGCGGGAGGACAGCCCGGGGTTGGCGGCCAGCAGACGGTCCATGCCCTCGGGGTAGCCGGCCAGGATCACCACCAGGTGGTCCCGGTTGTCCTCCGCCCGCTTGAGCAGCACCTGCAAGGCCTCGTCGCCGTAGGCGTCGCCCTTGCCGTAGCCGGAGTTGGACAGCGAGTACGCCTCGTCCACGAACAGCACGCCGCCGATCGCGGAGTCGATCAGCTCGTTGGCCTTCACGGCCGTCTGCCCCAGATACTCGCCGACCAGGTCGGCCCGCTGCGCCTCCACGAGGTGGTCGCCGCCGAGCAGCCCGAGAGCGTAGAAGACACGGCCGAGGATCCGGGCGACGGTGGTCTTGCCGGTGCCCGAGGGGCCGGAGAAGACGAAGTGGCGTTTCGGCGGCTGCACCGGCAACCCCTGCCCGGTCCGCAGCCGGGCCATGTTCAACTGCGCCGACAACGCCTTGACCTGGCGCTTCACCGGTTCCAGTCCGACCATGCGCTCCAGTTCGGCAAGCGCCTCCTCCAGCAGGGCCGGATCGGTGGGCCCCGTGGGCAGCGGCGGCGACGGCACGCCCGCCTTCTCGCGCACCGCCGGATCGATCACCGACGGCAGCGGGCCGGCCGGCGGCAGGTCGGGCTCGGGCAGCCGCAGATCGCGGCCCTCGCCGCCGAAGAGCGGGTCGAGCAGGTCCGGGCCGTCCACGCTGTCCTGTCCGGCCCCGCCGAGCATGATCGTCGCGAGGTCCGCGGCGTCGTCGTACTCGTCGCCCTCGGCGATCGCGGCGAGCCGGGCCGAGGTGTCCATGAAGGCGGGGTCGACCCGGTGCACGGCCCGGTACAGGGGGAGGGCGGCGGCGCTGCGGCCCGTGCCCTCGTGGGCGCGGGCCAGCCAGTAGCGCAACTCCTTGCGCTGCGGCTGCTCGCTGCGGCAGCGCATCAGGGCCGCCGACAGCAGCGGTTCTGCCTGGCCGTACATCTCCAGGCGGACCCGGGCCATGCCGCCGAACAGGCCCGCCTCGATGCCGAGCAGGGCGTCGTCGAGCAACGGTTCGGTGTGCCGGACGAGCTGTTCCCAGTCCTTGACGAGATACGCGCGGCAGGCGTGCAGAAAGCGGACCTGCGGGTCGGTGTCCACGGGCGGCAGCCCGGCCAGAGCCCGGTCCAGCTCCGGCACATGGCGGCCGTCGAGCCAGTGCGAGGAGTGCGCGAGCAGCAGGTCGCGCGGGCTCTCCAGCACCGGCTGCACCCACCAGCCCAGCCAGTACCAGGAGTTGAGGCTGCGGCGGTGCCGGGACCGCTGTTCCCCGAACCGGTCACGGTGCCGGAACATCCGCAGCAGCGCGGTCGTCGTGTCGACGCGCAGCGCGTGCAGCCCGAGCCAGGCGTCCGCCATCCCGGGATCCATCCGCACCGCGGTGCGGAACTCCTCCTCCGCCTGCGGATAGGCGCCCACGGTGTAGGCGTCCACACCCCGCAACCAGGCGAGGTCGGCCGGGGCCTTGGGGCCCCGCGTGCCGAAGTCCATCACGTCCCCCCACAAACCGTGCCCCCGTTGGTTCACCGCCGGGCGGCTGCCCGGTGGCCGCCTTTGGTCGAACCGCTGTGCCGCGGACCGGAGTTGCAGGTGCGCGAAGCAGCCGTTCGTAGGTCGCACCAGGGGCATCGTACCCGCGCGTCGGGCGGGTGCCGAAGGGTGTCGCACGGCCCGTTCGACGAGGTGGGAGCAGATGGGGCGCACACGGCACGGTGACCGAGGGTGATCGGATCGCCGCGTTGGGCGTCCGGAGAGCGGGACGCGGGCAGAACGAAGCCCCCGGTCACGGGGGAACAACCGGGGGCTTCGCGTCTGTGGGCGGCTCCGAGTGGCCGCACATTGAGAACGTAAGTCCTGTACGGCCCCCGGGTCAAGCGGAGTTGAAGCACTCGGAGAAGTTCTTGTGCAGGGGCCTTCACGGATTCAGCACACAGCGGATGGTCCATCACCGTGCGTCACGTTGGGTGTGGATCCGCGGGGCGCGGCGGGCCCCGGCAGCACCTCGTGCCCCTTCTGCGACTGGAGCACCAGCAGGTCGGCATGGGGGCGCGAGGGGTCTTCGGCGAAGTGCCGGCGCTCCGCCTCGACCCAGCGGGCCCAGAACTCCCGCTGCTCGCTCCCGTCCCGCCGGCGGCCACGGGTCCAGGAGTCCTCGCGCGCCAGCTCCATCCACAGCAGGCGGGCCAGATACGGCCGCAGCGCCCGGCGGCCGGCGCCGACGCCCTCGACGAGGACGACGGGCGCGGCCGGCAGCGCGCGGGGCGGCCCGAAAGCGCGGGCCCGCCAGTCGTAAGGCGCGTATGCCGCGCTCTCGCCCCGGGCCAGCGGCTCGATCACCTGGGTCAGCAGCCGCCCGGTCCAGTCGAACAGCTCGTCGTGGCTGGCGATGTCGTCCAGGCGCAGCACCGGCGCCCCGCCCAGCGCGGCGGCCAACGCCCCCGCGAACGTGGACTTTCCCGAGCCGGCGTGGCCGTCGATGCCGATCAGCCGGACCGGACCGCAGGACGGCGCGAGGCCGCGCAACCGGGCGGCGAGGTCGTGAATGACGGTTCCTCCGGGACGAGAGACGGTTCCTTGAGGGACGAGAGAGGAGGGAGGTGTTCCGCCGTCATCCTAGTGGCGCCGCCGGCGGGCCGTACCCTGCGGCCGTGCCAGTGGACGAGACCAATAATCATGGGCGTGGCATGGGCCGAAGAGCTGGCAGGGGCATGCCCCCTGATCCATAGTTGGCGCACAACCGCACGGCGATCGAGCCGACGGGCGCCACCGCCCGGGGTGGGACCGCCGTGGACCGGACCCGTCCCGACTCGGACACCTGGGGGTACTTCCGCCCATGAGCAGAGCCGAACAGCCGTCCCGCAGAACCGTCCTGGCCGCCGCGGTCGCCGCCGCGGCGACCGCCGGCGCGGTCGTCACCGGCACGGGGCCGGCGGGCGCCGCGACCGTTTTGGACGCCGACGAACCCGGCCCCGACCGACCCGTCGACAACCGCGCCTGGACCACGTACCGCGACTGGCGTTCCGGTGTCGCCGAGGGCGTCGTGGCCGTTCCGGGGGTCCGCCCCGGCGTGGTGATCGGCGTCCCCGCGGGCACCACCGAGTACACGGACCCGCACACCGGCACCACCGCCGCCTGGGAGTACGCCACCTGGACCTCCCCGGTCCATCTCCTCCGCGTCCCGGCCACCGAGGCCATCGCCTCCTGGAACGCGCGCACCCCGGACGGCACCTGGATCCAGATCGAGTTGAGCGGGACGTACTCCGACGGCACGGACACGCCCTGGTACGTGATGGGCCGCTGGGCGGCCGGGGACCAGGACATCAAACGGACCTCCGTGGACGGTCAGTCCGACGGCAAGAGCAGCATCTGGACGGACACCTTCGCCGTCGACGACGCCGCCACCGGCCTGCGTCTGGTGTCCTACCGGCTGCGGCTCACCCTCTTGCGCAGGCCCGGCTCGCAGCTGACCCCCACCGTCTGGCGGCTCGGCGCGATGGGCTCCGACATCCCCGACCGCTTCACCGTCCCGGCCGCCACGCCCCGCGTCGCCGAGGAGTTGATCGTCCCGCGCTACTCGCAGGAGGTGCACGCGGGCCAGTACCCGGAGTACGACAACGGCGGCGAGGCCTGGTGCAGTCCCACCTCCTCGCAGATGATCATCGAGTACTGGGGCGGCCGGCTCACCCCCGAGCAACTGTCCTGGGTCGACCCGAGCTACGCCGACCCGCAGGTGGACCACGCCGCCCGCCACACCTACGACCACCAGTACCGGGGCTGCGGCAACTGGCCGTTCAACGCCGCCTACGCGGCCACGTTCCGGGGGCTGCAGGGCGTGGTCACCCGGCTCGGCTCGCTCACCGACCTGGAGCGGCTGATCGCGGCCGGCATCCCGGCCATCACGTCCCAGTCGTTCCTCAAGACCGAGCTGACCGGGGCCGGGTACGGCACCTCCGGGCATCTGATGACCGTGATCGGCTTCACCGCCGAGGGCGATGTGATCGCCAACGACCCGGCCTCGCCGAGCAACGAGGCGGTGCGCCGCGTCTACCTCCGGCGGGAGTGGGAAAATATCTGGCTCAGGACGAAGCGGTACAACGCCGGTGGCGCGGTGGTCTCCGGCACCGGCGGCGTGTGCTACCTCTTCTTCCCGGTCCGTCCGACGCCGCGCCAGCGCAGGGCGCTCGCGGCGGTGGGCGTGCGCTGAGGCGGGCGGCACGGCCCCCGGGGAGCGGGGGCCGTGCGCCTGTGACCAACCTCTCCGCCGCACGGGCCGCGGGCGGTGGCATGGTGGACGGCACGGTGGGGGGAGTCCACCCAGCACAGCCGACCCCAGTGAGACGCCATGACCGCACACTCAGCCACCGCCCGCACCCGCACGGGCGGTCCCCGCGACGACGGCCCGAAGATCGTCGAACACGTCCTGGGCTGGACCCTGGTCGTGGTCGTGGCGATGCTCGTGACTCAGCTGGGGCTGCTGTGACGTTCTGACATACTGCGGATGTCCCGCAGCCTGTTGAGACCAGGGTCCGAATTGCCTATCGACCAACAGCCCGCCGTCGCCCGGCCGCAGGCGCGCGGCACCGAGCGCTCGCTGGCGCGTCGTGCCGAACTCATCGCCATCGGCCGGAAGTTGTTCGCAGACACTTCCTACGACGCGCTCTCCATGGACGACATCGCTCGGCAGGCACATGTCGCCAAGGGGCTGATCTACTACTACTTCCGGTCGAAGCGCGGCTACTACCTGGCGATCATCGAGGACTCCGTCGCCCATCTGGTCAGCTACGCCGCGAGCGGCCTGGAACTTCCGGCCGCGGACCGCGTGCACCGCACCATCGACAGCTATCTGCGCTACGCCGAGCACCACCAGGCGGCCTACCGCACCATCGTCAGCGGCGGCGTCGGCTTCGACGCCGAGGTGCACGCCATCCGGGACGGCGTGCGCGAGGCGATCGTCACGACCATCGCGCAGGGCGCGTACGGCCGCGGGGACATCGCGCCACTGGCCCGGGTGGGGCTGCTCGCCTGGGTGTGCAGCGTCGAGGGCGCCACCCTCGACTGGATCGCCCGCCCAGAACTGCCACGCGACACCATGCGTCAGTTGCTGGTGAAGACGCTCGGCGGGGCCCTGCGCGCCATCGAGGAACTGGACCCGTCCTATCCGGCGCCCCCGCCGGCCCGCCGCGACGGCTGACGCGGGACGCGAGCCCTCCGGCACCCGCCCCGCCCGGCCGCGCCCTAGTCGACGGCCTTGATCAGTTCGCCGTTCGAGGTGTCCCCGCTCAGCTCCCACAAGAAGGTGCCGCCCAGGCCCTGTTGGTTCTTGTACGTCATCTTCGAGGCGATGGTCGACGGGGTGTCGTAGCTCCACCAGTCGTTGCCGCACTTGGCGTACGCGGTGCCGCCCACCGTGCCGGTCGCCGGGCACTTGGTCTTGAGCACCTTGTAGTCGTCGATGCCCTGCTCATAGGTGCCCGCCGCCGGGCCGGTGGCCGTGCCGCCCGGGGCGTCCTGGGTGACGCCGGTCCAGCCGCGGCCGTAGAAGCCGATGCCGAGCAGCAGCTTGGCGGCCGGAATGCCGAGGCCGGTCAGCTTTGTGATGGTCGCCGAGGTGTGGAAGTCGGCCTTCGGGATGCCGGAGTAGGAGGTCAGCGGCGAGTGCGGGGCCGTCGGGCCGGTCGCGTCCCAGGCGCCGAAGAAGTCGTATGTCATCGGGTTGTACCAGTCGACGTACTGCGCGGCGCCCGCGTAGTCCGCCGCGTCGATCCTGCCGCCGCTCGTGGCGTCGGCGGTGATCGCCGCGGTCACCAGGCTGCCGGAGCCGAACTTCGCGCGCAGCGCCGCCATGAGGTTCCGGAAGGCGTCCCGGCCGCTGGTGTCGCAGGTGTTGCCACAGGCGTTCGGGTACTCCCAGTCGATGTCGATGCCGTCGAAGACGCCCGCCCACTTGGAGTTGTTCACCAGGTCATAGCAGGACTGGGCGAACGCGGCGGGGTCCTTCGCTGCCTCGCCGAAGCCGCCGGACCAGGTCCAGCCGCCGAAGGACCACAGGATCTTCAGGTTCGGGTGCTCCTTCTTCAGCTTGAGCAGCTGATTGAAGTTGCCGCGCAGTGGCTGGTCCCAGGTGTCCGCGACACCGTCCACGGACTCGGCGGCGGTGTAGGCGCGGTCCATCGCGGCGTAGGAGTCGCCCATCGCGCACTTGCCGCCGGTGACATTGCCGAAGGCGTAGTTGATGTGGGTCAGCTCGGCGGCCGAGCCGGAGGTCTCGATGTTCTTGACGTGGTACGTGCGGTCGTAGGTGCCCCATTCGGTGAAGTAGCCGACGACCTTGGAGCCGGCGGCGGTCGCGCTCGGCGCGGTGGGGGAGGCGGCCGTGGCGGTGCTCGCTGCGGCCGGCAGACCGGCGCCGAGGACGGCGCAACACGCGGCGGACAGCAGCACCCGCAGGGGACGGCGGGAACGGGGGGACAGGTGCATCGGTGTGTCTCCTCGTGGGGGAGAGGGGAACGCGTGCCGATTGGCATGAACGCGATCAAGCGTTGATGCGAGAGGTTAGGAGGACTAGACCACTCGGGTCAATGGTTCGGACCAATTTCGAGGGGGCCTGGGCCGCCGGGACGTTTCTTGAAGTAAGCGGTCGTTAACTGGTGACTGGAGGGTGCCGATCGGGCATACTCACAGCGCACAGCCGCTGGTCAGCCGCTTCCGCGACCCGGGAGCGCACACCTCGGCCGGAACCGGAGAAGACCAGGCGGCGCCGCCCCACCCAAGGCGCACGTCCGCCGATGCGCCCGACACAGGGAGGAGACCGTCGACATGTCCGACCACGCCCCTCAGCCGGTGGAGCGTCAGCTGGCCACGGACGAGGCCAGGGACCTGATCGCGCTCGTCCGCGAGATGGCGCACCGCGAGATCGCCCCGCGGGCGGCCGAGGAAGAGGACGCCGGACGCTTCCCGCGTGAGGTCTTCACCCTGCTCTCCGAGTCCGGACTGCTCGGCCTGCCCTACGACGCGGAGCACGGCGGCGGTGATCAGCCGTACGAGGTCTATCTCCAGGTCCTGGAGGAACTGGCAGCGGCCCGGCTCACCGTCGGCCTCGGAGTCAGCGTGCACACCCTGGCCTCCTTCGCGCTCGCCGCCCACGGCACCAAGGAGCAGCGGGCCGAGCATCTGCCCGCCATGCTCGGCGGCGGGCTGCTCGGTGCCTACTGCCTCTCCGAGCCGTCCTCCGGCTCGGACGCCGCCTCGCTGCGTACCAAGGCGGTGCGCGGCGCGGACGGCGACTGGGTGATCACCGGCACGAAGGCCTGGATCACGCACGGCGGTATCGCCGACTTCTACACGGTGATGGCCCGCACCGGCGAGGACGGCCCGCGCGGGATCACCGCCTTCCTGGTGCCCGGCGACGCCGAGGGCCTGAGCGCGGCGGCGCCGGAGAAGAAGATGGGCCTGAAGGGCTCGCCCACCGCGCAGGTCCACTTCGACGGCGTGCGGGTGCCCGACGAACGGCGCATCGGCGAGGAGGGCCAGGGCTTCGGCATCGCGCTGTCCGCGCTCGACTCGGGGCGACTCGGCATCGCGGCCTGCGCGATCGGCCTCGCCCAGGCGGCGCTCGACGAGGCCGTCGGCTACGCCACCGGCCGCCGGCAGTTCGGGCGGCCGATCTCCGACTTCCAGGGCCTGCGCTTCCTGCTCGCCGACATGGCCACCCAGATCGAGGCGGGCCGGGCGCTGTACCTGACCGCCGCCCGGCTGCGCGACGCGGGGCGCCCGTTCGCCAAGCAGGCGGCCATGGCCAAGCTGCACTGCACCGACACCGCGATGCGGGTGACCACCGACGCCGTCCAGGTCCTCGGCGGGTACGGCTACACCGCCGACTTCCCGGTGGAGCGCTATATGCGCGAGGCCAAGGTCCTGCAGATCGTCGAGGGCACCAACCAGATCCAGCGGATGGTCATCGCCCGCCACCTCACGGGGCCGGAGACTCACTGATCCGGCCCGGGGCGCCCGGCAGGGCCGCCAGCCGCACCCACTCCGGGTCGTCGCGGCCCGGCAGGGTGCGGCCCCGGTCGGCCCAGGCGCGCAGCAGATCGCGGTAGATGGGCGGGTCCTGGGGCTGGGGCGGGAGAACCGATTCCGCGGTCCGGTGGACGGTTCGGTGGACGAAGAGCCGGCGCGGCCGGCCGGCTGTCGATTGCGTGCGGGACATGCCTGGGCAACGCCGCCGCGGCCACCCGGGTCACCGGGCGCCGCATTCGACCGTGAGTTCAACCGCGTCGCCCGCGGCCCGCCCCTCTCGCCAGAACCTGACGCAGGGTCGACCTCGGTCCCGGGGGCGCAGTCCACGCCCGGCGACCGCCCCGCACCCCTCGGCCACCACCCGCGCGCCGGGGCGCCCGTCCCTGCCCACCCGCCGGCGGTTCGCGCTGCCGGTGACGGGCACTGCGCGCGGCGGGGCGTCCCTGCCCTACGTGCTCACCGCGCCGGATCGCTCGACAGAACCACCCCGCTCACCGCCGATCAGGGCCCGGCTCGACCGGCCGGGCCGTGGCCGCGCTGGGCCGCCGAACCGTGCTCATGGGAGAACGCGCGCATCGGAAACGTCGTCCACGATCTTCGGGGAAGCCGCCGTGCCTGCGGGGCCTGGCGCATCGATCCTGCACCACGACGGCCTGTGCGCCCTGGTTCGGGGCGGTTGTCCGGACCGGGCGAGGCGGCTCAGGCGGCGGCCTGGTCGCGCATCGTCGGCACGCGCATCGGGCGCGAGCCCGGGCCGCCGGCGTGCGAGAAGGGCTGCGTGCGCCAGTTCAGACCCTGGGGCAGCGTGAGCAGCAGGGCGGTGTCCTGCTCCTGGGGTGCGAACGACTCGTCCGCGGAGCGGGCCTCGGCGGCCGAACGGCCGGTGCCCGCGCACACCGTGAGACCGAACGGGTTCCACGGCGAGGCGCACAGCGCGTGCTCCGGCAGCACGTCCTCGTCCGCCAGCAGGGCGATGGGCTGTGCACAGTCCGGGCAGATCACCCGGTACATCTCGAAGGTGTCGTAGGCGTCGAGTTCGTCGCTGTCGTAGGCGTCGGATTCGACGCCCTCCGGCTGCGGCTCGATCGCCGGCTGCTGCCGCTTGGACGCGGTACGACCAGGGCGCTTAAGACTCTGCATGGGATTCTCCCCCTCGGGCTGGGCCGTGAAGGCGCTGCGGCCTCGACCACAGCAAGCACTTCCCGTCCGCTCTCGGCGGTAATCACGAGACCATCACGGACCCCGCCCGGTGGGTGTGGCGTTCGTCACATGCCGTGCGCAGGTGCCCGGTGCGGCGCATTTGTCCCTCCGTGAACCCCCGCTCGACCCCCCGCGACATCACAAACCGGCTATGACCTGGGTTGCCCGGGTATCCGGGCAGATCAAGCGCACTGTAGGTTTTGGCGCCATGGAGGAGCTGGACCGTCAGATCGTGCAGCTGCTCGTCAAGGACGGGCGGATGAGCTACACCGACCTGGGCAAGGCCACGGGTCTGTCCACGTCGGCCGTGCACCAGAGGGTGCGCCGGCTGGAACACCGCGGTGTCATCCGCGGCTACGCAGCGGTTGTCGACCCCGAGGCCGTCGGGCTGCCCATGACCGCCTTCATCTCTGTGAAACCGTTCGACCCGAGCGCGCCCGACGACATCGCGGACCGCCTCGCCGGCGTCCCCGAGATCGAGGCATGCCACAGCGTCGCCGGCGACGAGAACTACATCCTCAAGGTGCGCGTGGCCACACCGCACGAACTGGAGGAACTGCTGGCCCGGCTGCGCACGCTGGCGGGCGTGTCCACCCGTACGACGGTGGTGCTGTCCACGCCCTACGAGGCCCGCCCGCCGAGGATCTGACCCGCCCCGCCCTCCGGGTCCGGGGCGCGTCGCGGTCGCCGTATCCGCGTCGGTGCGGCCCGGTGTCGTCCTGCGGGGAGGTCTGGGTGCCGAGGATCTGGACCGTCTCGCTCCCCGAGCCCGGCGCGCGCTCGGTCGCCGCGCTCCCGCTTGCGCCGTCCTGCGAGGCCCGCCCGCCGAGGACTTGAACCGCTCTGCTTCCTGAGCCGGGGGCAGGTCGCGGTGGCTGCGTTCCGGCCGGTGTCGTTCTGCGGGGTCTGGCTGCGGTGGATCTGGACCGTCTCGCTTCCTGAGCCGGGGGCAGGTCGCGGTGGCCGTGTTCCGGCCGGTGTCGTCCTGCGGGGTCTGGCTGCGGTGGATCTGGACTGTCTTGCTTCCTGAGCCGGGGGCAGGTCGCGGTGGCCGTGTTCCGGCCGGTGTCGTTCTGCGGGGTCTGGCTGCGGTGGATCTGGACCGTCTCGCTTCCTGAGCCGGGGGCAGGTCGCGGTGGCCGCGTTCCCGCCGGTGTCGTCCTGCGGGGCCCGCCCGCCGAGGATCTGACCCGCCCCGCCCTCCGGGTGCGGGGCGCGTTCGCGGTCGCCGCCGCTCTCGTCGGCGCGTGTCGGCGGCGCCCCGGGTGCCGTCGAGGCGGTGGTGCGCGAGAGACTGTCGGGCATGAACGAGCGCCCCGCCGACCCGAAAACCGTTCTCCTGCGCCGCGGAGAAGTGCACAGCCCCGCCGACCCCTTCGCGACCGCCATGGTGGTGGAACGCGGCCAGGTCGCCTGGGTCGGTTCCGAGGGCGCCGCCGACGCCTTCGCGGACGGCGTCGACGAGGTGGTCGACCTGGACGGCGCCCTGGTCACCCCGGCCTTCACCGACGCCCATGTGCACACCACCGCCACCGGCCTCGCCCTCACCGGCCTCGACCTGTCCACCGCCGGCACCCGCGAGGCCGCGCTGGACCTCGTACGGGACTTCGCCGCCGCCCGCCCCGGCGACCGGGTACTGCTCGGGCACGGCTGGGACGCCGCGCGCTGGCCCGGCGGCCGGCCACCGACCCGCGCGGAACTGGACGCGGCCACCGGCGGACGCCCGCTGTACCTGTCCCGCATCGACGTCCACTCGGCCGTCGTGACCACCGCGCTGCTCGACCTCCTGCCCGACGCGGTCATGCGCGAGGACGCGCCGCTGACCGGCGACGACCATCACGCCGTGCGGGCCGCCGCGTTCGCGGCCGTGACCCCCGCCCAGCGGGCCGAGGCCCAACGGGCCGCCCTCGCGCGCGCCGCCTCCCTCGGTATCGGCACCCTCCACGAGTGCGGCGGCCCGCGGATCTCCTCCGAGGACGACTTCACTGACCTGCTGCGGCTCGCCGCGCACGAGCCCGGCCCGCGTGTCGTCGGCTACTGGGCCGAACAGGCCGACGAGGGCGTCGCGAAGGCCCGGGAACTCGGCGCGCTCGGCGCCGCCGGCGACCTGTTCGTGGACGGTGCCCTCGGCTCCCACACCGCCTGTCTGCACCAGCCCTACGCCGACGCCGACCACACCGGCGTCGCCTACCTCGACGCCGCCGCGGTCACCGCCCATGTGATCGCCTGCACCGAGGCGGAACTCCAGGCGGGCTTCCACGCCATCGGGGACGCCGCGGTGACGGCCGTAGTCGAGGGCGTGCGGGCCGCCGCCGACAAGGTCGGCCTCACCCGGGTCCGCGCCGCCCGGCACCGGGTGGAACACGCCGAACTGCTCACCCCGCAGACCATCGCCGCCTTCGCCGAACTGGGTCTGACCGCCTCCGTCCAGCCCGCCTTCGACGCCCTGTGGGGCGGCGAGGACGGCATGTACGCGCGGCGGCTCGGCCCGCAGCGGGCCCGTGCCCTCAACCCGTTCGCGGCCCTGCTGCGCGCGGGCGTCCCGCTCGCCCTCGGCTCCGACAGCCCCGTCACGCCCCTCGACCCCTGGGGCACGGTCCGCGCGGCGGCCTTCCACCGCACGCCCGAGCACCGGATCTCCGTGCGCGCCGCGTTCACCGCGCACACGCGCGGCGGCTGGCGGGCCGTCGGCCGGGACGACGCGGGCGTCCTGGTGCCCGGGGCGCCCGCCGACTACGCGGTGTGGCGCACCGACCGGCTCGTCGTCCAGGCCCCCGACGACCGCGTCGCGCGCTGGTCGACCGACCCCCGCTCGGGCACCCCCGGCCTGCCCGATCTGACCCCCGGCCGTGACCTGCCGGTCTGTCTGCGCACCGTGGTAGGCGGCCGGACCGTGTTCGTACGCCCGGGCGAGTGATCTGTGGGGGTGGCGTGCCGACGCCGCCGCCCGCCCCTGCGTCGCGCGACCTGCGCATCCTCCGTACCGCCCCCGAGCGGGCCGGGATCGGCGCAGGTCGGACGGCTGTTGACAGGCTGCGGCCGAGGGCCGGTAGGTTCGGCCGAGTCCACCACCGGACGCCCGACCGGGGAGCTTCCGCGCACGCGTCGCAGCGCCGCTGGGTCAGGGACGGTGTGCCGCACCGGGGCACCGTCGCTGGGAACCAGGCTCAGCGCCCACGCCGACGAGGGAACGTTCCGGCCGGTCGGGGAGGTGCGACCCGGGTGGGGCCCGGACGCTCAGTAGACAACGGCTTTCGGTCGACCCGCAGCCAGCGGGTTCCAGGTCGGCCCGAAGGGCGCCGGGCCCCCATCCGCAGCGGGACACCCGCACGGAGCGCACGCTCTTACCCCGTTCTTGGGGAATCGACACCGCCATACGAACGAGGCGTCACGTCACCGCAGGCGGCGGCCACTATGGTGGACGCCTGCGTACGACATGAAGGGGCAGCAGTGAACGACGGCGACGGGACCCCAGCGGCACGGGCCGGGGCGAGGCAGTTCGGCCCGCTCGGTACGGCCTTGGTGATCATCCCGACCTATGACGAGGCGGAGAACATCAAGGCGATCGTCGGCCGGGTACGCACAGCCGTCCCCGAGGCGCATGTGCTGGTGGCGGACGACAACAGCCCCGACGGCACGGGCAAGCTCGCCGACGAACTCGCCGCGCAGGACGGCCATGTCCAGGTGCTGCACCGCAAGGGCAAGGAGGGCCTGGGCGCCGCCTACCTCGCGGGCTTCCGCTGGGGCCTGGAGCACGGCTACGGCGTGCTCGTCGAGATGGACGCCGACGGCTCCCACCAGCCCGAGGAACTGCCCCGTCTGCTGACCGCGCTCAAGGGCGCCGACCTGGTGCTCGGCTCCCGCTGGGTGCCCGGCGGCCGGGTGGTGAACTGGCCCAGGAGCCGGGAGTTCATCTCCCGCGGCGGCAGCCTCTACTCGCGACTCGCCCTCGACCTGCCCCTGCGCGACATCACCGGCGGCTACCGCGCCTTCCGCCGCGAGACCCTGGAGGGCCTCGGTCTTGGCGAGGTCGCCTCCCAGGGCTACTGCTTCCAGGTCGACCTCGCCCGCCGCGCCGTCAAAGCGGGCTTCCATGTCGTCGAGGTGCCCATCACCTTCGTCGAACGGGAACTGGGCGACTCCAAGATGAGCCGCGACATCCTCGTGGAGGCGCTGTGGCGGGTCACCGCGTGGGGCGTGGGCGAGCGGGTCGGCAAGATCGCGGGCAAGGGCAAGCCGCCCGAGGAGCGTTGATCGCCCCCCTTATCCCGCACTGAGCCGGACCCAGGCACACTGGGAACATGACGACTGGCGCTCCGCCCCCTGCGCACCCCGCCCGGCCCCGGCGCTCCCGGGCGCGCCGGTATCTTCCGCTGGGCATCGCCGCCTGGCTGGTGCTGGAGGTCTGGCTGCTGACCCAGGTCGCCGGCGCGGCGGGCGGCCTCACGGTGTTCCTGCTTCTGGCGGCCGGCCTCGTGGCCGGCTCGGTGGTCATCAAGCGGGCGGGCCGTCGCGCCTTCCGGAGTCTGAACGAGGCGGTGCAGCGCGGTGTCCCCCCGGAGCGCGGCGGCGGCAACGGCCTGATGATGCTCGGTGGGCTGCTCCTGATGATCCCGGGCCTGATCTCGGACGCGGCCGGCCTGCTGTTGCTGATCCCGCCGGTGCAGAAGGCCGTGAGCCGGTATGCGGAGCGGGCCTTCGAGCGCAGGCTCTCCCGGGCGGCCCCCGGCTCCCTCGGCGACGCCTTCCAGCAGGTCCGCATGCACCGCCCGGACGGCAAGGTGGTCCAGGGTGAGGTCATCAGGGAGGACGCGGACGGGCCGGGTGACGCGACGCGCGAGCCGCGCCCGCCCCTGACCCGCTGAGGGCGGTACGGCCCGCGCCGCACCCGCGGTCACGCGCCGCACCCACGGTCACGCATAGGCCGCACCCGGGGTCACGCACAAAGGGTCACGCACAACCGCGGGCGCCGTACGTATCGATCACGTACGGCGCCCGCGGTGATGTGCGTTGTGGTGTCCCGCCGCCCGCTAGGCGGACTTGCGGCTGTCCCGGGGATGAACCGCGATGTTCATCGCCCCGGAGCGCAGTACTGCCAGGCGCTCCTCAAGGACCTCTTCCAACTCCTCACGGGTGCGCCGCTCCATCAGCATGTCCCAGTGCGTGCGCGCCGGCTTGGCCTTCTTCTCCTCCGGGCCGTCGCCGTCCACCAGGAGCGCCTGGGCACCGCAGACCTTGCACTCCCACTCCGGCGGGATCTCCGCCTCGACCGAGAAGGGCATCTCGAAGCGGTGCCCCTTCTCGCATGCGTACTCCACGGCCTGGCGCGGAGCCAGGTCGATGCCGCGGTCCGTCTCGTAGCTGGTCACCACGAGGCGCGTACCGCGAAGAGCTCGCTCACTCATGAATCGTGCCTCCCGGGCTTGTCGCCCACAGGACAGGTGTCGCTGTCGTCGTCATCCGGTCAACGTCCGGTCGGCGGTAAAGATTCCCGTTCCGAGTCCCGTTCCGGGTCATGCGTCGCCGTCGTAGCCGCCCCTTGTTGTACCCACCGGCGCCCGGTTTGTCACATCTGCTAGCAGATGTCACCCGGCGTCTCAGCAGCTTTGACGCGCAGTAACGGTACGCCAGGCAGGCCAAACGCGTACACTACCGCCCTTTCGCCTCGGGCGCTAAATCCAGGCTAAATCTTCTCGGGGACGGGATTGCCCGCCGCGCTGATCGCCCGCCGTACCGGCACCCGCGCGAGCAGGACGAACCCGATGACGAAGAAGGCCACCAGCGAGATGATCGCCGAACGGTAGCTGCCCGTCAGCTGATAGGTGAGACCGAACAGCAGCGGACCGAGCCAGCTCATGCCGCGGTCGCTCACCTCGTAGGCCGCGAAGTACTCGGCCTCCTTGCCCGGCGGTACGAGGTGCGAGAACAGCGAACGGGACAGCGCCTGGCTGCCGCCGAGCACCAGCCCGATCCCGGCGGCCAGCACGAAGAACCCCACCGGCACCCCGGCGGGCAGGAAGTACCCGGCCGCCAGCGTGAGCGTCCAGGCGACCAGCGACCCGAGGATCGTGCGCTGCGCGCCGTAGACCCTGGCCAGCCGCCCCATCGCCAGCGCCCCCGCGACGGCCAGCACCTGCACCAGGAGCACCGCCACGATGAGGGTGGACTGGCCGAGCCCCAGTTCCTCGGAGCCGTAGACCGATGCCTGCGAGATCACCGTCTGGATGCCGTCGTTGTAGACGAGGTACGCCAGCAGGAAGGCCAGCGTCAGCGGGTGCCGGCGCATGTCGCGGACGGTCGCCGCCAACTGCCGCAGCCCCGGGGCCGCGACCGGGGCGGTCGTGGACCGGCGGTCCCGCAGCCGGCGCAGCGGCACCAGCGCGAAGGCACCCCACCACAGGCCGGCCGAGGCCAGGCAGATCCGCACCGCGGCCGTCTCGGAGAGACCGAAGGAGTCGTGCGCCGAGTAGAGGACCAGGTCGACGACCAGCACCAGGGCGCCGGCCGCGTAACCGAAGGCCCAGCCGCGCGAGGAGACCGCGTCGCGCTCCTCGGGCGGGGCGATCTGCGGCAGATAGGAGTTGTAGAGCATCATCGCCACGGACTGCGCGGCGTTCGCGACGACCAGCAGCACCCCGCCGAGCAGATAGCGGTCCCCGTCCAGGAAGAACAGGCCCGTCGTCGCCCCGGCCCCTGTGTACGCGGCCACCCCCAGCAGATGCTTCTTGCGGCCGGTCCGGTCGGCCAGGCCGCCCACCAGGGGCATGACCACGACCGCGAGGACCACGGACAGGGACACCGAATAGGCGAAGAAGGACCCGGCCCGCACGGGTATCCCGAGCGGGTGCACAAAGCCGTCGGCGTCCGCGGCCGACTTCGCGACCGATGTCACATACGGGCCGAGGAACACGGTGAGCACGCTCGTCGAATAGACCGAGCAGGCCCAGTCGTAGAAGTACCAGCCGCGCTGCTCGCGCCGCCTTTCGGCGACGTCGTCCGCCCCCGCCCGCACGGTCTGAATGCCCACCCGTGCCCTCGCCTTTCCGCTGAAGGTGCCGCCCGAAGCGCCGTGCGCGATCCACCGGGACCCGGGTTCAGACCCAGACGCCCCGGTCCTGCATGACGTTGCGCAGCGTGTCGATGTGATCGGTCATGATGCCATCGACTCCGAGGTCGAGGAGCCGGTGCATCCGATCCGGTTCGTTGATCGTCCAGACGTGCACCTGCAGCCCGTGCGCGTGGGCGACGCGGACGAAGCGATGGTCGACCACGGGGACGCCCGACTGGGACTCCGGGACCTGGGCGGCGACCGCGGACCTGCGCACGGCCGCGGGCAGCCCCCAGGAGCGCAACCGAAGGCCGAGCACGCCCCGGGTGCCGAACGAGGTGGCGAGCCGCGGCCCGGCGAGCCGCTGGGCGCGCAGCACCCGCGCCTCGGAGAAGGAGCCGGCGCAGACCCGCTCCCAGGAGCCCGTGCGCTCGACCAAGTCGAGGAACGGCCGCAGCGTCGGCTCCGTCTTGAGGTCGACGTTCCAGCGCACCTCGGGGAACGTCTCCAGCAACTCCTCGAAGAGCGGCACCGGCTCTTTGCCCGCCACCCGCGCCTGCCGCACCGTCGACCACGGCAGGTCGGCGATCCGGCCCGCTCCGTCGGTGACCCGGTCGAGGGTGTCGTCGTGGAAGGCGACGAGCCGCCCGTCCGCCGTGAGGTGCACATCGGTCTCGATGTACCGGTAGCCGAGGCCGACCGCGCGCCGGAACTGCGCCACGGTGTTCTCCAGGCCGTCGGCGGCGCCGCCCCGGTGGGCGAACGGGATCGGGCCGGGATGGTCGAGGTAAGGGTGGCGTGTCGGCGTGCTCACGGACGCAGTATCACCCGTTCCGGTGACCCGGTGGCAACGGCCGTGCTGCCGCGGGATGCCGACGGGACGGCGAATACCCGCAGGAAGAGCTGCGCCAGCGGGCCGATGGACACGGCGTACAGCACGGTGCCCACACCGATCGTGCCGCCGAGCGTGAAGCCGGTGACGACCACGGCGACCTCGACCGCCGTGCGCATCAGCCGGATCGAGCGGCCGGTGCGCCGGTGCAGCCCCGTCATCAGGCCGTCCCTCGGGCCCGGTCCGAAACGCGCCGCTATGTAGAGGCCGGTCGCCACGCCGTTGAGCACGACACCCGCGACCAGCAGCGGAATCCGCGCGGCGAACGCGTGCGCGTCGGGGACGAGGGCGAGCGTGCCGTCCATGGCGAGTCCGACGACGAAGACGTTGGAGACCGTGCCGAGGCCCGGCCGCTGGCGCAGCGGGATCCACAGCAGCAGCACCGTGGCGCCCACGGCGATCGACACCACGCCGATGGTCAGCCCGGTGAGCCGGGCGAGGCCCTGGTGCAGCACGCCCCAGGGCTCAAGTCCCAGTCCCGCCTCGACGACGAGCGCAGAACTCGCGCCGTACAGCGCGAGCCCGGCGTACAGCTGGATCAACCGTCGCCCGAGACGGTCCTGAGTGGACAAGAGGCACCCCCTGGTGGTGTCGGTGGCCTGACTCATGACACTCTGTGGTTGGGGAAGACACATCATCCAGGGCCAATTCGAGGAAGGTGGACCGATCACCATGGCGCAGTGGACCTCGGCGGTGGGGGCCGCGCAACTCGCCCGGCTGCTCACCTCACAGCAGGACCGCCCGGCCGGGCCCGGCACCCGCCGTCCGCCCGCCTACCGGGCGCTCGCCGACGGCATCCGGCTGCTGGTCCTGGAGGGAAGGGTGCCGGTGGCCGCGCGGCTGCCCGCCGAACGCGAACTCGCGCTGGCACTGTCCGTGAGCCGTACCACGGTCGCCGCCGCCTACGAGGCGCTGCGCACCGAGGGTTTCCTGGAGTCCCGGCGCGGAGCGGGCAGCTGGACCGCCGTACCGGCCGGGAACCCGCTGCCCGCGCGCGGGCTCGAACCGCTCCCGCCCGAGGCGCTGGGCTCGATGATCGACCTCGGCTGTGCGGCCCTGCCCGCGCCGGAGCCCTGGCTCACCCGTGCCGTCCAGGGCGCTCTGGAGGAGCTGCCCCCGTACGCCCACACCCACGGCGACTACCCGGCCGGGCTCCCGGCCCTGCGCGCGATGATCGCCGAGCGTTACACCGCGCGCGGGATCGCGACCATGCCCGAGCAGATCATGGTCACGACCGGTGCGATGGGCGCGATCGACGCCATCTGCCACCTCTTCGGAGGGCGTGGCGAGCGCATCGCGGTGGAGTCGCCGTCGTACGCCAACATCCTCCAGCTGATGCGGGAGGCGGGTGCCCGGCTGGTCCCCGTCGCGATGGCCGAGGGGCTCTTGGGCTGGGACCTGGACCGCTGGCGTCAGGTGCTGCGCGAGGCGGCGCCCCGGCTCGCCTATGTCGTCGCCGACTTCCACAACCCGACCGGCGCGCTCGCCGACGACGACCAGCGGCGCCGGCTGGTGGACGCGGCCCGCTCCGCGGGCACCGTGCTCGTCGCCGACGAGACGATGAGCGAGCTGTGGCTGGACGAGGACCTCGACCGTGCCACGATGCCGCGGCCGGTCTGCGGCTTCGACCCGGCCGGCTCGACGGTGATCACGGTCGGCTCGGCCAGCAAGGCCTTCTGGGCGGGGATGCGCATCGGCTGGGTGCGCGCCGCCCCCGATGTGATCCGCAGCCTGGTCGCGGCCCGCGCGTACGCCGACCTCGGCACCCCCGTGCTGGAGCAGCTGGCCGTGAACTGGCTGTTCAGCACGGGTGGTTGGGAGCAGGCGGTGGAACTGCGCCGGGGCCAGGCCCGGGAGAACCGGGACGCCCTGGTGGCGGCGGTACGGCGGGAGCTGCCGGGCTGGGAGTTCGCGGTGCCCCGCGGCGGACTCACGCTGTGGGTGCGCGCGGGCGGCCTGTCGGGTTCGCGGCTCGCTGAGGTGGGGGAGCGGGTCGGAGTCCGGGTACCCTCGGGCCCCCGCTTCGGCGTCGACGGCGCCTTCGAGGGCTATGTGCGACTGCCGTTCACGGTCGGTGGCGCGGTGGCGGACGAGGCGGCGACCCGCCTGGCGGCAGCGGCCCACCTGGTCGCAACGGGCGCGACCACGGGGACGGAGGCACCGCGGACGTTTGTCGCTTAACGGCGACTGGCCGTCCCGGCCGGGGACTCGCCGACCGCGGTCCGGTCGGCAGACGCGGCACCGGGGGCGAGGGGCCTCCACGTCCGCATGGCGCTGCGGTTCGCCTGGCGGAGGCGGAGGCGGAGGCGGCGGCGGAGGCGGTGGCGGCGGTCGCGGGAAGGGCGTCGTGGGACGTGGCCGGTGCCGGACGGACGCGGCCAGCGTGGATGGGGTGGTCCGTCTGGCCCGGTGCCGGTGCCGGTGCCGGTGCTGTTGCTGTTGCTGTTGCCGGTGTCGGTACGGGTGCCGGTGCGGCGGGGCGGTTCGCGGTCGCTCAGGTGGCGCTCTCCGCGACGACGGCGTCCGCCGCGACGGCCTTCGCGAGGGACGTCTTCGCGGGCACCGTCTCCACCTGGACCGTCTCCACCTGGACCGTCTCCACCTGGACCGTCTCCACCTGGGCCGTCTCCGCCGGGACCTGCTCCGTCCGGGCCTTCTCCGTCTCGGCCCTGTCCACCGGCACCTTCTCGGTCGGGACTTTCTCCGTCGGGGCCGCCATCACGGAGACCGCGTCCACCGGGACCGTCTTCAACGGAACTGCTTCTGCCGAGAACGTCTTCACCGGGACCACTTCCACCGCGAACGTCCGCACCGGAACCGCCTCCACCGGTGCGGTCTTCGCCGGGGCCGTTTCCGCCCGGACCGTTTCCGCCGGGGTCGTTTCCACCCGGGCCAGCTTCGCTGGGGCCGTTTCCGCCGGGGCCGGCTCCGTCGGCGTCGCCGTCGTCGGTGGCTGCGGTTCGGCCGGTTCCGCGCTCGCGGGTGTGGCGTGTGCGGGGAGCAGTGCCAGCACCGCCTGTCGGTCGGCCTCGCGCGTGGCGTCGTCGTACGGGTCCGGCGTCGCGGGGACCTGCAGCCGGAGCACGGGGCCGTCGCCCAGCCGGGCGTAACCGCGCCCCGGCGGCACCTGGGCCGGCGCCGTCGTGTGCGGCGGCACACCGAGGACCGCCGCCGACTGCTCCGGCGTCACGGGCCCGAGCACGACACGCGCGCGCGTGTGCTGGCGTACCGCGTCGCCGAGGACGTCCGCGTTGTCGAAGCCCTCCGCGACGACCACCGTCACCTGGGCCGCGCGCCCGTGCCGCAGCGGCACCTGGAGCAGGGACTGCGGGTCCCTGCGGCCCTCCGTCGCGGCCAGGTGGGTGAGGGCGCCCGGCCGGTCCAGCAGGATCCACAGCGGCCGCCTGGTGTCGTCCGGCGGCGGATGCCCGGCCTGCCGGGCCCGGTTGGCCGCGATGAGCCGCCGCTCCGTCTCGTGGGCGGCCCACTCCAGGCTGGCCAGCGCCCCGGTGAGCCCGCACTCCACGCCCAGGACACCGGCCCGGCCGGTCAGGCAGGCGTACTCGCCGGTGCCGCCGCCCTCGACGATCAGCACATCGCCGTACCGGAGCGCCTGGAGGGCGACGGACCGCAGCAGCGTCGAGGTTCCGCTGCCCGGCCGGCCCATCACCAGCAGATGCGGCTCGGTCGAGCGGATCCCGGTGCGCCACACCACCGGCGGGACGTCGCGCTGCTCGCCGCCGTAGCCGAGCGGGAGCGTGCGCTGCACCTCGGACGCGTCGGTGAAACCGAGCACCGTCTCGCCCGGCGCGGAGACGAAGCGCTGGGCGGCGATGTCGGTGGGCAGCGGCGCGAGGACGCCGACCGTGAGCTGATTGGCCTCCTCGTCCCATGCGAAGTGGTACTCGCGGCCACGTCCGGCCTTGGCGGCGAGCAGCTGCTCGATCCGGGCGCGGGCCACGGCCTCGCCGTCGGGGAAGTAGGCCGGGTAGCGGATCACCAGATGAGCCACGCGCCCCGCCTCGTCGAAGTCGTGCTGGAGGAAGGCATTCTGCCAGTCCCCGCCGTGGTCGAAGAGCGGCGCCGGGTCCTCGGGGACCGAGAAGTAGGGCACCAGGCACTCGTACAGCGACTGCAGGCGCTGCGTCTGGGACTCGTCGGGGCCCTCGGGTGCGGCCGGGGCGCGGTCCCGGCCGTGCCAGGCCGCCGCCGCCATCAGCGCGATGGCGGCCAGCAGCGGTCCGTACGGGGCGAGCGCCACGACCAGGACCACCGAGGCCGCCAGAAAAAACAGCGGCCCGCGCTTGTCCTTGGGTGTGTCCGCCCACTTGCGCCGTCCGGCCGCGACCAGCCGGCCCAGCCCGCGCGAGACGGTGATCAGCGGGTGGAGGACGTCGGTGGCGCTGTCGGCCGCCGTCCGGGCCAGCTCCCGGCTCCTGGCGATCTGCGCGCTGCCGGTGCTCAGAATGCGGGGGAGGGGGCGCCGGGCCACTGCCTTCTCCTGACGGTGCGTGCGGGCGGGACGGTCGGCGTCAGAACTTGATACCACCGAGGAGGCTCGCCAGACTCTCGCCGCCCGCCTTGATACTCGGGGCGATGGCCGTGCTGGCGAGGTAGAAGCCGAACAGGGACGAGACCACGGCGTGCGACGCCTTGAGGCCGTCCTTGCGGAAGAAGAGGAAGACGATGATGCCGAGCAGGACGACGCCTGACATGGAGAGAATCATTTGCGGTCTCCTGGTGTCGAGGGGGGACAGTCACCGTGAGTACTTCCAGCATCACAGCATGCATCTATACGATAAAAGGTGCAAACGGGTGAAATGGCGGCGATTTCCCCCAGGTGGCGGAGCCGTCCTGGCCCGGCGGGGCAGGACTCACCCGGTCGGCGGATGTGGCCCCCGTGGCCCCTGGGACTCGCGATGATCTTTACCTCGGGCGCGTCCGGCCATGTGCCCCGTCAGCCAGTACGCTGGCGATTCACCCGTACGGCCGCGGTCCCCCGCTGCCGTAGGCTCGGTCAGTTCCCGAAAGTCCCGAAGTGCAGGAGAGGCGGTCCGGCGATGAGTGAAGCCCCCGACCCCGACGTCGTGGAGCTGGCGACCAAGATCTTCGATCTGGCCCGGCAGGGGCGGACCGAGGCGCTGGTGGCGTACCTGGACGCGGGTGTGCCGGCCAACCTCACCAACGACCGCGGCGACACGCTCGTGATGCTCGCCGCCTACCACGGCCACGCCGAAGCGGTGCGCGCCCTGCTCGCCCGCGGCGCCGACGTGGACCGGGCCAACGACCGGGGCCAGACCCCGCTCGCCGGCGCCGTCTTCAAGGACGAGACGGAAGTGATCCAAGTCCTTCTGGACGGCGGTGCCGATCCCGCCGCGGGTACTCCGTCGGCCGTCGACACCGCCCGGATGTTCGGCAGGACGGAACTCCTTGAATTGTTCGGCGCACAGTGATCCGAACATTCTGACCAGGCACGACACGGAAAACGGGGGAGGCGGTAAAGGGCCGCCGGAAATACGGTCGCGGCAGGAGAAACCCGCGAGTCATTATGACGTCGTGATTCACGGACGCGATGGCTGGGCAGATGTTGCCGCACCGCGCGGACCGTGAAGCGGTCCGCATGGGCCACCGACGAGAGGCAGAGGAAGATGGTCTACAGCAAGCAAGAGACGGCGGGCGCCCCGACGTTGTGTCACGCGGCCAGGTAGTGCGCGTTCCCCGGTTGCGTCGACGCTTGATGTGAGGCTGTTTCCCATGTTCGATCCGGTCATAGCGCCCAGTGGCACGTTGCTCGGCCTGCTCCAGCGGGGCCGCGGCGACGGCACCCTGCACGCGCTCACCGCTCCCCGCGCCGAGGCGCTCGCGGCACTGGACCACTGTGTGCTGCACGACCCCCGCCACGACTGGCAGGTCGAGAACCGCTCCCTCTACTACGCCCGCCTCTATCTCGACCTGAACGGCGAGCTGGACGCGATCGAGACGCACCTCTTCGACCCGGAGGACGTCCTTGAGCCCGACGAGTCCCGCACGGGCCTCGCGCTGGCCGTGCTCGGGCACCTCGCCTCGTACGGCAGGCACGACGCGCTCCGTCTGCTGCGCCGATACGCCGCCCACGGCGCCAACTGGGCCTGGGCCCTGGACGAACTCGCCCTGCGCGACGACGACGCGGCCCTGCGCGCACTCGCCGTCCCCGTCCTGGCGCGCTTCGGCACGGACGCCGAGGGCGAGGCCGAACTGGCCGCCGCCGTCCGCGACGCCTTCGAACCGAGGCCGTGGCGGCTGTGGGCCGACGATCCGCGTGAATCCGTCGCCACGCGCGTGCGTGCCGCCCAGGAGGCGGGCTGCTTCGACCGCTGGCAGCGCCAGCTGCGATCGACCGGACCCCGCCCGGGCTGGAGCGTGCACGCCGTCCTCGAATGGGCCCAGCAGGGCGTGGAACGCGGCACCGTCCTGCACGTTCCCGCCGCCCGCTGTCTCGCCGCCGTGGCGGGCCCGGAGGACCGGCCGGAGATCGTCCGCGCCGCCCGGGACGGCGCCGAGGGAGCCCGGTGCACCGCCCTGCGGTACCTCGCCGACAGCAACGACCCCGAAGCCCTCGGCCTGATCGAGGCCGCGGTGACCGGCGGCTCGACGCCCGTCGCGGAGGCCGCCGTCGACGCCTTCGAACGGATGCGCAGCGTCGCCGCCGTCGACCGGGCACGCGGCTGGGCCCTCAGGCCCGACGCCCTCGGCGCCGCCGCCGGACGCATGCTCGCCTGCCGCGGCGCGGCCCGCGACAGCGAACTCGTCCTCGCGGCGCTGCGCGAGGCCGTACGGGGCGAGGGGCCCGACGCGCCCACCCTGTGGACCCTCGTCGACGGCGCCGGACGCCTCGGCATTGCCTGCGCCGCGCCCGTTCTGCGCCATGTCTACCGCGAGACGGCCTCCTCCCACCTCCGCGGCCGGGCCGCCCGCGCCCTGGCCGCCACCGACCCCTCGTTCGCCACCGGATTCGCCGTCGAATGCCTCTGGGACTGCGAGGAGACCACGCGCGAGGTCGCCGCCCGGCATGCCGAGACCGGCGACGCCCGGGTCGTCGAGCGGCTGCGCCGACTCGCCGCCGACCCGGCCGAGGAGGCCGAGGTCCAGACCGCCGTACGCAACCGCATCGCACCCGACGGACGGTTCGCGTGAACACGGGGTGACTCATCGGTCAGAAGCGGATGGACACGGGCTGACCTGCTCGGGTGTGCAGCGCAACGCTCATGGGACGTTCCTCGTTCGGAAAGATCCACGTTGACGCGGCCACGTCCAGTGCGGCGAGAACACGGATATGCGTGTCGTCATCGTGACCGAATCCTTTCCCCCCGATGTGAACGGCGTGGCCCACTGCGCGCTCCAGACCGCCCGGCACCTCGTCGATCGCGGTCACGCCCCCCTCGTCGTCGCTCCGGCTCCCGCTCCCGGAAACAGGCCCGACGCCTTTGCGCCGTGCCCTGTCGTCCATGTCCCCTCCCTACCGCTCCCGGGCTACCCCCAGGTCCGCGTCGCCCTCCCCAGCCGACGCCTCGCCGCGGCCCTCGTCGAACACCGCCCCGACGTCGTGCACCTGGCCAGCCCCTTCGTCCTCGGCGTCCGCGGCATGGCGGCCGCGGCCCGGCTCGGCATCCCCACCGTGGCCGTCTACCAGACCGACCTCGCCGGTTACGCCCGTACCTACATGGGCGCGGGCGAGGCGGCGGCCTGGCGGCGCATCCGCTCCGTCCACTCCGCCGCCGACCTCACCCTCGCCCCGTCCAGCGCCGCCCTGAACGACCTGGAGACCCACGGGGTGCCCCGGGTGCGGCTGTGGCCGCGCGGCGTGGACACCGACCGCTTCCGCCCCGGCCACCGCGACGAGACGCTGCGCCGGGAACTCGCCCCGAACGGTGAGGTGATCGTCGGCTACGTCGGCCGGCTCGCCCCCGAGAAGCAGGTCGAACTGCTCGCCGGTGCCTGCGGCCTGGAGGGCGTGCGGGTCGTGGTGGTGGGCGACGGGCCCAGTCACGCCCACCTCAGCGAGGCCCTGCCGGGCGCGGTCTTCCTGGGCCGGCGCACCGGCGAGGAACTGGCCCGGATCTTCGCCTCGCTGGACGTCTTCGTGCACACCGGCCCCTTCGAGACGTTCTGCCAGACCGTCCAGGAGGCCATGGCCAGCGGCGTGCCGGTCGTCGCGCCCGCCGCCGGCGGCCCGCTCGACCTCGTCGCCCACGGGCACACCGGGCTGCTGGTCCCGCCGCGCGACGCGGACGCCTTCCGGGACGCCGTGCGGTCCCTGGCCGTCGACCCGGCGCTGCGGGCCGGGTACGGCGCCGCCGGGCGCGCCACCGTGGAGGGCCGCACCTGGGCCGCGATCGGCGACCGGCTGATCACGCACTACGAGGACATGCTCGCCGCCCGCAAGACGGCGGTGGCGGCATGAGCACCGACTCCCTGCGCATCGTCAGGCTCGCCAACTTCGTCGCCCCCGCGTCCGGCGGCCTGCGCACCGCGCTGCGCGAGCTGGGCAAGGGCTTTTGTGCGGCGGGCCACGAGCCGGTGCTGATCGTGCCCGGCGAGCGCCACAGCGACCGGGACACCGAGCAGGGCCGGGTCATCACCCTGCCCGGCCCGCTGCTGCCGGGCACCGGCGGCTACCGGGTGCTGCTCGACAAGCGGCGGGTCGCCGCCCTCCTGGAGGAGCTGGCCCCGGACCGCCTGGAGGTCTCGGACCGCACGACGCTGCGCTGGACCGGCCGCTGGGCCCGGCGGGCCCGCGTCCCCGCCGTCATGGTCTCCCACGAGACCGCCGACGGCGTGCTGCGCACCTGGGGCCTGTCGCAGGGCCTGTCCCGGCGGGCCGCCGACGCCCTCAACGTCCGTACCGCGCACACCTACTCGCGGGTCGTGTGCACCACCGAGTTCGCCGAGCGTGAGTTCGTCCGCATCGGCGCGCGCAATGTCGTACGGGCCCCGCTGGGCGTGGACCTGACGGACCGGCACCCGGCGCTGCGCGACGGCGGGCTGCGCGCCGTCCACGCGCGCGCGGACGAGACGCTGCTGGTCATGTGCTCCCGGCTGTCCGTGGAGAAGCGGCCGGGGACGGCGCTGGACGCGCTGGAGGCGCTGCTGCGGCGCGGGCGGCGGGCGGTGCTCGTGGTGGCCGGGGACGGTCCGCTGCGGACACGGCTTGAGCAGCGGGCGCGGGAGCGCGGGCTGCCGGTGACCTTCCTCGGGCATGTCTCCGACCGCGCTGAGCTGGGCGCGCTGCAGGCCTCGGCCGACGTGGCCCTGGCGCCCGGCCCGGCCGAGACGTTCGGGCTCGCCGCGCTGGAGGCCATGGCGTGCGGCACGCCCGTGGTGGCGAGCGCGTCGTCCGCGCTGCCCGAGGTCATCGGGTCCGCAGGGGCGACGGCGGCCGACCACGGAGAGGCGTTCGCAGACGCCGTCGAGACACTTCTCGTGCGCCCCACGGCCGAGCGGCGGGACTGCGCACGCGCGCGTGCGGAGTGCTTCGGATGGGGTACCGCGGTGGAGGCGTTCCTGGCGGCGCACGACGCGCCGGTGCTCTGCCGGCGGGACGAGGACGACGACGTGATGACGGGAGCGTTCCGTCGCACCGGCGACGACGCGTCGGTACCGTCCCGTCGTACCGAGGGCGATACGTCGGTACCGTCCCGTTCCGACGTGGACCAGACGTCGGCAGCGCCCCGAGCCGCCCGCTCCGACATGCGCGATGTGTCCGCGCCGTCCCGTCGTGTCGTGCCGGAGGGCGTGGCATGAGACCCGTCCGTTTCGTGGCGCTCGGGGACTCACTGACCGAGGGCGTGGGCGATCCCGTCGGCGCCGGGTGGCGCGGCTGGGCCGAACTGCTGGCCGACGGGATCGCCGAGGGGCCGGTGGAGTTCACCAACCTCGCGGTCAGCGGGGCGCAGACGCGCGACGTGCTGGAACGCCAGACTTCGGACGCACTCGACCTGCGCCCGGACATCGCCTCCGTCGTGATCGGCGTCAACGACACCCTGCGCTGCACCTTCGACATCCACGCGGTGGCCGCCCGGCTCGACGAGGTCTACGCGGCGTTCACCCGGCAGGGCACCGTCCTGCTCACCGCGTGCCTGCCCGACCCCGGCGCGATGCTGGGGCTGCCGGGCGTGCTGGCCCGCCCGCTGGCCCGGCGCCAGCGCGCGGTCAACACGGTGGTCCACGCGCTGTCCGAGCGGTACGGCGCCGTCCACCTGCACGCGGCCGAGGGCGCATGGCTCACCGACCGGGCCATGTGGAGCGCGGACCGGCTGCACCCCGGCGAGCGGGGCCACCGCCAGCTCGCGCTGCGCTTCCACGCGCTGCTCGCCGCGGCGGGCAGCGCGACCGGCACCGCGCCCTCGCCCGAGCCGGAGTTCCCCGCGCCGACCAGGTCGGCGAGCCTGTGGTGGCTGGCGACCGCCGGCACCGGCTGGGTGGCCAGGCGCTGCACCGACCTGCTGCCGCAACTGCTCAGGCTGGCCGCCGACGAGATGCGGCACCGCGCGCGGGGCACCAGCGCCCGACTCGATCTGCGGGCCACGGCCGCCGTGTCGGCGGCCCTCGCGGCCCTGTCGGTGGCGGAGCGGACGGATACCGCGGACGCCGCGTGAGGGCTCAGCGGCGCCGCACGGCCACGAAACGGACCGGGGTACCGGGCACCGCCTGCGCGGCGGCCGGCAGGTCGGCGGCGCGGACCACCGCGATCACCGGGTAGCCGCCGGTGGTCGGGTGGTCCGCGAGGAAGACCACCGGACGCCCGTCAGGCGGCACCTGCACCGCCCCCAGGACCATGCCCTCGCTGGGCAGTTCACCGGCACGCGCGCGTTCCAGGGCGGGCCCCTGCGTACGCAGCCCGATCCGGTTGCTCGCGGACGAGACCCGGTACACGCGTGACGTGAAGTCGCGCACGGCCCGCGGCGTGAACCAGTCGTCGCGCGGGCCCGGCGTCACGCGCAGCACCAGCTCGGCCGGCGGGCGCGGCTGCGGGGCGACGTCCACGCGCGCGTGCGGACCCGGTGGGTCGCCCAGGGGCAGCACCACACCGTCCGCGAGCGGCGCGGGACCCAGCCCGGACAGCAGATCCGTGGACCGGCTGCCGAGAACCGGCTCCACGCCGATGCCGCCGGACACGGCCACATAGGCGCGCACCCCGAGGACGGCCGTCCCCACCTCCAGCACCTGCCCGGCAGGCACCACCACCGGCGCGCCCCAGGCGACCGGCCGCCCGCCCACCAGGACGGGGCTCGGCGCGCCCCCGACGGCCATGACGACCGTCGAACGGGGTCGCACGGCACAGCCGTTGAGCGTCGTCTCCAGGACCGCGGCGCCCGGCGGATTGCCGACCAGCCGGTTGACGAGCGCCGCCGCGGGCCCGTCCAACGCACCCGAGCGGGGCACGCCGAGATGGGCGTGCCCCGGCCGCCCCCGGTCCTGCACGGTGGTCAGGGCCCCCGCACGTACCACCAGGAGCGCACGGTCCGTCATGCCGTGGCCACCGGTACGAAGCGGACGCGCGCGCCCGGAGTGAGCAGGGCGGCCGGCACGCGCGCGTGGTCCCACAGCACCGCGTCCGTCGTGCCGATCAGCTGCCAGCCGCCCGGTGACGACCGCGGGTACACACCGGTGTAGGGGCCGGCCAGCGCCACGGACCCGGCCGGCACGGCGGTGCGCGGGGTGTCCCGGCGCGGCATGTCGTAGCGGGCGGGCAGGCCGGTGAGATAGCCGAAGCCGGGGGCGAACCCGCAGAAGGCGACGGAGAATTCGGTCGCCGCGTGGATACGGGCCACCTCTCGCTCGGCAACGCCCCAGTGGGCGGCGACCGCGGCCAGGTCCGGGCCGTCGTAGCGCACCGGGAGGGTCACGACGGTACGCGCGTGTGCGGGGGCGGGCGGCACCTCGGCCGAGGTCAGCTCATGGGCCCAGCTGGACGGGTCGGCCAGCCCGTCGAGGAGCACGGTACGGGCCGCCGGGACGATCTCGTCGACGACCAGGGAGCCCTCCGCGCGGCGGCGCAGCAGTTCCGCGTGCAGCGCCCGCGCCTCCTCGCCCGAGGCGACCTCCACGAGCAGGGCGCGGTCACCGACGGCCAGCGCCCTCACGCGAAGGCCTCCACCCGGATCCCCGACACCGTCAGCCGCTCGCGCACCCGGCGGGCCAGCTCCACCGCCCCGGGGGTGTCCCCGTGCAGGCACAGCGAGCGGGCGCGCACCGTGACGCGCGCGCCGGAGCGGGCGGTCACCGCGCCGTCGCGGGCCAGCTCCAGGGAGCGCGCCACGACCGCCTCCGGGTCGGTGACCACGGCGCCGTCCTGCCCGCGCGGCACCAGCGTGCCCTCGTCGGTGTACGCACGGTCCGCGAACGCCTCGGTGACGGTGGGCAGTCCGCACGCGCCGGCCCGTTCCAGCAGCCGCGAGCCCGGCAGCCCCAGCACGGGAAGCGCGGCGTCGGCGAGGAGCACCCCCTCGACCACCGCCGCGGCCTGTTCCTCGTCGCGCACCACACGGTTGTAGAGCGCCCCGTGCGGCTTGACGTACCCCACGCGCGCGCCCGCCGCCCGCGCGAACACCTCCAGGGCGCCTATCTGGTACGCCACTTCGGCGGCCAGTTCGGCGGGCGGCACGTCCATCGCGCGCCGCCCGAACCCCGCCAGGTCCCGGTAGGAAACCTGGGCGCCGACCGTCACCCCGTGCTCGGCCGCCAGGTGGCACACCCGCCGCATGGTGGCCGCGTCCCCGGCGTGGAAACCGCAGGCGACGTTGGCGCTGGTGACCACGGCGAGCAGCCGCTCGTCGTCGGTCAGCCGCCAGCGGCCGAAGCCCTCGCCGAGGTCGGCGTTCAGATCGATCGAGGTCATGGGTCTTCCGTGTCTCCCTTCGGGTTCCGTGGTCCGGCCGGTTCCGGACCACGGGGTACGGCTCGTCCTACGGGCGCGGTATCGCGGTATGGCTCGTTTCACAGGACGCGGTACTGCTCGTCGCGGGCGTCGGTGAGGAACATCTGGCCCGGCGCGTGTGTGATGGCGAACGGCGGCCGTGAGGCCATCACCGCCGCCTGCGGGGTCACCCCGCAGGCCCAGACCGGGATGTCGTCCGGTGCACGGTCCACGGGGTCCCCGAAGTCGGGGTGGTCCAGGTCGTCGATGCCGAGCACGGCCGGGTCGCCGCAGTGCACCGGGCCGCCGTGCACCGCCGGCAGCAGACTGCTCTCCCGGATGGCCGCCGCCAGGTGATGCGGCGGTACCGGACGCAGGGACACCACTATCGGGCCGCGCACCCGCCCGGCCGCCCGGCACTGACGGGTGGTCACGTACATCGGCACGTTGCGGCCCTGCTCCACGTGGCGGATCGGGACGCCAGCCCCGGCCGGCGCCCACTCGAAGGTGAAGCTGCAACCGATCAGGAACGACACCAGGTCCTCGTGCCAGTGGGCGCGCACGTCCGTCGGCTCGTCCACCGGCCGGCCGTCGTGCCACACCCGGTAGCGCGGCAGATCCGTGCGCAGGTCGGCGCCGTCCGCGAGCACCGTGCGCCAGGAACCGGCGTCCGTGACGTCGAGCACCGGACAGGGCTTGGGGTTGCGCTGGCAGAACAGCAGCATGTCGTAGGCCCAGTCGGCGGGCACCGAGATCAGGTTGGCCTGTGTGTGGCCCGCGGCGACGCCGGCGGTGGGACCGGACAGGCCCTCCCGGAAGCGGGCCCGCGCGCTCGCCGGACGCCACGCGTGCGCGTGCCCGTCGACCAGGGTCAGGGGGCGGTCATCGGTACGAGGCGTGCCGGTCATGCCAGTTCCTTCCCGCGGGTCTCCGGCAGTCCGAGGAGCGCCAGCGCCGCCATGCCGTATCCGATCGCACCGAAGACGAGCGCGCCGCCCACGCCCCAGCTGCCGGCCAGGAAGCCCACCAGGGTCGGGAAGACGGCGCCCACCGCGCGGCCGGTGTTGTACGTGAATCCCTGTCCTGTGCCGCGCACCGCCGTCGGATACAGCTCGCTGAGGTAGGAGCCGAAGCCGCTGAAGATCGCCGACATGCAGAAGCCGAGCGGGAAGCCCAGCACCAGGAGCAGGCCGTCGGCGCCGCTCGGGATGTTCGCGTACGCCAGGCCGCACAGCGCCGAAAGCAGCGCGAAGAGCCAGATGTTGCGGCGCCGGCCCAGCCGGTCGGTGAGGTGGCCGCCGGTCAGATAGCCGAGGAAGGCACCGGAGATCAGGAAGGTCAGATAGCCGCCGGTGCCGACCACCGACAGGCCGCGGTCCGTCTTCAGACAAGTCGGCACCCAGGTCGCCAGCGTGTAGTAGCCGCCCTGGACACCGGTGGACAGCAGTCCGGCGAAGAGTGTGGTGCGCAGCAGACCCGGTGCCGAGGCCGCGCCGGGCCGGAAGATGGCCGTGAACGAGCCGCGCCGCGGGCTGCGTTCGCGGATGGCCGTCGCCTTCGGGGCGTCCTGCACCCGGCGGCGCAGCCACACCACGAGGAGCGCGGGCAGCGCGCCGGTCCAGAACATCACCCGCCAGGCCAGGTCGTCGCCGAGGAACGAGAAGACCAGGGTGTAGACGATCGCGGCCAGTGCCCAGCCGACCGCCCACGAACTCTGGATCGCGCCGAGGGTGCGGCCCCGGTGCTTCGCGCTCGCGTACTCGGCGACCAGGATCGCGCCGACCGCCCACTCGCCGCCGAAACCGAGACCCTGGAGGGCGCGGAACACCAGCAGCGTCTCGTAGGTGGGCGCGAAACCGCAGGCCACGGTGAAGACCGCAAAGGTGCTCACCGTGATCATCAGGGCCCGGACCCGGCCGACCCGGTCCGCGAGCACGCCCGCGGCGGCGCCGCCGATCGCGGAGACCACCAGGGTGACGGTGGTGAACAGACCGGTCTGGCCGCTGTCCAGACCGAAGTACGCCGCCAGCGCGACCATGCTCAGCGGCAGCGTGAAGTAGTCATAGGAGTCCAGGGCATATCCGCCGAAAGCGCCGGCGAACGCACGCCTGCCGTGCGGACCGAGGCCGTACAGCCGGTCCAACGGGCCGTCGTCGGCGGTGTCTTCACCCGTGCCGGACCGTGCGCCGGCGGACAGGGCCTGCGGTGGAGGGGGCGAGCTCATGGGCACCTCGCAGATGAGGGACGGAGGGTGCGGGAACTGAGCCGTGCCGGGACCGTGCCGTGCGGAACACCGTAGAGGATCGTTCAACGATCCTTCAATACCCGTGTTGTTTCGTCCTTGTCTCTACGTTTGAATTCCGGGCATGGCAGAGCAGCTGACGGGACTGGCCGGCGACCGCGCGCTCCTGGGGCGCACCAGCACCGCCGAACGCGTTTCGGACATCCTCAGAAGCCGTATCGCCGACGGCTACTTCCCGCCCGGCACCCGGCTGTCGGAGGACAGCATCGGCGGGGCGCTCGGCGTCTCCCGCAACACCCTGCGCGAGGCGTTCCGGCTGCTCACGCACGAACGCCTGCTCGTCCACGAGCTGAACCGGGGCGTCTTCGTCCGGGTCCTCGCCGTGGAGGACGTCGAGGACATCTACCGCACCCGCACCCTCGTCGAGTGCGCCGTCGTCCGCGGCCTCGGCGAACCTCCCTACGCGCTCCACGCACTGGCGTCCGCGGTGACCGAGGGTCAGGTGGCGGCCGTCGAGAATGACTGGAAAGCGGTGGGTACGGCCAACATCCACTTCCACCGGGAACTGGTCGCCCTCGCCGGCAGCGAACGCACCGACGAGTTGATGCGCAGCGTCTTCGCCGAACTGCGCCTCGCCTTCCATGTCGTCGACGACCCGCGTCGGCTGCACAAGCCCTATCTCGCCCGCAACCGCCAGATCCTGCAAGGGCTTCAGGCCGGCGACCGGGGCGAGGCCGAGCGGCTGCTCAGCACCTATCTGGCGGACTCGCTGGAACGGGTCGTCGAGGTCTACCGGCGCCGGGTCGGCGAGAACGGCCAGGGCCTGGACTGAAGCGGGCGCCCGGGCGCGGGCAACGCCGAGCGGCCGAGCGCCGGCTGTGGCGGGTGTCCGGGGTGGGGGCTGTGGTTGGGGGCCGGGGGGCGGGCTGTGGTGGGCGGCTGGAGTGGGGGCTGTGGTGGGTGTCCGGGGTGCGGCTGCGCCCAGCGTCCGGGGTGCGGGCTGTTGTTGACAGCCGGAGCGGGGCTGTGGCGGGCGGCCGGGGTGTCGGCTGAGGCGGGCGGGCGGAGCGGGGGCCGCCGGGAGCGGACACGGCGCCGGGCGGGGCGGGGGCCATCGGGGCGAGGCCGTCTCGCGCCGCTGTGACGGCCGCCGCTTCTGCGTCGTTTGGGTCGTTGTCAGACGGAGGACCTAGTCTGTGCACCGTGACTTCGCCTGCATCCACGGACAGCGTGCCGCCGCAGCTCAGCGCGGGGCCGCGCCCCGCCCCGGGCCCGGCCGCCGACGAGGGGCTGGCGCGGCGGCTGCGCGCGCTCGCCTGCACCGCGCCGCTGCACGACCTGGACGCGCGCAAGGCCAACCTCGCCGGCGAGTACTCGGTGTACGGCATGGCGGAGGTGGCCCTGGCCGCCATCGACCTGGTCACGCTCACCATGGACTTCGACACGGGCGCCGCCCACGAACAGATCGTCGCCCGGCTCATCCCGCGCATCGCCGCCCAGGCCCCGCGCCGCCCGGTGGCCGAGCACGAGCGCGTGGCCCGCTGGGTCCTGGAGAACCTGATCAACGTCGGCAGCGTCGACCGCGGCTTCCGCGCCGTCTACGGCACGTTCGCGCCGGACGGCACCTACGTACGCCGCGACTACGACTTCAAACTCATCGAGGAGGTCCCCGGTCCCGGCGGCACCGTCTACCTCCGCACCACCGACGAGGCCGTCAACGTCCTGGTCGGCGCCCTCGACACCGACGTCACCAGCGCCCAGATCGCCGCCGAGGTCAAGCTGGAGGTGCTGATCAACCGCGGCCGCCTGGCCGACGCCCAACTCGCCGCGGAGCAGGCGCGCTACCGGACCGTGCAGTACTCGGAAACGCTGCGCAGGGCCCTGGAGGCCACCCGGCGCAACGTCCGCGCGGTGGACTGGCTCAACGCCGTACCCGACATGATCGCCGAGGCCCTGGACCACGTCGCCGACCGCTATCGCCACGAGAACGCCATCCTCACCAACATCCGCAAGGCACGCGACGAGTCCGAGGACCCCGGGCACAAGCGCCGCGCCGCCGAACTGGTCGACATCGTCAAGGACTGCATCCGGCGCCATACGCAGCTCCAGTCCCGGCTGCTGGAGGCGGGTCCGCTGTTCCGCGCCGAACAGGACCGGCAGGCCTTCGCCACCCCCATGACCACGTCCGGCACGGACCTGTACGGCCACCTCGTCGCCCCCGTCCTCCCACTGCCCGTCCAGCGGGCGGTCAGGGTCACGGACGCCTTCTTCGCGCGCGGCACCGGGCTGCGCACACCGGTGTCGGTACGGGTCGGTGACCTGGTCGACCTCCTGCTCACCCCACCGGTGGAGCGGGAGCACCTGGGCGCCGAGATGCCCGAGCCCGATCTGATCGCCACACCGGACGACAGCCGGTTCAGCGACGAGCAGCTGGCCGCGGCCACGGAACTGCTCGACCTGCCGGCGGACGCACCGCGCCGGCTGTCCGGGCTGCTCGCCGAGGCGCGCCGCCGGGATTCCGAACTGCCGTACCTGGTGGCACTGATGGCCGTGCACGCGGCCAGCCCCCCGGTCGGCACCGCCTACCGCCAGGGCGAGGAGAAACTGCTGTTCGCCGTGGACGACGGTACGGAACTGGACGACCCCGAGTTCGGCGGCGCCGATCTGATCGTCGGCACCGCTCTGCTGGACTCGGCGGGCATGGCGGCCGACCGGACCGAGGCGGCATGACCCGACCCGACCGCCCCACCCGACCAGGCCAGTGCAGCAAGGAGCCCCGACCGTGACCGAGCAGGCCGACCGCAGCGAGCCCGAGCCCGCCGCCACGCCCGCGGGCTCCGCCGTCACCCCCGCCGACGCCGCCGACGCCGCCCGGCTCGTCGCCTTCGGGCTACAGCCCAAACTGCAGCCCGCCCGCGACCAGGAGTACACCGAACTGCTGCGCCGCCACCGCGAGGACCCGGTGTTCGCGCGGCTCGCGGACGCCGTGGCCGCCGGGCTCGGCCTGGTCGTGCTGGAGGTGTCCCCGCGCGCGGGCATGGCGGTGACCGCTGCCGAGGACTCCGTCTTCGCCGTCCGTATGGGCGACTACGCCCGCCGCACCGCCGCCGACTCCCAGGACCGGTTCCTGCACGGCCTCGCCCATCTCGCGATCGCCGCCCTGGCCTTCCCCCGCCCGGAGGACCTGGCCGACGACGGCTACATCGGTCGGGTCTCCGTCAACGGCGTCGACGCGTTCGTACGACAGGCCTGCCGGCGTCTCGAAGAACGCGCCGCGGAGCAGGGTGAGAACACCGACCCGGCCACCGACGCGCCCGGCCTGGAGGCCGCCTGGCGGATCTGGGTGCGGCGCAGCGCCACCGGCGCCACCAAGGACGCTCGCCGGTTGGCCGGTTCCACCACCGGCATCGTCGGCAAGGCGGTCGCCTTCCTCACCGATTCCGGATTCCTGCAGAGAACCGGCGACGACAACGGCGGCACCTACCGCACCACGGCGCGCTACCAGCTCCAGGTCCGCGACATGGCAGGCGCCGCCGCCATGGCCGAACTGCTCGAACTCGGCGTCGTCCCAGTCACCGACGGCACGGCCAGCCTGCTGCCCGCCGAGGACACCGACGACCTGGACCTGGTGGCCGACGCCGGGCTGCCGTTCCACTCCTGACGGCCCGGCCGCCGCACCTGACCGTAGCCCCACCCCTCCGTAGCCCTGCCCCTCCGTTCCGTAGCCCTGCCCCTTCGAAGACCTTCCACGAGAGTCCGCCATGTACGAGCTGTCCCGGGTCCGCCTCTACTCCATCGGTCCTGCCGGTGCGCGCTACGCCGACACCGTGCTCGACCTGCGGGGCGTGGGCGAGCCGGTGCCCGACCCCGCCCCCACGCAGGCGGAGTTCTTCGAGGAGGAGCCCGTCGGACCGCCGCGCCGCCCCGCGCCGGCGGGCGTGCTCTTCCTGGAGAACGGCGGCGGCAAGTCCGTCCTGCTCAAGCTGATCTTCTCGGTGATGCTGCCGGGCCACCGCAACACCCTCGGCGGCGCCAGCTCCGGTGTGCTGCGCAAGTTCCTGCTCGCCGACGACTGCGGCCATGTGGCCCTGGAGTGGCAGCATGTGCAGACCGGCGAATGCGTCGTCGTCGGCAAGGTCAGCGAATGGCGCGGACGGCAGGTCTCCAACGACCCGCGCAAGTTCGCCGAGGCCTGGTACTCCTTCCGGCCGGGCCCCGGACTCAGCCTCGACAACCTCCCCGTGGCCGAGTCCACGGCCGTGCGCCCGCCCGCCGAGGGCCAGTCCGGCGCCCAGGGCCGCCGCCGCACCATGAAGGGCTTCCGGGACGCCATCACCGAGGCGGGAAAGGCGTATCCGCACCTGGAAGTGCACTGGGAGGAGACCCACGAACGCTGGACCGAGCACCTGGGCGACCTCGGCCTCGACCCCGAACTCTTCCGTTACCAGCGGGAGATGAACGCCGACGAGGGCGAAGCGGCCGGCCTGTTCGCGGTCAAGAAGGACTCCGACTTCACCGACCTGCTGCTGCGCGCGGTCACCGACACCCGGGACACCGACGGCCTCGCCGACCTGGTCGGCGGCTTCGGCAACAAGCTGGGCCGGCGCGCCGAACTGATCGCCGAACGAGACTTCACCGCCGGGTCGGTCGACCTGCTCGGCCGGATCGTCGAGGCCGCCGAAGCCCGCGCACGCGCGCGTGACATCCACGCCGGCGCCGAACGCCGCACCCGCACCCTCGCCCGGCGGCTGTCCGCGCGAGGCGCCGTGGAACGGGTGCGGGCCGCCGACCTCGCCCAGCGGGTCACGGCCGCCGCGCACACCGTCACCCACTCCGAGGCCGCGCGCGAGCGCAGCGCGCTCATCGCCGCCGAACTCGCCTACCGGCACGCCTCGCTGGCGCTCGCCGCCGGCGAGAAGTCGGCCGCCGCGCAGAAACGCGAACTGGCCGACGCGCGCACCCTGTACTCCGCCTGGCAGGCGGCCGAGGCCGTGCTGCGCCACCGCGCCGCCGCCGACCGCGTCGCACGCGTGGCCACCGCGATCCAGGAAGCCGAACGGGACGCCGCCCCGGCCCTGGCGGCCCGCGCCAAGGCCGCCGTGGACCTCGTACGGGCCCTGCACGCGGCCGCCGAGAACGCCGAAACCCTCGCCAACGAGGGAGAGGAGCGCGCGGCCGCCCTCCAGGAGGCAGGCGAGGCGGCCCACCGGGACTCGACCGCCGCCGCCACCGAGGCACAGCGCGCCCGCAGCGAGATCGGACACCTCAGGCAGCGCCTGACCGAGGTCGAACAGGAGACCACCGAGGCGGTGCGCGCGGGCTGGCTCGACGACAGCGCCCCCGACGCGGACCCGGCCCGCGCCGCCCTCGCGGCCAGCGACGCCGAGAAGACCGCCGTGGCCGCCTGGGACACGGCCCGCGACGCGGCGCGCACGGCGGCCGACCACGCGCGCGAAGCCGCGTCCACCGAGTCCCGCGCCGAGCTGACCGCCGCCCGAGCCGCGGACGCGGCGACCGCGGCCGAGCGCGTCCACCAAGCCGAACGCCGCATCGCCGAGGCCCTTGCCGCCGAGGAGCGACTGGGCGAACTGCTCGGCCTGCCGGGCACCCGGGGCGGCACCCGGACCGGCGTGCCCGCACCGCGCGCGGGCGGCGACACCACCCAGGACCCCGCCGCGGCACCCGGCGCCCCCGCCGAGACCGCCGCGGACGGCGCCCGCCCCGCAGGCGAGGGCCCCCTCACCCCCGAGGACCTGGACCGCTTCGCCGACGAACTGCGCGCCCTGCTCGACGACTCCGTCTCCTTGGCCGAACGGCACCTCTTCGAGCTGCGCACCGCCGCCGCCGACGACGCCCGCATCCTCGGGGCGCTCGGCGACGGCGGACTGCTGCCGCCCGGCCCCGACGTACTCGCCACCGTCGAGTTCCTCGGCGAACACGGCATCCCCGCGTTGCCCGGCTGGCGCTACCTCGCCCAGGCCGTCGACCCGGCCGACCACGCCCGGGTGCTCGCCGCCCGCCCCGAACTGGTCGACGGCGTGATCATCACCGACCCGGACACCCACACCCGTGCCCGCGAAACCCTCGGGGACGCCGCACTGCTGCCGCGGTCCGCCGTGGCCGTCGGCACCGCCGCCGCCCTGCTCGCCCCGACCCCCGCCGCCGCCAGCGACGGCGAGGTGTTCCTGGTACCGCCGAACCCGGCCATGCACGACGAGTACGCCGCCGACGAGGAACGGCACGCGCTGCGCGCCCGGGCCGCCGAGCGGGACGAGGAGATCCGCGCGCTCGCCGCACGGCTCGCCAAGGACCGCGAACTGGCCGCGCGGCTCACCTCCTGGCGCACCGGCTGCCCGGCGGGACGGCTCGTCGAACTCGCCCGAGCCGCCCGCGACGCGCGCGTGTTCGCCGAGGAGTCCGAGGCGGAACTCGCCGAGGCCCGGACCGCGGGCGCCGAGGCCGACGAAGCCGCCGCCGAGGCCGCCCAGGCCCGCGACGAACGCCAGGAGGCCGCACAGAAGGCCCGGCGCGCCGCCGACGCGCTCGCCGGGCTCGCCTTCCGGCTGCGCGAGCGCTCCGGCTGGCAGGCCAAGCTGCGCGAACTCGCCGACGAGGCCGCCGAGTCGGAGGCTCGCGCCCAGGTCTGCCTGGAGCGCGCCCGCGCCGCCGACGAGGACCGCCGCGCCGCCCAGCGCGCCGCCGACGACGCCCGCCGCACCGCCCGCGCGCTGCGCGCCGAGCGCTCCGAGATCGCGGGCGCACCCGACGACGTGCCCGCAGCCGAGGGCGACGGCGACGCCTCGAAGGCGTCGCTGCCCGCCCTCCGCGAGGCCTACCGCGCCGCCTCCCAGGTGTACGAGAAGGTGGGCGTCGGGGCCGATCTGCGCGCCGAGCAGGCCCGCGCGGAGAGCGACGAGAGCGCGGCCCGCGCCGAACTTGACCGGCTCAGCAACAAGGTCCGCACCCGGGCCGAACAACTGCTCCAGTCGCCCGACGGCTCCGACGGCCCCTCCCGGCAGGCCGCCGCCGCACGCGCCGAGGAGCTGGTCCAGCTCCTGGAGACCCGCATGTCCACCGCGAGCGAGCAACTGGGCCGGCTGCGCGGCGAGGCCGAACGCCATGCCCCCGAGGACGGCGGCGCGCACACCGAACTGCCCGAGGAACTCCTCCCGCGCGACGCCGAGCACGCCCAGGCCCTGCTGCGCACCGCCACGACCGAACTCGCCTCCCGCACCGAAGCGTTGGCCCAGGCACGAGACACACACGCCGAACTCCTCGCGGCCCACCGCGCGGCCGAGGACGCGGCCGGCGGCTTCGAGGAGGTCGCGGCCATGCTCCGCGACCTGCTGCGCGAGCACGCGGCCGACGAGGAGCAGGAGGAACCCGAGCCGTACCCCGGCAACCTGGAGGAGGCCAGACGGTCCGCAGCGGAGGCCCGGCGCTCGCTGCGCGGCTGCGCCGCCGACCTGTCCGCCGCCGAGGCCGCCGTGCGCGAAGCCGGCGACGTCCTGGTCCGGCACGCCAACTCGACCCGCTATGAGCAGGTGCGCACGCCCGCCCGGCAGCAGATCCGCGAGCTGCCCGCCGCCGCGCTGCCCGAGCACGCCCAGAAGTGGGCCGACGCCTTCGCCCCCCGACTACGGGTCCTCACCGACGAGTTGGCGCAGCTCGAACGCAACCGCGACTCCATCGTGGACCGGCTGCGCGGACTCGTCGAGTCGGCGCTCGCCACCCTGCGCTCCGCCCAGCGGCTTTCCCGGCTGCCCGAAGGGCTCGGCGAGTGGTCGGGGCAGGAGTTCCTGCGCATCCGCTTCGAGGAACCCGACCAGGCCACGCTCACCGAACGGCTCGGCGAGGTGATCGACGAGGCGACCCGCGCCGCCCTGAAGAAGAACTCCGACCTGCGGCGCGACGGCATGTCCCTGCTGCTCCGCGGGGTCGCCGCCGCGCTGCGGCCCAAGGGCGTGGCCGTCGAGATCCTCAAGCCGGACGCCGTCCTGCGCGCCGAACGCGTCCCCGTCGGACAGATGGGCGACGTGTTCTCCGGCGGCCAACTGCTCACCGCCGCGATCGCCCTGTACTGCACGATGGCCGCCCTGCGGTCGAACGACCGCGGACGGGACAGGCACCGGCACGCCGGCACCCTGTTCCTCGACAACCCCATCGGCCGCGCCAACGCCACCTATCTGCTGGAGCTGCAACGCGCCGTCTCCGACGCGCTCGGCGTGCAACTCCTCTACACCACCGGCCTGTTCGACACGACGGCACTGGCCGAGTTCCCCCTGGTCATCCGCCTGCGCAACGATGCCGACCTGCGAGCCGGGCTGAAGTACATCAGCGTGGAGGAACACCTGCGGCCGGGACTTCCGCAGCAGGCCCCGGCCGGGGAAACGGTGCACAGCGAGATCACGGCGACCCGCATGTTCAAACGCCCGGCGCCCAGCACGCCCTGACCGGGACAGCGGCGGCACACCACGGGCCGTCGGCGGGCGGCGACGGCCCGTAGTGCGCCGCCCCGGCGTCAGGAGTGCGACAGCTGGCCGGTGCCGCCCCGCCTGCGTATCCGCTCCCGTTCCCGCGCGGCGGCCTTCGCCTGCCGCCGGGCGGTGCGCCGCTCCCGACGCAGCGACCGCGCCGTGCTGCTCGGCACCGACACCACGCCATTGCGCTGGTTCCAGACCTGGCGCGTCACCCAGACGTCGAGCACGCCCCAGGTGGCCACCACCGTGCTGACCACACTGCTGATGACCATCGGCAAGGCCAGCCAGGACCCTGCCAGCGTGCACAGAAAGGCCACCATCGCCTGCATCAACGTCACCGCGATGATGATCACCGCCCGCACCGCCGCCGTACGCACCGGATCGGGCATCCGGCGTCTGCGTGCGGGTTCCTCGACCCACAACGGCCGGTACACCGGCTGACTTCGCGCCTCCGCAGCCTCGGCGGCCCACTCCTGCGACGGAACGCCACCACCCGTCGCCTCCGGGAGCAGCCGCGCCGTCCCGCGCCCCGCCACGTCGTCCTCGGGCGCCTCGCGCCGCTCCGCCGTGCCCATCAACATGTCACTCCCCACCGCCGGCAGACCCCTGCTCCGGCGCCCCGAGACACCGGCTCCCCTGTGGTTGCCCGGCTTGCACTGTTTTACGCCGCCAGGATGGTGGATGCGGCTCCAGTGGCCGATTCCGCCCCCATATCCCATAGAGAAGGACGAACGACGCGTCAGGAAGATTCCCGACCCACGAAGAATTTCGGCCAACCGACCCCGCGCGCCGGACCGGACCTCCGAACCCCGGACGCCGGAGCCCAGGCGGCAATCTCCCGTAATGCCCGGACAACTCGCCATGTCCCAGAAGTGAAGGTGAAGTTCAGGCTCCGGACACGCCTTCGAGTTGACCCTGCGACGGTAGTAGGCTCGCGCCGTTTGTTGACGCACCTGTGCACCCCCGTCCGCAGGGGGACCGAGCTGGGGGAGGCCATGCGTTTTCGCGGGAAGTCGATCCGCCGGAAGATCGTGGCGCTGCTTCTCGTGCCGCTGGTGTCCCTGGCCGCCATCTGGGGCTTTGCGACCGTGCTCACGGGGCGGGAGGTGGTCCGGGTCTTCAATGTGTCGCACGTGGTGGAGAAGATCGAGTACCCCACCGAGGACACCGTCCGCGCCCTGCAGCAGGAACGCCGCCAGACCCTCGTCTACCTCGCCGACCCGCGCGCCTCCGACGCCCTCGGCGACCTGCGCCGGACCCGGACCGCCACCGACGAGGCCATCGCCGAGACCCGGAAGAACGCCGAGACCTCCGACGTCCGCGACAGCATGAGCGCGGGCGACGACGAACGCCTCACCGTGGTCCTGGACGCGTTCGACGGCGTCAACTCCCTGCGCCGCAGCGTCGAGGACGGCACGGTCACCCGCCATCAGGCCCTCGACCTCTACAACCGCGTCGTCGACCCCTGCTACTCGCTGCTGGCGAGCCTCGACGGCGTCGACGACGTGGAGATGGACACTCAGGCCCGCGCCCTCATCAACGTCAACCGTGCCCGCGAACTCCTCTCCCGCGAGGACGCCCTGCTCGGATCCGCCCTGGTGGTCGGCAGGCTCTCCCGGGACGAGACCCGCGACATCTCCGACCTCGTCGCCCAGCGCACCCTCCTGTACGACATCAGCCTGCCGCTGCTGCCGGCGGCCGAACGCGACCGCTACGACCGGTTCTGGAGGAGCGCCACCACCGCGCCCGTGCGGGTGGCCGAGGAGGCGGTCATCGACTCCGGGGCGGGCACCGCGAACGAGGTCAGCGCCAAGCGCTGGGACGCCGCCGCGGGCACCGTGCTCGAAGAACTGGGCACCCTCGACGACGAGGTCGGCGACCGCTATCAGGACCGCACCCGCCCCGTCGCGGTGAGCGTGATCATCCAGGCGGCCGTCGCCGGGCTGCTCGGACTGGTCGCGTTGCTCGCCTCCCTCGTCCTGTCCGTGCGGCTGGGCCGCGGACTCATCCGCGATCTGCGGCAACTGCGCCTGGAGGCGCACGAGGCGTCCGGCGTCCGGCTGCCCAGTGTGATGCGCCGCCTGTCCGCGGGTGAGAAGATCGACGTGGAGACCGAGGCCCCGCGCCTGGAGTACGACAGGAACGAGATCGGCGAGGTCGGCCAGGCGCTCAACACCCTCCAGCGCGCCGCCGTCGAAGCCGCCGTCAAGCAGGCCGAACTGCGCGCCGGGGTCTCCGAGGTCTTCGTCAACCTCGCCCGGCGCAGCCAGGTGCTGCTGCACAAGCAGCTCACCCTGCTCGACAGCATGGAGCGCAGGACCGAGGACACCGACGAACTCGCCGACCTGTTCCGCCTCGACCACCTCACCACCCGCATGCGCCGGCACGCAGAGGGCCTGGTGATCCTCTCCGGCGCCGCCCCCTCGCGCCAGTGGCGCAAACCCGTCCAGCTGATGGACGTCGTCCGCGCCGCCGTCGCCGAGGTCGAGGACTACGAGCGGATCGAGGTCCGCAGGCTGCCGCGTGTCGCCGTCACCGGGCCGGCCGTCGCCGACCTCACCCACCTGGTGGCCGAGCTGCTGGAGAACGCCACCGTGTTCTCCCCACCGCACACGGCGGTCCAGGTCCTCGGCGAGCGGGTCGCCAACGGCTTCACCCTGGAGATCCACGACCGGGGCCTCGGCATGGCGGCCGAAGCACTGCTGGAGGCCAACCTCCGACTCGCCGAGACACCGGAGTTCGAACTCTCCGACACGGACCGGCTCGGCCTGTTCGTGGTCAGCCGCCTCGCCCAGCGCCAGAACGTCCGCGTATCCCTGCAGCCGTCCCCCTACGGCGGCACCACCGCGGTGGTCTTCATCCCCGATGTGCTGCTGACCGACGATGTCCCCGACACCAACGGCATCGGCTTCCGTCTCGACCGGGACCGGACCGGGCCGAAGGCCGATGGGGAGGAGCGGCGGGCCGCCCTCGCCCAGGTTCCGGTGCACCTGCCGGGCCCGCCCGCGCCGGTCCTGGACGGCCCGGTGGAACTGGAGGCGCCCATCGACCTGGACGCCCTCCCGGGCGCCCTCACCGACGAGCACAGTGAACGCGGCGGACTCTTCCGCGCCCGCCGCTCCCTCGCCCGTGCCGACGAGGAGGCCGCGGGCCGCACCGCCGCGGATCACCGGCCGTCCTCCGGCACGGCGGAACGGGCGGGGGCCGACGACTCTCCGGACGCCCTGGTGCCGCTGCCCCGCCGGCGGACGCCCAAGCTGGTCAGCTCGCACGGCCGACCGATCAAGGAGCAGCGCTCCCGCCGGAGTGAGGACGACGAGCCGTCCCCGGCCGACCCGCCCGGCGCCGAACCCCGTCTGGCGCCGCTGCCCTCCCGACACCGGGACGAGACGGCCCCGCGGCCCGGCACCGGATCCGTGGCCCGTTTCGACCCACGCGCGCAATCCCCGGCCGACGGCCCGGAAAAGCCCTCAGCGGCCCCACAGCTCCCCCGGCGCACCAGTGGCCCGGAGAACCGCTCCCGCGACGGCGAGGGCGGCACCGCCCCGCCGACCGGCGGCACATCGCAGGAGACCCGGTCCGGCACCGGACCGCTGCCGAAGCGCGTACGGCAGGCCAGTCTCGCCCCGCAGCTCAAGCAGGGTCCCGCGGGACCGTCCGGGCGCGAGAGGGAACCCGTCGAACGCGACGCCGAAGAGGTGCGCAGCCGGATGGCCTCGCTCCAGCGCGGCTGGCAGCGCGGCCGGGAGGAGAACGCCACGGGCGACGGAGCCCGGAACGGCACAGCACAAGGAACGACAAAGGGGGACGGTCGATGACCGCACCAAAGGCGACCGGCCACACCGCACCGGACAAGGGCGCGCTCAACTGGCTCCTCGACGACCTCGTCGACCGGGTCGCCAGCATCCGCAAGGCCGTCGTGCTCTCCGGCGACGGACTGGCCACGGGCGTATCGAAGGATCTGACCAGGGAGGACAGCGAGCACCTGGCCGCCGTCGCGTCCGGGTTCCACAGCCTCGCCAAGGGCGTGGGCCGGCACTTCGAGGCGGGCAGCGTCCGCCAGACGGTCGTCGAACTCGACGAGGCATTCCTCTTCGTGACGGCGGCCGGCGACGGCAGCTGCCTGGCCGTCCTCTCCGACGCCGACTCCGACGTCGGCCAGGTCGCCTACGAGATGACGCTCCTCGTCAAGCGGGTCGGCGTGCATCTGGGCACCGCCCCGCGTACCGATCTGACCTCGGGCGGGTAGTGGGATGACATGAGCGGAGACGGTCAGGGAAGAAGTCACTGGTTCGACGACGAGGCCGGACCGGTCGTCCGCCCGTACGCCATGACGCGCGGCCGCACCACCACGGCCGGCCAGCACCGCCTCGACCTGATCGCGGTGGTCGTCACGGAACCCCACGCGGGCGACCCGGAAGCGGACCAGACGCTGTCCCCGGAGCACGTGGACATCGTCCAACTCTGCCGGCACACCCCTCAGTCGGTCGCCGAACTCGCCGCGGAACTCGACCTGCCCATCGGCGTCGTGCGGGTTCTCGTCGGCGACCTCGTGGCCGCGGAACTCGTCCACGTGACACGTCCCGTACCGCCTGCGGAACTGCCCGACGAGAGTATTCTGCGCGACGTGATCAACGGCCTGCGGGCGCTGTGACCGGCGCGGAAGCGGAGAAGTGACGTGACAGGCTGGCAGTTCTGGGTCGACCGGGGCGGTACCTTCACCGATATCGTCGCGCGGCGCCCGGACGGCCGCCTGCTCACCCACAAACTGCTGTCCGACAACCCGACGCGCTACGCCGACGCCGCCGTCGCCGGCGTACGCGCGCTGCTCGACGGCTCCCCGGAACCCATCGAGTCCGTCCGCATGGGCACGACCGTCGCCACCAACGCCCTCCTGGAACGCAAGGGCGAGCGCACCCTGCTGGTCATCACCCGCGGATTCCGTGACGCCCTGCGCATCGCCTACCAGAACCGCCCCCATATCTTCGCCCGGCGTATCGACCTGCCCCAGATGCTGTACGAACGCGTCGTCGAGGCCGACGAGCGGACCGCGGCCGACGGCACCGTGCTCAGCGCACCCGATCTGGACGCCCTGCGGGGGCCGCTCCGGGAGGCGTACGACGACGGGATCCGCGCCGTCGCCGTCGTCTGCATGCACAGCCATCTGCACCCCGCCCACGAGGAGGCGATCGGCGAACTGGCCGCCCGCACCGGCTTCCCGCAGATCTCGTGGTCCAGCGAGGTCAGCCCCCTGATGAAGCTCGTCCCACGCGGCGACACCGCGATCGTCGACGCCTACCTGTCGCCCGTGCTGCGCCGCTACGTCCAGCACGTCGCAAGCGAACTCCAGGGCGTACGGCTGATGTTCATGCAGTCGAACGGCGGGCTCGCCGAAGCCGGGCAGTTCCGCGGCAAGGACGCCATCCTGTCCGGGCCCGCCGGCGGAATCGTCGGCATGGCCCGTATGTCGCAGCTCGCCGGCTTCGACCGGGTCATCGGCTTCGACATGGGCGGCACCTCCACCGACGTCTCGCACTTCGCCGGCGAGTACGAACGCGTCTTCACCACACAGCTCGCCGGCGTCCGGCTGCGCGCGCCCATGCTGGACATCCACACCGTCGCCGCCGGCGGCGGCTCGGTCCTGCACTTCGACGGCTCCCGCTACCGGGTCGGTCCCGACTCGGCGGGTGCGGACCCAGGACCCGCCTGCTACCGCGGCGGCGGCCCGCTCGCCGTCACCGACGCCAACGTCATGCTGGGCCGCATCCAACCCGCGCACTTCCCCGCCGTGTTCGGCCCCGAGGGCGACCAGCCCCTGGACGCGGCGCTGGTCCGGGACCGGTTCACCGCCCTCGCGCGCGAGATCCGCGAGCGGACCGGAGACGACCGCACCCCCGAGCAGGTCGCCGAGGGGTTCCTGCAGATCGCCGTCGCCAACATCGCCAACGCCGTGAAGCGGATCTCCGTCCAGAAAGGGCACGACGTCACCCGCTACGCACTCACCACCTTCGGCGGGGCGGGCGGGCAGCACGCCTGCATGGTCGCCGCCTCGCTCGGCATCCGCACCGTCCTCGTGCCCCCCATGGCCGGTGTCCTGTCCGCGCTCGGCATCGGCCTCGCCGACACCACCGCGATGCGCGAGCAGTCCGTCGAAGCACCGCTGGAGGCCGCCTCCATGCCGGGCGTCCGCACGACCGCCGACGACCTGGAGACCGCGGCCCGCGCGGAACTCCTGGCCGAGGACGTCCCGGAGGACCGTATCGAGGTCACCCGCCGTGCCCAGCTCCGCTACGACGGCACGGACACCATCCTCACCGTCGAGCTGACCGAGCCCGACACCATGAGACACGCCTTCGAAGAACGTCATCGCGCCACGTACTCCTTCACCCTCGACCGTCCCGTGGTGGTCGAAGCCCTCTCCGTCGAAGCCACCGGCATCACTCCACCCCCGGATCTGTCCGCCCTCGCCACCTACGAGGGCCGCGCCGCCGCGCCCGAGACCGTCCGCCTCCACACCGGCGGTGCCTGGCGCGACGTACCCCTCCACCGCCGTGAGGCGCTGCCCCCCGGACGGATCGTCACCGGCCCCGCGATCATCACCGAGTCCGGCGCGACGACCGTCGTCGACGACGGCTGGAAGGCCGCGACGACCGACGACGGGCATCTGGTCTTGGAACGCGCGGCGATTACACAGAGTTCCGATCTCGGCACGAAAGTCGACCCGGTTCTGCTGGAGGTCTTCAACAACCTGTTCATGTCCATCGCCGAGCAGATGGGCGCCCGGCTGGAGTCCACCGCCCAGTCCGTGAACATCAAGGAACGCCTCGACTTCTCCTGCGCCCTGTTCGATCCGGACGGCAACCTGGTGGCCAACGCCCCGCACATCCCCGTCCACCTCGGCTCGATGGGCACCAGCGTCAAAGAGGTCATCCGCCGCCGCGGCGACTCGATGCGGCCCGGCGACACCTACGCCGTCAACGACCCCTACCACGGCGGAACCCACCTGCCGGACGTCACCGTCATCACGCCGGTGTTCGGCACGGACGGTGACCGGATCCTCTTCCACGTCGCCTCCCGCGGCCACCACGCCGAGATCGGTGGCATCGCGCCCGGCTCGATGCCCGCCGACAGCCGCACCATCGAGGAGGAAGGCGTCCTCTTCGACAACTGGCTGCTCGCCGAGGACGGCCGCTTCCGCGAGGAGGAGACGCTGCGCCTGCTCACCGAGGCCCCGTACCCCACGCGCAACGCCGGAACCAACCTCGCCGATCTGCGCGCGCAGATCGCCGCCAACCAGAAGGGCGTCGACGAGGTCGGCCGCATGATCGAGGACTTCGGGCTCGACGTCGTCCAGGCCTATATGCGGCACGTCCAGGACAACGCCGAGGAAGCCGTCCGCCGCGTCATCGACGCGCTGGACGACGGGGAGTACGCCTACGAGACCGACTCCGGCGCCGTCATCCGGGTACGCGTGCGCGTGGACCGCGCCGGCCGCGCCGCGACCATCGACTTCACGGGGACGTCCGCCCAGCTCGCCACCAACTTCAACGCGCCGTTCTCGGTCGTCAACGCCGCCGTCCTGTACGTCTTCCGCACCCTCGTCGCCGACGACATCCCGCTCAACGACGGCTGTCTGCGCCCCCTGGAGATCATCGTGCCGGGCGGCTCGATGCTCGCGCCCGAGCCGCCCGCCGCCGTGGTCGCGGGCAACGTCGAGACCTCCCAGTCCATCACCGGCGCCCTCTACGCGGCCCTCGGCGTCCAGGCCGAGGGCTCCGGGACCATGAACAACGTCACCTTCGGCAACGAACGGCACCAGTACTACGAGACCGTCGCCTCGGGGTCCGGCGCCGGTGACGGCTTCCCCGGCGCGAGCGTCGTGCAGACCCACATGACCAACTCCCGGCTCACCGATCCCGAAGTCCTCGAATGGCGACTGCCCGTGCAACTCGACGATTTCGCGATCCGGCGGGGGAGCGGCGGGACCGGACAGTGGTCCGGCGGGGACGGCGCGGTGCGCCGCATCCGGTTCCACGAGGCCATGACCGTCTCCACACTGTCCCAGCACCGCAGGGTCCCGCCCTACGGCATGGCGGGAGGCTGTCCGGGCGCACTCGGCGCCAACCGCGTGGAACGGGCCGACGGCTCGGTCACCGAACTCGGCGGAAGCGACTCGGCGGACGTCGGCCCCGGCGACGTACTCGTCATCGAAACCCCCGGTGGCGGCGGCTACGGCCGGCCGGCACCCCACCCCCATCAAGCAGGAGAAGAGATCGATGATCTTCGGGCGTTCTGAGCGCGACAAGCCGCCGGTCGAGCCCGTCACGCTCAAGATCCTGGTGGCCGGCGGTTTCGGCGTGGGCAAGACGACCCTCGTCGGCGCGGTCAGCGAGATCAGGCCACTGCGCACGGAGGAACTGCTCACCGAGGCCGGCCGTCCGGTGGACGACACCAGCGGCGTGGAGGGCAAGCACACCACCACCGTGGCCATGGACTTCGGCCGGATCACGCTCCGCGAGGACCTGGTCCTGTACCTGTTCGGTACCCCGGGACAGGAGCGGTTCTGGTTCATGTGGGACGAGTTGTCCGAGGGCGCGCTCGGCGCGGTCGTCCTCGCCGACACCCGCCGCCTGGAGGACTGCTTCGCCGCCGTCGACTACTTCGAACGGCGTTCCATACCCTTCGTCATCGGCGTCAACTGCTTCGAGGGAGCGTCGCGTTACCCGGCGGACGACGTCCGTCAGGCCCTGGACCTGGACGATGGCGTGCCGCTCGTGCTGTGCGACGCCCGCGACCGCCGGTCGGTCAAGGAGGTGCTCATCGGAGTCGTCCAGCACGCGATGGCGTACGGGGCCGGGCGCCGGCAGTCCGTCACCACCTGAGCGGGCCGGCGCACGGCCCGCACTCCCGCCGACCGGGGTGGAGCCGTGGCCCCTGTGTGGCCGTCCACGCGCGTGTGGGTGCTTTCCGGGGCACACGCGCGTGGAAGCACGTTCCGGCTACTTGGCCGCGTCATCCAGCCAGCCGAAGCTCTTCTCCACGGCCTTGCGCCAGTTCCGGTACTCGCGGTCGCGCACCGACGCCTCCATCGCCGGCGTCCATGTCGCGTCCTGCCGCCAGTGCGAGGTGAGTTCGTCGAGGTCGTTCCACACCCCGGTCGCCAGGCCCGCCGCGTAGGCCGCGCCGAGGCAGGTCGTCTCGGAGACCCTGGGCCGGATCACCGGCACGCCCAGCACGTCGGCCTGGTGCTGCATGAGCAGGTTGTTCCCGGTCATGCCGCCGTCCACCTTCAGGGTGGTGATCCGCACGCCGGAGTCCTGGAACATGGCGTCCACGACCTCGCGGGTCTGCCAACTCGTCGCCTCCAGCACCGCACGTGCCAGGTGGGCCTTGGTGACGTACCCGGTCAGACCGGTGACGACCCCGCGCGCGTCGGAGCGCCAGTAGGGGGCGAACAGGCCCGAGAAGGCGGGGACGATGTACGCGCCGCCGTTGTCCTCGACACTCGCCGCCAGCGGCTCGATCTCGTCGGCGCTGCGGATGATCCCGAGCTGGTCGCGGAACCACTGCACCAGCGCGCCCGTTATCGCTATGGACCCCTCCAGGCAGTACACCGGCGCCGCACCGCCGATCTTGTAGCCCATCGTCGTCAGCAGCCCGCTCTTGGACGGCACGGGCCGACTGCCGGTGTTGAGCAGCAGGAAGCTGCCGGTGCCGTAGGTGTTCTTCGCGGTGCCGACGTCGTAGCAGGCCTGCCCGAACACGGCTGCCTGCTGGTCGCCCAGCGCCGACGCGACGGGGACGCCGGCGAGTTGGCCGACGGCGGTCCCGTAGACCTCCGCGGACGACCTGATCTCCGGGAGGACCGCCTCGGGCACGTTCATCGCGGCGAGGATGGCCGCGTCCCACTGCAGGGTGTGCAGGTTCATCAGCATGGTGCGGCCCGCGTTCGTCACGTCGGTGACGTGCCGTCCGCCGTCGGTGCCGCCCGTCAGGTTCCAGATCAGCCAGGAGTCGACGGTGCCGAAGGCGATCTCGCCGCGCTCCGCGCGGGCCCTGAGCCCCGGCACGTTGTCGAGCAGCCAGGCGACCTTGGGACCGGAGAAGTAGCTCGCCAGCGGCAGCCCCGTCTGCTCGCGGAACCGGTCCTGTCCGTCCGAGCCGCCCAGTTCGTTGCACAGGGCCGCCGTCCTCGTGTCCTGCCACACGATCGCGTTGTGCACGGGTCTGCCGGTCGCCCGGTCCCACAGGACCGTCGTCTCGCGCTGGTTGGTGATGCCGACGGCGCTGAGCTGGTCGGCGCGCAGCCCCGCCTTGGCGAGGGCTCCGGCGATCACGGCCTGCACCTTGGACCAGATCTCGGTGGCGTCGTGCTCCACCCAGCCCGGCTTGGGGAAGATCTGGCGGTGCTCGCGCTGGTCGACGGCGACGATCGCGCCACCGTGGTCGAAGATGATGCAGCGGCTCGAGGTGGTGCCCTGGTCGATGGCGGCGACATACGTCTCGGCGGTGTCCGTCATGGCTGTCCCTCGGTCGCCGGGTCAGAAGGCTGCGTTGTAGACGAGGCCCGCGAGCGCCCCGCCGATCAGCGGGCCGACGACCGGGACCCAGGCGTACCCCCAGTCGGACGTGCCCTTGTTCGGGATCGGCAGAAAGGCGTGCACGATGCGCGGGCCGAGATCGCGCGCCGGGTTGATGGAGTACCCGGTGGGCCCGCCGAGGGAGAGCCCGATGCCGACCACGAGCAGCGAGACGATCAGTACGGTGGTGCCGGACTCGCCGAGCCCCTTGGTGAGGCCGAACGCCAGCACCGGCAGGACCAGCGCGATCGTCGCGATGATCTCCGTGATCAGGTTGGCCATCGGATTGCGGATCTCCGGAACGGTGGAGAAGATACCGAGCGTCGGAGTCGGCTCGTCCGCCGAGTCCTCCTCGCGCACATTGGCCTGGAACTGGGCCAGGTAGACGAGGTACGCGAGGACGGCGCCGAGCATCGCGCCGACCATCTGGCCCAGCAGGTACACCCAGACCCTGTCCCACGTGCCGGTGTCCACCGCGATGCCGATGGTGACCGCGGGATTGAGCTGCCCGCCCGACAGGGGAGCCGCGGTGTACGCGCCGGCCAGCACGCCGAATCCCCAGCCGAACGCGATCACGACCCATCCCGAGGCCTGCGCCTTGGAGTGTCTGAGGGTGACGGCGGCGCAGACACCGGCACCGAAAAGGATCAGGATCGCGGTGCCGATGATCTCGCCGACGAATATGTCTGCATTGCTCATGGCGGCTCCTAGCCTAGGCGCTGGCTCCCGGGGGATCTGCCCCGGCTCTCCGTGCGGGAACGGTTCCCTTGGCGACCTCCGCCGAAGTCAGGGAGAGTCCCGCGCCCCGCCCGGCGGCCGTGACGAGCGTGCCGTCGCGGCCGAATCGCCCGTGGGGGAGCGGGTGGTGGCTCAGGATGTGCCCGCGCGGCGCAGTGCCTGATGGCGCCGAGAATGTGCGGCGATGCCGACCGACACCGGGAAGTGTTCACCGCCGCCCGGGGAGCGTCAAGGTCGCCGACGGCAACGGTGACAGCCACGCGCGTGTGCCCCGCGTCCGCTCAACCGGCCTCGCACGGGCGGCCGTTCAGTTCCGGGGCTCGACCGCCGCATAGCCCGCCTCGGCGGGCGGCACGGCCGAGCCGTGCCGGATCTCGTACCCGGGCAGCCCCGCGCGCGCCAGCACCCAGCTCGTGCCGCTCAGTTCCTTCGCGGCCTTCTTCAACGGGGCCAGACAGGCCGCGGCCTGCCGGTGGTCGACCACGCTGCCCGGAGCGCACGCGACGGTCGCCAGGGACAGCGTGACGGGACAGCCGCCCGCCGACCACGGGGCACCGAGCACGGCCGCGGCCAGCGCACCGAGGCCCTCCTCGTCGGCGAGCACCAGGAAGTCGTCGCCGCCGATGTGACCCACGCGCGTGTGCCCAGCCGTGGCCTGTTGCAGGGTCCGCCCCACGGACCGGATCAGCTCGTCGCCGGCCGCGAAGCCGGCCCCGTCGTTGACCTGTTTGAAGTGATCGATGTCCAGCCAGCTCAGGGTGAAGCCGCGCCCGCCGGCGATCCGCCGGTCCACCTCTTCGGTGATCGCGTCCGAACCCGGCAGCCGCGTCAGGGGATTGAGCCCGGCCGCCTCCTCGACCCGCGTCTCGGCCAGCGCCCGCACCAGGTCGGCGAGCCGGACGACGCCCACACAGCGCCCGCGGCGGTCCACGACCGCCACATCGTCCGAGGTGCGGTCCCGGCCGCCCACCGCGACGACGTCCAGGACCTCCCAGGCGGTGGCGTCGACGCCGACCGTGCGCGGCGGGTCGCCCAGTTTGAACGCGGGCCGGTCGGCGTACAGGGCGTGCCCGTAGCGGCCCGACATCGACAACAGGAACCGCGAGCGGTGCACCGAGCGCACCGGGGCCCCGGACTGGTCCACCAGCAGCACTCCGGACACGTCGGGCGACCCGGTGAGCAGCGCCCGGACCTGGCCCGCCGAGGCGGTCACCGGCAACAGCGCGGCGGGGCGTACGAACTCGCGCACCGTCGGCCCCGAGCGCGGCACGGGCGGGGCGTCCGGGAAGCGGGGCGGAACGTACACGTCCACGGCGGGAATCCGGGTCGGCGGTGCGAACAGCTCGCCCTGCGCCAGTTGCGCACCGGCCGACAGCGCCTCCGCGTAATGCCGTTCGGTCTCCACGCCCTCGACCACCAGCAGGGCGCCCAGATGCTCGCACAGCGTCCGCATGGCCCGCACCGCGGCCGGCCGGCTGAGCAGCGAGGCATCGAGCTTGACCAGGTCCGGGGCGAGGTCGGTGAGCAGCCTGAGCGGTACGTCGCCCTCGCCGATGCCGTCGGCACTGATCCGGAACCCCTGGTCGCGCAGTGCCGACAGGGCGTCGAGGAGCGCCCGCTGCGGCACGTGTGTGTACGGCGGGACGATGTCGAGGGTCACTTCCCACGGCAGGCGTCCCGCCCCGCGCACGGCGTCGTGCAGGGGCGTGAGGCCGCCGAGGTCGGCGAGCGTCGCGGCGAACACGTTGATGTGCAGGGGCACCAGCCGCTCGTGGCGAGCCGCCGCTCGGAAGGCCAATACGGCCAGCCTGCCGTCGAGTTCGGGGTTCCGACGGGCTTCGGCCAGGATGTCTCCGGACTCCGGGCGGGCGAGCGTCTCCAGCGCGGCCACCGCGCCGGTGGCCAGGTTGACCACCGGCTGGAAGGCGAAGCGGAGAGTATCCGTCCAGGGGCGCACGGGAGCATGATGACGTTTCCGGCGCGCGCCCAGGCGCAGTTCATAAGACGTTCACGCAGCATTCCCGGTCGATCACACAGCGTAGGGAGGTCTTTGCGGCCTACCGGTTCCACGGGTCACCTCCGTCGCCGCTCAGCGCAGTGCGATCACCGATGAGCCGTGCCCGAACAGCCCCTGGTTGGCGGTGATCCCCACGCGTGCTCCGGTGATCTGCCGCTCGCCCGCGGCTCCTCTCAACTGCCAGGCCAGCTCGCAGACCTGGGCGATCGCCTGGGCTGGCACCGCCTCCCCGAACGAGGCGAGTCCGCCGCTCGCGTTCACGGGTATGCGCCCGCCCGGGGTGGTCGCGCCCTCCCGGAGCAGCTTGGCCGCCTCGCCCTGGCCGCACAGCCCCAGATCCTCGTACCACTGCAACTCCAGCGCGGTGGAAAGGTCGTACACCTCCGCCAGGGACAGCTCCTCGGGGCCGATGCCCGCCTCCTCGTAGGCGGCCCGGGCGATCGACTCCCGGAACGCCCGCTTCGGTGGCTCGACCGCCGCCGCCGAGTCCGTGGCGATGTCCGGCAGGTCCAGCACGGTGCTGGGATAGCGCGGCGTCACCGTGGACACCGCCCGGATCCGCACCGGTCTCGGCACCCCGTGCCGGTGCGCGAACTCGAGACTGGACAGCACCAGTGCCGCGCCGCCGTCCGAGGTCGCGCAGATGTCGAGCAGCCGCAGCGGGTCGGCGACCACCGTGGAGCCGGCGACCTCCTCGGCCGTGACGCGCCTGCGGTAGCGCGCGTACGGATTCAGCGCGCCGCAAGCGGCGTTCTTCACCTTCACGAGGGCGAAGTCCTCCAGCGTGTCGCCGTGCACCGCCATCCGCCGCCGCGCGTACAGCCCGAAGTACGCCGGGTTGGTCGCCCCCAGCAGGCGAAAACGCAGCCAGTCGGGGTCGTCGGGCCGCTCGCCGCCGGTGGGCCGGAAGAAGCCCTTGGGCGCCGCGTCCGCGCCCACCACCAGCACCGGGTCCGCGAGCCCGGCGAGGATCTGGGCCCGCGCCGCGGCGATGGCCTGCGCACCGGACGCGCACGCCGCGTACACGCTGGTGACCTGGGCGCCCTGCCAGCCCAGGGCCTTCGCGAACGTCGCTCCCGCGACCTGCCCCGGGTAGCCGCCACGCACCGTGTTCGCGCCGACGACCGATGCGATGGCGCGCCACTCCAGTCCGGCGTCCGCGAGCGCGGCGCGGGCCGCCACCGCGCCGTATTCGACGAACCCGCGCCCCCACTTGCCCCAGGGGTGCAGGCCCACGCCGAGCACCGCCACGTCCGCCCTCATGCCCGCACCCCCGTCGGCCGCCAGTTCCAGGTCGTCCAGGTGGTCGAGGTGTCCTCGTGCAGCACCCCCGGGACGACCTCCACCTCCATGCCCACCGCCAGGTCCGCGACGGTGATACCGGGAGCCGCCTGTCCCAGCACCACGATCCGCTCGGACTCCAGCTCCACCGCGATCAACGCGTACGGCTCCCACGGAAGTTCCGGATTGCTCACATAGGGTGACGGAGGTCGATAGCGGCTGTCCGTGTACGACCAGATGCGACCGCGTCGCGACAAAGGCGTTTCCACCAGGGTGCCGCCGGGGCAGCCGGGGTTACGGCAGTGGGCGTCCTCGCGGGGGAAGAAGACCGTGGCGCAGGCCGAACAGCGCGTGCCCAGGAGCCGGAACGCTTCTCCCTCGCCTGCGAACCAGCCGGAGACCGCCGGTGTGCGTGTGCGCGACAAAGCCCCTCCAGACCTTGGATCTGACGATACGTCAGGAGTGTGACACGGGCGCGCGCACTTGGGCAGGCCGCGCCGCGGAACCGGACGGCTCCAGCCGGACGGCTTCCGGAAGACGTCGTTCCTGTGATCGGATACAGTCCGCGCGTGTCCGAATTCCAGCACTCAACCGTCAACTCCGAGCCGGACTCGCACTGTTCGAGCTGCGGAGCACCCTACGGAGAGGGAGTCTCCGGCTGGCCCCGCACCTGTGCGGCCTGCGGGGCCGTCGCCTACCGCAACCCGCTGCCGGTGGCGATCGCACTCCAGCCCGTGTACGACCCGAAGGGCACCGCCCTCGTCGTCATCACCCGCACCGTCGCACCCGCCCGCGGAGGCATCGCGCTCCCCGGCGGCTATCTCGACGACCGGGAGGACTGGCGCCAGGCCGTCGTCCGCGAACTCAAGGAGGAGACGGGCATCGACGCGGCCGCCCGCGACGTACGGCTCATCGACGCGATGAGTTCGCCCGACGGGCACCTCCTGCTGTTCGGGCTCCTCCCGGAACGCCCCGCCGACGCCCTCCCGCCGTCCCGGGCGACGAACGAGACGGAAGGCCGGCACCTGCTGCGCAGGCCGGAGGAACTCGCCTTCCCTCTGCACACCCTGGCCGTACGGGCATGGTTCGAGGGCCGGTACATATGAGCCCGGGGCTCACCCGAGCCCCCGTATGCGCACCGGGTGGGACGGCTCCCGCACGCCGTCCTCCCCGTCCCGCATGACCACCACCCGACGCCCCTGCCAGCGGGCGACGTAGCGTTCGATCTCCGGTTCGTCCCAGCCGTCGCCCGCGTCCGGTACCACCAGTCCGCCGCCAGTCCTGCCGCGGGCCGGCGCCCACACCTCCAGATCGAGCCCGCCGTCCGCGCCCCGCACGGGCACGACGCCACCCGCGCGCGCGAGCACCGGAATCCGCGACAACGGGGCCTCGACGAGCACCTGCGCGGGTCCCTCGTACGCCCGCTCGGTGACCGTGTCGTACCAGCGCCCGCGCGGCAGCCGCACGGCACGCCGGTCGGCGCCCGGGTCCAGCACCGGCGCCACCAGCAGACAGTCGCCCAGCAAGAACGCGTCCTCACAGTCGCGCAGCCCCCGGTCCTCGGGCGCACCCCACCACACAGGACGCACGTAGGGCGCGCCCGTACGCCGCGCCAGATGCGCGAGCGTCACGAAGTACGGCAGCAGACGCCGGCGCTCCACCAGCGCCACGCGCGCGTGCTTCAGCACCTCGGCACCGAACTCCCACGGCTCCCTGCGCCCGGCCCGCAGACCCGCGTGGGTGCGAAACAGCGGCAGGTACGCGCCGAGCTGGAACCAGCGAAGAAACAGCTCGGGCGACGGGGTCCCGTCAAAACCGCCCACGTCCGGCCCCGAGTACGGCACCCCGCACAGCCCTAGGCCCAGCACCAGGGACAGGGACGCCCGCAGCCCCGGCCAGCCGGTGGCCACGTCCCCGGACCACGTGCCCCCGTAGCGCTGCATTCCGGCCCAGCCGGAGCGCGAGAAGAGGAACGGCCGCTCCCACGGGCTCAGCTCGCGCAGCCCCCCGTGGGCCGCGTCTGCCATGCACAGGGCGTACACGTTGTGCGCCTGTCTGTGGTCGCCGTCGCGGCCCTCCAGGCCGTGCCGGGCCGAGCGCGGCAGTGTCGACTCCCCGAAGGCGTTGAACGACGTGGGCTCGTTCATGTCGTGCCAGAAGCCCGCGAAGCCCTGAGCGAGCCGCTCCTCGTACAGCCCGCCCCACCACTTGCGCACGCGCGCGTGCGTGAAATCCGGATAGACCGACTCACCGGACCATGACACGCCCCGCACCACCTGCCCCGACGGGCCCCGGACAAAGGCGTCAACGGCCGCCCCGCCGTCGTACACGGCGTTGCCCGTGGCGGCCTTCACCCCCGGGTCGACGATCGACACCAGCCGCACCCCCTCGCGCCGCAGTTCCTCGGCGAGCGCCGGCAGCTTCGGGAAGCGCTCGGGGTCGACCGTGAACACCTGATGCTCGTCGTAGTGGTCGATGTCCAGGTGAACGGCGTCCAGGGGCAGCCCACGCTCCTGATAGCCCGCGACGATCCGCCGCACCTCCTGTTCGCTGCCGAATCCCCAACGCGCGTGATGGTGGCCCAGCGCCCAGGCCGGCGGCAGCGCGGGCGCCCCCGTCAACGAGGCCCACGCGTGCAGCACGCGCGCGGGGGCGCCCACCACCACCCAGCAGCGCAGCGGGCCGCCGTCCATCCGCACCTCGCACCTCCCGCCCCGGTCGTGGCCGGAGCCGGCGCCTTCCTCGCCCTCCCGCAGCGTCACCGTCCCGTCCCACGAGCTGTCGTGGAAGACCAGATGCGTCGATGCGTCGGCGACCACCAACTGCACCGGCATGGTGATGTACAGCGGATCGTCGCCGGGGGAGAAGGCACGGCCGGGATCGGCGTTCCACAGCCGGTACGTCCCGTCGCGCAGCCTGGGGCCGGACGCACGCCCGCCCAATCCGAAGAACCGCGCGTCGGCGGCCACCTCCGAACGCTGCATCCAGCGTGCCGGGCCGCCGCCGACCGGCTCCCACCACCGCGGCGGCAGATCCCGGCGCAGCATGACGCCTCCGGGTGTGCACACCTCGATCGCCCCGTGCCGGGAGACCACCACCGTCACCCGCTCCGCCACGACCCGCCAGCCGCCGTCCGTGTCCGGTTCCAGCACCGCCCGGGGGTCCGGCTCGGGACAGCGCCCCGCGAGCGCGTACGACGGCTCGGGCCCCGCCCCGTCCCAGCCCCAGAAGACGGCCCCGTTGGCGGCGACGGTGATCCGCAACTCGGACCGAGCGAACCGGATGACACCACCCCCGGGCCCGGGCTCCGCACCCTGCACCGGACCGGGCACCCGCGCACGCTCCGCGCCCCGCGGCGGCAACCCGACCGCGTCGGCACGCCTCCTGCGCCACGCTGCCCGCACGGTACGCAACCCCTGAGCCGCTCTCACCGAACCGACCACTCTCACCGAACGCACCAGGTCACGACCGTCCATGCTGATCACCCTGCCATTGAGCGCCTCACTCAGGTGTGTCGTTCAACTGCCGTTCACCAGTGCCGGGACCACACCTTCACGACACGGACTATGTGGGGCGCGCCCTGGTGCAGAAGTCGATCACATGGCATCGTCCGTGTCAGCCCTGTCACGCGCACAATGCATCCCGTGCGCGAGCGACGCACACGACGCGTACAGCCCGGGAGCCGCCCCATGTCGACCGCGAACCCCCTGCCGCTCTGGCAGCCAGAGCCGGAACGGATCGCCCAGGCACGCATCACCCAGTTCCAGTCCTGGGCAGCCGAACGGCACGGCGCCCCGGCCGAGGGCGGCTACCCCGCACTGCACCGCTGGTCCGTGGACCAACTGGACACCTTCTGGAAAGCCGTCACGGAGTGGTTCGACGTACGCTTCTCGACGCCCTACGCGCGCGTGCTCGGTGACCGCTCGATGCCCGGCGCCCAGTGGTTCCCCGGGGCGACCCTGAACTACGCCGAGCACGCCCTGCGCGCCGCCACGGTCCGCGCGGACGAACCCGCGCTTCTGCACGTGGACGAGACCCACGAGCCACGCCCGGTCACCTGGACCGAGCTGCGCCGACAGGTCGGCTCCCTCGCCGCCGAGCTGCGCGCCCTCGGCGTACGCCCGGGCGACCGCGTCAGCGGCTACCTCCCGAACATCCCGCAGGCCGTCGTCGCATTCCTCGCCACGGCCGCCGTCGGCGCCGTCTGGACGTCCTGTGCCCCCGACTTCGGCGCACGCAGCGTCCTCGACCGCTTCCAACAGGTCGAACCGGTCGTCCTGTTCACCGTCGACGGCTACCGCTACGGCGGCAAGGAGCACGACCGCCGCGACGCCGTGGCCGAACTGCGCCGCGAACTGCCCACGCTGCGCGCCGTCGTCCACATCCCGCTCCTCGGTACCGAGGCACCCGACGGTGCCCTGGACTGGTCGGCGCTGACCTCGGCCGACGTGGAACCCGTCTTCGAACAGGTCCCCTTCGACCACCCCCTGTGGGTGCTGTACTCCTCCGGTACGACCGGCCTGCCCAAGGCCATCGTCCAGTCCCAGGGCGGCATCCTCGTCGAGCACCTCAAACAGCTCGGCCTGCACTGCGACCTGGGTCCCGAGGACCGCTTCTTCTGGTACACCTCGACCGGCTGGATGATGTGGAACTTCCTCGTCTCCGGCCTGCTCACCGGCACCACGATCGTGCTGTACGACGGCAGCCCCGGATACCCGGACACCGGCGCCCAGTGGCGGATCGCCGAACGCACCGGCGCAACCCTCTACGGCACGTCCGCCGCATACGTCATGGCCTGCCGCAAGGCCGGCGTGCACCCCTCGCGCGACTTCGACCTCTCCCGGGTGCGGTGCGTCGCGACCACCGGATCGCCCCTGCCCCCCGACGGGTTCCGCTGGCTGCACGACGAGGTCCGCGACGACCTGTGGATCGCCTCCGTCAGCGGCGGCACGGACGTGTGCTCCTGCTTCGCCGGAGCCGTACCGACGCTGCCCGTCTACACCGGCGAACTCCAGGGCCCCGGCCTCGGCACCGACCTGCAGTCCTGGGACCCGAGCGGTAAGCCCCTCACCGACGAGGTGGGCGAACTGGTGGTCGCCAACCCCATGCCGTCGATGCCGATCCGCTTCTGGAACGACCCCGACGGCAGCCGCTACCACGACAGCTACTTCGACACCTACCCCGGAGTCTGGCGCCACGGCGACTGGATCACCGTCACCTCGCGCGGCACCGTCGTCATCCACGGCCGGTCCGACTCCACACTGAACCGCCAGGGCGTCCGCATGGGCTCCGCCGACATCTACGAGGTCGTCGAACGCCTCCCCGACATCAAGGAATCTTTGGTCATCGGCATCGAGCAGCCCGACGGGGGCTACTGGATGCCCCTGTTCGTGCACCTGGCCCCGGGCGCCGTCCTGGACGAGGACCTCCGCAACCGCGTCAAGCAGGCCATCCGCGAACAGCTCTCGCCGCGGCACGTCCCCGACGAGATCATCGAAGTCCCCGGCGTGCCGCACACACTCACCGGAAAGCGCATCGAGGTCCCGGTCAAGCGCCTCCTACAGGGCACTCCCCTGGAAAGGGCCGTCAACCCCGGCTCCATCGACAACCTCGATCTGCTGAAGTTCTACGAGGCCCTGGCACGCGATCGCGGCTGACCGATCGACGGAAAAACAGACAAAATCACTGGCGCCCATTCCCTCCCCCTGATCGGACCCCGGACAGCGGCCCCGACGCCCGCAGAGCGCACTCGCGACATCGACCGCAGCCCGTTGTCAGTGCAGCCGATTACTGTGAGTGAGCATTGATCGACTGCACACAGGGGGAAACATGACGCACACCGACCACCAGACCATGCGACGCGTGCTGCGCCGCGAGATCGCCGGCACCCTCGGCCTGCTGACCGACGAGCAGGACTTCCGGGCCATGCGGCGCTACCGCACCTTCGCCTTCGACGACCACACCGCCTACCTGCAACAGGTGGAGGCGCTCCTCAGGATCCGCGCCGCCCACGGCAACCTGACCACGGTCGCCCTGTTCGACCCAGAGGAATACGCCCGGTTCTGCGCGGATACCGGCCTCGAACCGGACACCCCCGCGAGCCGCGCACGCTTCACCGCGGAACTCGCCGCCACGGGCGCCACCGTCCCCTACGAGGGCCAGGACCTCACCGACCTCGTGCCCTCACTCGTCGACGCCGCGGTCCGGCAGGCAACCTGGGAATACGCCAGCACCGTCCTGGCCCGCCTCGGCCCCTGCGCCATCTGCGGAGAAGACATCGGACGCGCGGCCTTCACCCGCGCCTCGACCCTCTTCGTCCGCATCCTCGACACGGCCCCGCCCGGCGACCGCCACCTGGTCTGCAGCGTCTCTCGAACGGCGGAAACCCTCGTGTCCGTCCTCCACGCGAACCAGGACACCGCAGGCGCCACACAACTGGACGAGACAGAGGCCCTCGAATTCACCACCGTCCTGGCCCTGGGCATCGCCACACCCAGCCCAGGCGGGCTCGTCATGCGCACCAGCGCCCCCGGCAGGGCCGACCGCGTCTACGGCTGGCGGATCCGGCACAACGGACTCGAACCCCTCACCGCCGGAGAAGTCTTCGACGCCTACTGCACCGACGTGGAATCGGGCGACCTGATCTCCCCCGAATCAGGAGTCGACTACTGCGCACCTCCCGACCTGGGAGACGACGACAGCACACCGGGCCACCACCACTGAACACACCAGGGGCGCCCCGCTGCGAGCGGAGCGCCCCTGGACAACCGCCGACGACCACCGGGGTGACGGGTTACTCCCCGGACAGCACCGCCTGGGCCGCTGCGCGCGCCTCCTCGGCGCTGTCCGTCGCCCGAGCCGCGGACGCGGCCCGTTCGCACTGGGCCAGCGTGTACTTCGCCAGCGTCGCGCGGACATAAGGAATGGACGCCGCACCCATGGAGAGCGAGGTGACCCCCAGACCCGTCAGCACACAGGCCAAAAGCGGGTCCGACGCGGCCTCACCGCACACACCGCAGCTCTTGCCCTCGGCCCTGGCCGCTTCCGCCGACAGCGCGACCAGGTCGAGCAGCGCCGGCTGCCACGGATCCTGCAACCGGGACACCGCCCCCACCTGACGGTCCGCGGCGAACGTGTACTGCGCGAGGTCGTTGGTCCCCAGCGACAGGAACTCGACCTCCTGAAGGATCGACCGCGCCCGCAGCGCGGCCGAGGGGATCTCCACCATGGCGCCGAACTTCGCCCGCAGCCCGGCCTCCCGGCACGCGTCCGCGAACGCCCTGGCGTCGGCACGGTCGGCCACCATCGGAGCCATCACTTCGAGATGGACCGGCAGTCCCTCGGCGGCCCCGGCCAGCGCGGTCAGCTGCGTCCGCAGGATCTCGGGGTGGTCGAGCAGCGTCCGCAGACCTCGCACACCCAGCGCCGGGTTCGGCTCGTCGGACGGCGTGAGGAAGTCCAGCGGCTTGTCCGCGCCCGCGTCGAGCACCCGTACGACCACCCGGCCCTCCGGGAAGGCCTCCAGCACCTGGCGGTAGGCCGCGGCCTGCTTCTCCTCGGAGGGCGCGGTCTTGCTGTCGTCGAGGAAGAGGAACTCGGTACGGAAGAGACCGACGCCCTCCGCACCCGCCTCCACGGCCGCCTGCACATCCGCCGGACCGCCGACGTTCGCGAGCAGCGGGACCTTGTGCCCGTCGGACGTGGCACCCGGCCCGGTCGAGGCGGCCAGCGCGGCCCTGCGCGCCGCGGCCGCGGCCTCCAACTGCGCCTTCTTCTCCTCACTCGGGTTCACGAAGATATCGCCGGTGCTTCCGTCGACCGCGATCAGCGTGCCCTCGGCAAGTTCACCGGCACCCGGCAGCGCGACCACGGCCGGGACCCCGAGCGCCCGCGCGAGAATCGCGCTGTGACTGGTCGGCCCGCCCTCCTCGGTAACGAAACCGAGCACGAGGGCCGGGTCAAGCAGCGCCGTGTCGGCCGGCGCAAGATCACGGGCGACCAGCACATACGGCTCGTCGCTGTCCGGGACACCCGGCATGGGCACCCCGAGCAGCCGGGCGACGATACGGTTACGCACATCGTCGAGGTCGGCCACGCGACCCGCGAGGTACTCACCGGCACCGGCCAGCAGCTCACGGTATGCGGCGAAGGCGTCATAGACGGCGCGCTCGGCCGTGCTGCCGACGGTGACACGGCGCTCCACATCCGTCATCAGCTCGGGGTCCTGGGCCATCATGGCCTGCGCCTCAAGGACCGCCTGGGCCTCGCCCCCCGCCAGGTTGCCGCGCGCTATCAAGTCGGCTGCCACAGCTTCCACGGCCTGACGGGCGCGCCCCTGTTCGCGCTCCGCCTCCTGCGCGGGAATCTGCTTGGCCGGTGGCTCCAGCACCGCCGTTCCCATGTGCCGAACCTCGCCGATCGCCACACCGTGGCTCACGCCGACGCCTCGCAGCGTTGTCTCCATCTCACCTGTCTCCGATAGTGCGGCGGGCTTCGCCGCCGCGGTGGTTGTCCAACTGGCCGTCACGCGCCGGCGCCGGCGTCACTTCCAGTCGAAGAGACTGTCGCCGGCCTTCACTTCGCCGTCCTCACGCAGGTCGGCGAGGGAATCGGCCGTGGCCTCCAGTGCCACGACCGGACAGATCGGGGACTTCCCGGCCGACTCGACGGCGGCGGGGTTCCAGCGCACGACGGCCTGCCCGCGCGTCACGGTGTCGCCCTTGTCGACGAGCAACTCGAAGCCCTCCCCGTTGAGCTGCACGGTGTCGATACCCAGGTGCGTCAGCACGCCGTGCCCCTGCTCGTCGACGACCACGAAGGCGTGCGGGTGCAGCGAGACGATGACACCGTCCACGGGAGCGACGGCCTCGCAGGGCTCGCGCACGGGGTCGACCGCGGTGCCCGGTCCGACCATGGCTCCGGAGAAGACCGGATCGGGCACGGACGCAAGACCGATGGCGCGTCCTGCCAGAGGGGACAACACGGTGGTCATGGGAAGCCTCCCAGGGGTGGAGATCACTGATGGGGCCGTCACTGCCGGTCCGGGACGGTGCACTGAGCAGCAGCGTATGTCATGGGAAGTGCGGGTTCCGCACGAAAGTTACCGGGTCGTTGGCCTAGACCATCCACCAATGAATTTGCACGCGCTTCATGGCCCCCTGTACAGTCGTACCCCTGCTTGAGATCGGGGACGCCCTGGGTGTCCTCGCTCGGCAGCACCTATACTCGTCAGATCCTAATCCTGGGATCCCCTTCTGCATGCCCGCAGAAGGGTGGTCAGGGAGACGGAAAAACACTGATAGAGTCTGGGACACCGAAGGGAAGCGCCCGGAGGAAAGCCCGAGAGGGTGAGTACGAAGGAAGCGTCCGTTCCTTGAGAACTCAACAGCGTGCCAAAAGTCAACG
>NZ_JBEPAP010000011.1:0-125634 GCF_040298665.1 Streptomyces sp. NPDC001508
CCTGGTCAAGGTCGCAGGTTCCAGATGGCGGGTGGAGGAAACCTTCCAAAGTGAGAAGGGACTGGCCGGGCTGGACGAGCACCAGGTCCGCCGCTGCCCGTCCTGGGCCCGCTGGGTCACCCTCGCGATGCTGGCCCATGCCTTCCTCGCCGTTGTCCGCGCCGACGAACATGCTCACCACCCCGCGCCGGACGACGTGATCCCGCTGACCTGCAACGAGATCCAGCGCCTGTTCATCACCGTCGTTGTCCGGCCCGTTCACGACCCGGCCCACCGGCTCAGCTGGTCCACCTGGCGACGCCGTCACCAGGCGCGATCACGAACCAGTCATTACCAGCGACAAGCCGCATCCCAGACATGAAGATCACGATCTACAGCTGGAGTATAAGGCGTTGAATCCGGATGCGACCGTCGACGCGTACGGGCAGGAGCTAAACCCAGAGTCGTGGGCTATCTTCCAGTTGGATTTCTTGATCAAAGGAAAGAGGCCAGACAGTATTGCGTTCGGTAATTCTCTTACCGGTGATGGGCATGCGCAGCGAAAGTTCGACTACCTCCTTGCCAATCCCCCGTACGGCGTGGAATGGAAAAAGGCAAAAGAAGAGGTTGAGCGCGAGTACCAGGACCTCGGAGCGTCCGGCCGCTTCGGGGCCGACCTACCGCGCATCAATGACGGCTCGCTTCTATTTCTTCAGCACATGATCTCCAAGATGAAGGCGTTAGACCAGGGAGGTTCCCGTGTCGCGATCATCTTCAACGGATCACCCCTGTCAAATGGTGCGGCCGGATCGGGCGAATCGGAAATCCGGCGATGGATCCTGGAGAACGACTGGCTGGAAGGGATCGTCACCTTTCCGGAGCAGTCGTTCTATAACACTGGAATTTTTACATACCTCTGGATTCTCACAAATCGCAAGACATCTGACCGTAAGGACGAGATAGTGCACTTCCACTCGGATCACGACGTGGACCTGCACCTCACGGCGGGTGTCATCCAGCGCTTCTCGGGCGTCTGTGGCATGAGTGCGTCCGCAGGGTTGGTGACCCGCATGTGATCGCTCGTGACACGTGAGGACCCCGTCGGCTCGTTTCGGCGAGGCCCTGCGTAGACCAGGGGCGCGGCGTGGTGTCTCGCCTGGTGCCGGCTCCTCCGCAGCGTTTGGGCGTCCAGCTGCTACTGGCGGGCGACCTGTTCTACCGTCCCGAATTCGAGTTTCGCATTCCGTCGGAATGACGCGGTGTGCCGGTTCGCAGGGCACCGACTTCGGCTGCATGGCGCGCTCCGTGTGTGCCGTCGTCTCTGCCCTGGCGGAGGATCGCCTGCGCCGGCGGCCCTTCCCTGCATCAGGAGCGAGGCGAGGGTGCTGCTGGACACCTTTCGAAGGCGTCTCACGGCCAGCCGCGTACGTCGTCGCCCCTGGCGGTCAGGGTTGCACTTCGTGAGACCGCTCTTCCTGAAACGTATCACTCCGAGTGGATCAATATCTGTGCTTGCGAAGTGAGGCTTTGGCGGACCGCGTAGTGAGAGTTTTTGCCGCACTGAGTGGAGCGGAATTACGTAATGCGCGCAGGCCGTTCCAGTGTGCTACTGTCGATCCCGGTTGCAGTCGTGGTTCCCGAAACTTCGAGTGCCCACCCGGTTCTGTCGGTTGGGGGCGCTTCTGTATTTCCGGTCATTTCCGGGCGGGGTAATCATTGCGGCGACACGGCGTCCGCGCAGTGCGGATCCCGATGTACTGCCCCGAAGGAGATATGACATGGCTACTGGTACCGTGAAGTGGTTCAACGCGGAAAAGGGCTTCGGCTTCATCGAGCAGGACGGTGGCGGCGCCGACGTGTTCGCCCACTACTCGAACATTGCCGCGCAGGGCTTCCGTGAGCTCCTCGAAGGCCAGAAGGTAAACTTCGACATCGCGCAGGGCCAGAAGGGCCCGACGGCCGAGAACATCGTTCCGGCCTGACGCTGACGCACATTTTGTAGCTGGGGCCCGCATCCTTCGGGGTGCGGGCCCCAGCTGCACACATCCCCCACAGCAATTTCAACTGCGGGGCGACTCGGAGGAATCCGTAGTCTCACCACGCGCGGCTCCTCCTTCAGTGATGCAGGAGCGTCCTGAAGAGCTGCGCTGCAGCCGACGCCCGGATCTTACGTCCCTATCGCGTCACCCATTTCAGCACCTGTGCCCCGGGTGTTTCGTCGGCCCAAATCTGTTTTTTCGCCACCGGTCCATACTTGTAATTCTCCATGCCGCTCGTTGCTGCGGGAATTCCTTGATATGCGCCACATCGAGGAAGGTTCCGCATGAACCGCACACGCACGAACGATCGCTTCAATCGCTCCCGTCACGGCAGAGCCGCCGCCGGAAAGGGCGGCAGTCGCACGGGCTCGCAGGCGCCGCACCGTTCCGGCGGCCCTGCCCGTTCCGGCGGTTACGGCCGCCGGTCAGCCACAGTGCAAGGTGAGTTCGCGCTGCCCAGGACGATCACGCCCTCGCTGCCTCCTGTTGAGGGCTTCGCCGAACTCGACATGCCCGAGCACCTGCTGACCGAACTCGGCAAGCAGGGTGTGACCGCACCGTTCCCGATCCAGGGAGCGACGCTGCCGAACTCCCTTGCGGGCCGTGACGTACTGGGCCGCGGGCGCACCGGTTCCGGCAAGACCCTCGCCTTCGGCCTCGCCCTGCTCGCCCGTACCGCTGGACAGCGTGCTGAACCCCGCCAGCCGCTGGGGCTGATCCTCGTACCGACGCGTGAGCTGGCGCAGCAGGTGACCGACGCGCTCACACCGTACGCCCGTTCCATCAGGCTGCGGCTGGCCACGGTGGTGGGCGGGATGTCGATCGGCCGGCAGGCCGGCGCGCTGCGCGGCGGGGCCGAGGTCGTTGTCGCGACGCCCGGGCGGCTCAAGGACCTCATCGACCGTGGCGACTGCAGGCTGAACCACGTGGGCATCACGGTGCTGGACGAGGCCGACCAGATGGCCGACATGGGTTTCATGCCGCAGGTCACCGCGCTGCTCGACCAGGTGCGTCCGGAGGGGCAGCGGATGCTGTTCTCCGCCACCTTGGACCGTAACGTCGACCTGCTGGTTCGCCGCTATCTGACTGACCCCGTCGTGCATTCGGTCGACCCGTCGGCCGGTACGGTCACGACGATGGAGCACCACGTCCTGCACGTCCATGGCGCCGACAAGCACGCCGCCACGACCGAGATCGCCGCCCGCGACGGCCGCGTGATCATGTTCCTGGACACCAAACACGCCGTCGACCGGCTGACCCAGGACCTGCTCAACAGCGGAGTACGCGCCGCCGCGTTGCACGGCGGCAAGTCGCAGCCGCAACGCACCCGCACGCTGGCGCAGTTCAAGACGGGGCACGTCACCGTGCTGGTGGCAACCAATGTCGCAGCGCGCGGCATCCACGTCGACAACCTCGACCTGGTCGTCAACGTCGATCCGCCGACCGACCACAAGGACTACCTCCACCGCAGCGGCCGTACCGCCCGCGCCGGCGAGTCCGGCAGCGTCGTCACCCTCGTCACACCGAACCAGCGCCGCGGCATGGTCCGCCTCATGTCGGACGCCGGAATCCGGCCGCAGACCACCCAGATCCGCTCGGGAGACGAGGCCCTGAGCCGGATCACCGGCGCCCAGGCCCCGTCCGGCATCCCGGTCGTCATCACCGCACCGGTGGTCGAACGCCCCAAGCGCAGCGCTTCCTCCCGAGGCCGACGCCGCCCTTCCCCGGCGACCCGGCGCGCCCCCGTACGCCAGACCGTCCTCGACGCGGTGGCCTAGAACCTTCGTGATCGGAAAGTTGACCCATCTCCAGGAGGCACCCTTTGACGCTGATTCAGATGCAGCCTCGCTCGGCGGACGCCAACCCCGTGCACAGGACGGCGGTGGAGGTCATGGACGCGGCCGGACCGCAGGTATGTGACGACATGAGCGTCGAGGTGGCGCTGGCCGTCATGGCCGCCGCACGCACGGGCCGGCTGGTCGTCTGCGACCAGGACGACCAGGGCATCGGCCTGGTGACCCGAACCGACCTCACCGCCGTCCGCGACAGCGGCGCTCACACGGACCGGGTCCGCCTGCGCGACATCCTCGGCGACCACGGATCGTCCACCTCACCCGTGACCACGATGGCGAAGCCGAGCACGTGATGCGCTCCCGTCGGCTCGGTGCTCTGCGAGTCGTAGACGAGCAAGGCAGCGCCCCGGGCATCCTCGCCATCCGCTGAAACGCGTCGCCCCGGGGCGGACCGTTCTTCCCTCTCTCTGTGAGGCCACATGCGCTGCGTCATCGCCCGCTTCCCCTTCGAACTCACCAAGGGCGGAGTGCTGGAATCGATGAAGGGCATCAAGCCCGAACCGGTCACCGGAGAATCGGTGATCATCGGCCGCCGCCACTACCCTGTCAAGCAAGTCGGCCAAGTCATCACCCGCCAGGACCGCCGTGACTTCAGTGCCGCCGAAGTCCTCCGGGCCATGACTCAGCTCGGCTTCACCTGCCGAGCCCTCCCCAAGGCCGCGCCTCTGGGCATCCCCGGCTCGCTGCAGCACGCCTCCGCGATGCTCGGCACCCCCGTGATGGTCTGACCGGGTAAACAGGCACGAGCCGACATCTGACCAGCAGTGTGGGCCCGACCGGTACGCCGGTCGGGCCCACACTGCGTGCAGCGGGTTTTCGTCGCCGTCGCTCAGCGGTCGGAATAGCTGAAGTCGCCGCCGGTCCAGGCGCTGACGTCCTCGATCGCAACCCGGTACATCCCACCCGTCTCCGGGCTCCCCAGGGTGCCCGCCAGGATCCGGGCGACATGGAAGTGCAGACGCGTGGGCGGCCCGTCCTTCTTCGCGGGGAGTCGAAGACGGCGGCGAACTCGCCCAAGCGGGCGGAATCCGTCAGCACATCAGACACCCTCTGCCTCCGCGTGGCTGCGAGAACCAGTCGACCGGTGATGACAGCGCCACTGGTGACCACGGTCGGGGACTCTGACTGCTCTGGTCGGACTGCTCGATCATCCCGGGATCGTCGAGGGCGGCGCAGCCCCTCGTGCCGCGCCCGTCAACGGCCGACCTGCGAGGCGTCGCGGCTGGAAGGGTCCGTCCCGGGCGGTGGTGTTCTTTGCGAGACGCAGTGTTGGCCGGTGCCCGCCGACGGTAGCCGCGGCGCAGTCGGCGACGTCACGCTCAGCCCGACGTGCTGCGCGGCGGTGGGGTGACTGTGAGCGTCGGACTGAGCCTCGGAGCTGCTTGAACCACCCATGGACCGGTCGAGGCGGATTGCCTTATCTTCGAGAGCGCGAAAATCTATGCCAGCCGGAGTAGACATTGGGTGGCGGTGTGGTTATGGTTTCTCCTGTAGCCGAGATCGAGAGAGGCCCGGCAGAGATGAACTGCCGGGCAGCAGTACCGCAGTTGCAGTTCGCAGGACGGTGCGGTGGTGGAGTTCCGAAGCCAAGGCGGTTGCAGGACGGTGACGGGACTGACGGCCGGACCGGGTGGCCCGCAGTGATCAGGGGCCACCATGAGCAGTACCGCAGTGGCAGTACCCGTAAATGAAGGATCGCAGTACCCAGCAGTGAAGTCAGTGAGCGGTACCTCGGTGAAGGCGTCGGCTGCGGGCGCGCGCACCGGGAGGTTCGGCAGTGGGGTTCCAAGCCGGAGCAGACGCAGGACGGGCGACGGGGCTGACTGCCGAAGAGTGGCGCTGTTCGAGGCCACCAGCAGTATGCGGTATCAGCAGTTCGCAGTTTCCGTCAGTGAGTAGTTGATCAAGAGGGAAGAACGGAGGAGCCGAGCGCCATCAGGATCGCCCGGGCGGAAGTCTTGGACCCGGGTACCGCAGGACATCGATAGTGAGGTGGTCTCCGGTCAAGCAACCGCGATCCCCGCGCCCCCGACAGCGTCTCGGTCGGGTCTGCGGAAACAGAGGGCCGGTGCAGTATCAGGGCCGGCAGATGGTGTAGTAGTTCCTTCGGGGCCCTGGTGCCAGTAAGGCGCCAGGGCCCCTCAACGCGTTCCACAGAGAGGTGCAATGACAGCAGACGACACGTTCGGCCGTCTCGACGACGACGATTACCCCGCGTACACCATGGGCCGGGCCGCCGAGTTGCTCGGCACTACCCCTGCCTTCCTCCGCGCCCTCGGCGAAGCCCGCCTGATCACCCCCCTGCGCTCCGAAGGCGGCCACCGCCGCTACTCCCGCTACCAACTGCGTATCGCCGCCCGCGCCCGGGAACTCGTCGATCGGGGCACCCCCATCGAGGCTGCCTGCCGGATCGTCATCCTCGAAGACCAGCTCGAGGAAGCCCAGCGCATCAACGCCGAATATCGCCGCGCCGCCGAATCAGTGAACCCGACGGCAGCAGAATGAGATGAGCGTGCCCGTCAGCGCCGGCGGGCATCGCACGCACGGTCTCGGTGTGCGACGTGATCCTTTCCTATGGTGACGCGATGTGTGGGCGTGTAACGTCTGTGTCAGCTGTCGTGGTTCGGAATTCCCTCTTGCCCACGCCTCTGGTGTGGGCGTTTTGCTGTGCCGCAGGAACCAGGGCGATCACCTCCGTCTGCCACATGGAGTGGGAGGCGTTCATCGACTGGAAGGCATAAGGGGTCCTTTCAGAATGCTGGATCTTTCCGGGCGAGGGTCATGCGGACTGGTGCGTCAATCTGACCGCGGTCACCCTGGACGGCAAGCAGCACCTGATCTCCGACGTGACGGTGGCGCCCGACGGCACCGCGTACGCCGTCCACGAGCTGACCCCGACGGTGTTCCGCATCGACCGCAAGGGCCGCGCCTCGGTACTTCTGCAGAACGACCTGCTCAAGGGCACGCTTGACATTCCCGACTTCCTGAACGGTGTGGGCATGTCAGCGGTGGAGTGGGTGGAGGGAAACAGCTGATCATCGCCATGGCCGACGGCTCCCTGGTACGGGTGCCCCTCAAACATCCCGAAAAGGCGCAGGAGATGAAGCTCTCCGCGCCGCTGGGGTCCCCCACGGCCGGCATGCGGATCCTGAAGGACGGCTCGATCGCGCCGGTCAGCAGCGGTCTGCTGGCCGGCAAGCCCGCCCAGATCCAGCGTGTGGAGCCCCGTGACGGCTGGAAGAAGGCCACGGTCAAGGTCACCGACACCGTCGTGGATCCCGTCACCAACGACGTGACCGCGGGACCGGACGGGACGACGTACGCGCTCAGCGGCGGGCTGGCCGACCTCCTTGCGGGCAAGCCCAACGACGGGTTCAGCCTGACCCCCGTCAAGACCGAGTGAGCCGGCAGCGGTCCCCCAGACGACCTGCGGTCGCCGCTCCCACGACCTGTCCCGGAGCCGGCATCGTGCGGTATCCCGGCCCTGGGCCGACACGTTCACCACCTGCTGGCAGCGGCTCACCGCCCTCCCGGCCGTCGCGTGACGGCCGGACACCGCCCCGACAAGGACCAGGAAGGAGAAGACCGGCAGCACTCCGGGTCCGTGGAGCCCGGCGCACCCGCGGCGTCACGCGACGGCCCACCTCGAACGGTCCGAGGACATTACGGGCGAACTGTCGAATGGGTCAGCCACCGAATCCCGCTGACGAATCGAGGCTAATTCAGTCGATGCAGGCATCCAATGAGTGCCTCGCCAACGCTGCGGAGTACCGTTCCATGGCCTCGGCCATGCGATCGTCCAGGGTTCGGCCAAGTCCACTGCCCGAACGGAATATGCGATCGAAGAATTCTGAGTGAGAGACGTCGTGGTCCCACGCCGCACGATCATCTGCCGCCTCGGAGGGTGAGAAAATCTTGTCTCCCCGGACAAGGTGGTAGGCGGGTACCTCGCGGCGGCTGTCAAGACGGGCGTGAGGTGCGAGAACGCAGTTGATTGTCACCCAGCATCCGTCGCCGACATCAGCGCCATTGAAGACCGAGACTCCACGGGAAAGGTAACACCCATGTCCGATCCTGCAACCAGTCAGGTAGGTCTGCGGGCCGATCAGGCAAGAGTCGCCGACAGTGAGATCGAACGGCCCTGATGCCCGAAGAACAGCCGACTCCATAATTACCGTATTTGAGCCGATCGTGAGTCGAGCGCCGAATTCTGCCGTCAGAATCGCACCGTGAAGAACACTCGCGCCCGCGTCGATCTGCACGGGGCCGGTAATCGTTGCCGTCGGCGCGACATACGCGGAATCCGATATCGTGGGAGCGTTTCCGAGGTGGTCGAACTTCACTGTGGTCTACCTTTCGATGTATCTGGATTGTCCCATTGGTCTGCTCTCGCAGACGGTCGGCAGGGCAACCGCCCAAAGGGGCGACGATATGTAGCCGTGAACATCAGGACACGCGGGACTGGAGGAAGACGGGCCTTCGTACTGGACGATCCCGCGCCGCACGCCGGCGCGGGCGCGGGTGTCATCCGGGGTGGTGCCGGATACGGACAGACGCAGCTGGGCGGCCGGATCTCCCCACCCGGGCGGTGCCACCGGCACCATCTCCTTCACCTCATACCGTGCCCGGACTGCTGCCCGTCGGTGACGATGCGCGTCCCGGCGTTGGTGGTTCCCGGTGCATGTTGCAGTCTTCCGTCGATGATGGCGGGATTCAGCGGCAGCGGCGCCCGTCGCTGGTGAAGTAGTGGATGTCCTGGCGGGAGACGTGCACCGGGATGTCCCCGGTGGGGGGCGCCTGCGCGGGGAGCCGCATGCGGGTGCGGTGTCCGGCGAGGTCGATGTGGACCATCCGGTCCCGGCCGTGCAGTTCGCTCATCAGCACGGTCCCCGTCCACCGCAGGTCGGGCTCGGTGCCGGGCCCGAGGCGCAGGTTTTCGGGGCGGATGCCGAAACTGTGTGCTCCTGGTTGTTCGATTCCGGTGAACGGCAGGCTTACGGGGAGGATGTTCATATCACCGACGAAGGAGGCGACGAACTCGGTGGCGGGGTCGCCGTAGATCTCCTCTGGTGTGCCTGCCTGCTCGATGCGGCCCGCCCGCATCACGACCAGCTGGTCGGCGAGCGACATCGCTTCCACCTGGTCGTGGGTCACGAACACGACGGTCATCCCCAGTTGCCGCTGCAGGGCCAGCAGTTCCGCGCGCATGGCCACCCGAAGTTCGGCGTCGAGGTTGGAGAACGGCTCGTCCATCAGCAACACCGATGGGCGGCGGACCAGAGCGCGGCCGATGCCGACCCGTTGCCGCTGTCCGCCGGACAGCTGGGCCGGGCGGCGCTCCAGCAGTCCGTCGATCTTGAGCAGGGTGGCGATCCGTGAGGCGCGTTCGCGCCGCTCGGCCTTGGGCACCCGGGCCATCCGGAGCGGGAACTCGATATTGGCCTGAACGGTCTTGTTGGGGTAGAGCGCATAGTTTTGGAACACCATCGCCACGCCGCGATCCTCCGCCGCGATGCCGGTGACGTCCTGATCTCCGATGGACAGCCGCCCGGCCGTCGGTGTCTCCAGGCCGGCGATGCAGCGCAGCAGGGTGGTCTTGCCGCAGCCGCTGGGGCCGAGCAGCACGGTGACGGTGCCGGGATCGACGGACAGGTCGACCTGATCAAGCGCCTTGCCGGCCGCGCGATCGTAGGACTTGACAAACTGCTGGCAGCGTACGGGCTGACCGACCGTGGTCTCGTCGGCATCCCGGGGGCGGGTGAGGGGAAGGGCGCCGGTGCTCATGAGCTGCTCATCATGGAGGTCGCTTCCTTGGCTGCCGCGTCGAGCGCGTCGGCCGGGGATTTCTCGCCGCGCAGGGCGAGGATGGTCTCCTGGTCCAGGTTTTTGGTGATCTCCGCGGAGTGCGGGCCGGGGAAGGCGACCCACGGTACGGCGTCCTTCAGCTGCTGGGTACCGGGGGACAGTAGGGGGTTCTTGGCGAGGTACTGGGTTTCGGTTGCGGCCACCTGGTTGACCGGTGAATATCCCTTGGCCTTGACCAGTGTGGTCACGCTGGCGGGTCCGACAAGCTCGGCGACGGCACGGAAAGCCTTCTTCTGTCGCGCCGGATCTTTGGTGAGCACGACCAGCGAGGCTCCGCCGAGCGGGCAACGGCGCGCTCCCCCGTCCGGTATCGGCATGAGCGCTGAGCGCACCTCGAAGGTGGCGCTTTTCCGCAGGGTCACGGCCACGCTGACGGCGTCGAGCAGCATGCCCAGATCGCCTCGGACGAACGCCGCGTCCGACTCGCTCTTGGTCATGGTTCGGCCCAGCCCGTCGCCGAACAGCTTCGCCCAGAATTCGACCACCTGGACGCCGGGCGCCTCGTTGAACATCGGCTTGGTCCGGTCCGGGGTGAGCATCGACCCGCCGTTGGAGAGCAAGAAGTTCTGGAAGGCCCAGTTTCCGCTGTTGTCGTTGCCGTAGGTCGCGCCGTACCGGGTCGCCTTCGACGACACCAGTTCCCGCGCGCAGGCACGCATCTCCGAGAATGTCGTGGGCGGCTTGTCGGGGTCCAGACCGGCTTTGGTGAAGGCATCGGCGTTGTAGAACAGCACGAGGGTGCCGGCCGCATAGGGCAGCGCGTAGGTCTTCCCGTCCTGAACGCCGAGGGTGAGCATCTTGGGGTACAGCTGCGAGGTGTCGAACCCGGACTCACGCATCAGCCCGTCGAGCGCGACCGCACGCCCGGCTTGCACGTAGTTCCCCAGCGCGCTGGCCCCGATCAACGCGATGTCGTCGACGTGTCCCGCGGCCAGGTCGGTCTGCACGCGCTGGTCGACCGACTCGTAGTTGACGCCGCCGGTGCTGATGATCTTGACGGTGGTGCCCGTGCGCTTGGTGAAGGCCGCGCCGAGCGTCGCGGTGACGGTGGGAATGTTGTTGTAGGCGACCAGCTCGATGGGGCCCTTGCCGGACGGTGAGGTGCCCGAGGAACCGCATGCGGCGAGGAGCCCGCCGACGGTGACGGCGCCAGTGCCGCGGAGCATAGTTCGTCTGGTCAGATGGGTGTCGGTCACGATGGATCTCTTTCCGGCGTCGCGAGGTTTCGGGAGGGGCAGGTTCGGTGCGGGCGGGATTTCCGGGAGGGGGTTATTCCAGGCCGCGGGCGAGGGCGATGCCGCGCACGAAGTGCCGCTGGCAGATCAGGAACCCGACCAGCAGCGGGACGGTGGCGAGAGTGGCCGCGGCCATCTGGGGCCCGTACTGGTTGCCGGTGTCCTGGGACACGAACTGGGAGATGGCGTAGGGGACGGTGGCGTGTGCCGGGGTGCGAAGGATGACACTGGGCCAGAACAGGTCGTTCCAGTGCGCGATGACGCTGAACACGCCCAGTGCCAGCAGCCCCGGTTTGACGTTCGGCAAAACCACACGCCACACCATGGCGACCGGGCCGACCCGGTCCAGGCGCGCCGCGTCGAACAGGCTCTGCGGAATCGACAGGATGAACTGGCGCATCAGGTAGATGCCGAAGGCGCTGGCGATGAAGGGGACCACCAGGCCGCCCAGGGTGTCGCCGAGGCCGGCGCGTGACAGTCCGATGTACGTGGGGATGGCGATGACCTGCGTAGGGATGATGAAGCAGGCGAGCACGGTCCAGAACGCGAGGTGGCGTCCCTTGAATCGCAGGCGGGCCAGCGCGTAGCCGGCCGGGACGCTGGTGACGACCTGGCCCGCGAAGATGAGTGCGGTACTGAGCAGGCTGGACAGGTAGTAGCGGCCCCACGGCGCCGTGTTCCAGGCCGTCGTGAAGTTCGCGAGCGTGAGATGGGACAGTCCCAGGCTGCCGTCGAGGATGTACTCCTCGGGGGTGAACGCGGAGCGGAGCATGACGTAGAACGGCAGCAGCATCACCACGCCACCGAGGGCCAGGCACAGGTGCAGGCCGGCCTGCCCGGCCAGGGTACGGGCGCGTCGCGCAGATGCGGTGTTCATCGGCTGCCCGCCGTCTCCCAGCGGCGCCCGAAGGCGCGCAGCTGTGCGAACGTCGTCACCAGCACCAGGCCGAGCAGCACCAGGCTGATCACGGACCCACCGCCGATGTCGCTGAAGGTGATCGCCCGCTGCCACATCAAAAAGGACAGCGTGGTGCTGCTGCGCACGGGACCGCCTTGCGTCATCACCTGGATCTGGTCGAAGACCCGCAGCGCGTCACGGGTCGCCACGATGACCGCGAAGACCAGCGCCGGCCCGAGCGCGGGAAAGGTGACATGCCAGAACCGGTGCCACCGGCCCGCCCTGTCCAGCCGGGCGGCCTCGTGCAGGTCGGGGTTGACGTTGTTCAGCCCGGCCAACAGCATGATCATGGATGATCCGATGCCCTGCCAGCTGCCCACGATCGCCACCGCCGGCAGCGCGAGCGTCGTGGAGTCCAGCCAGTCCCGCCAGCCGGTCACCGCGCCGATCGTCGCATCGACGACCCCGGTGCCCGGATAGAACAGCCATGACCACACCACCGACATCCCGGCCAGCGTCGCGGCCGCGGGCATGAAATACACGGTGCGCCACACTCCCGACCCGCGCGTCACCGCGTTGATGCCGAGCGCGACCAGCAGCCCCACCACCACGGTGACCGGAACCGTGATCAAGGTGTACAGGACGGTGTGCCACAGCGCCTGGGCCAACTGTCCGTTGTCCATGACTGCCCGGTAGTTCCCCGCGCCGACAAAGGTGCTGGTGCCACCGAGCAGGTCGTAACGGAACAACGACAGCACCGACACGACGGCGACCGGCACGACGACGAAGACCAGCAGCAACACCATCGCCGGACTCATGAGGATCAGCGGCGCCAGCGCCGCGGGCACCCTGAAGGCACGGCGGGCGCCCTTCGGAGGCTTGGGAGGCGACACGGTGGTCGCGGGGGTGACTGACATGTTCTGTGCGGTTTTCCCTTCGGAATCCGAGCGCACCGTTGGTCGGGGTCGCCCAGCCGGAAACAGGTCTGGATGGCATCGGGCCGGCTCCGCCCTCGCTCGGGTGCGGCCGCCGACCGGTCACCCGGCCGGCGATACCGCCGCGCGAACGCCACGGCGCGGGCTGCCCTGGGAGCGCGAGTGCGGCACCCTGCCTCCGTCGGTGCGTTCCCTCCGGCTGGTTGCCGAAGCTAGGAACCCGAAGTGAAGCCCTCTCACGTGCGAAGTGAACGGCAGCCGAAGAGCACACACCGGGAATCTGTATAGACTGCTTGTGCTACGGTCGAGACAGCTTTTGGCAGTGACGCTTGTGAAGGACCGTGCCCCATGACCGCTGCTCAGCCCACGTATCTCGTGCTCGCCGATCAGATCGCGGAGGAAATCGCCGACTGGCCTCCCGGTAAGCGACTAGCCAGCGAAGTCGACCTGGCCGAGCGGTACAGTGTCAGCCGGCTCACCGCACGAGCCGCCCTGCAGGAGTTGGAGCGCCGTTATCTGGTCCGCCGCGCCAAGGGGTCGGGAACCTACGTCGCCGAGCGCGTCGACTACCTGATCAACTCGCGCTTCACGTCCTGGTCGGAGATGGTCCGGAAGGCCGGCGCGACACCCAGCCGCCCCACCGTCGGCGTCAACGTCATCCGGCCGTCCGAGGAGATTCGCGACCGGCTCAGACTTCCCGCCGACGCGCGGGTCGTGGAGTTGGTACGACTTGGGCTGGTCAACGATGTCGTCGCCAACCTGAACCGTAGTTACCTGCCGGTCGACCTGGCGCCGGGGTTCCCGGACCTGCTCGCCAACGGAGCCATTGACCTGGCACCCGTACTGTCGTCGATCGGTTACCGGCTCAAACGTCTGTGGGCTCGCGCGGAGCTGGCGACTCCCGACCCGGAAACCGCGCGAGCACTGCAGGTCGAGGGCCGCCCGCCGCTGTGGCTCGTGATCAACTGCGTCAGCGACGCGACCACCGGTCGGCGACTGCAACTCAGTTACGCCTGGAACCGCCCGGACGTCCTCCATGTGCAGTTCGAGTTCGGCAACCCCGACTAGTCGGCCGGCACATCCTGGAACGTGCCTCACCGCCTCAACCGGCTTACCGCCTCACCGGCTCACTGACGTGCCGGCGTGCCGCCGTCCCGCTGTATCGCCGTGCCGGCGTGCCGCTCCATGGTCACCGTAGATCTCTTTCCGGAAGGAAGCACTCGTGCCCCACCCACCCATACTCGACCTGGAAAACTGCGCCTCGGCCCTTGCCGACGCGACCGACCGTGCCCGCGCCGGCCGGCCACTTGACGACCTCGCCGATTCCGGCATCCAGCTGGAGGCCGTACACCGCTTGAACCAGTTGGTCCCCGGCGCCACCACCACGCTGAACCAGATCCCCACCGCACTCGCCCAGCACGGACTGCTGCTGCTGCGCAACGTCCCAGCCGCCGACGACACCTTGCTGATCCTGCTCGGCGCGGTGGCCGCGCCCGCCACTACCTGCGAGGCCAACGGACCACGGCTCGTGGACCACCTCAGCCCCGCCGTCTCCGGCGAGGAACGGCACAGGGCACAGAATCAGCGTTCGGAGATGCTCCTGCACACCGACGCCTCCGCCCAGCAGGCGCCGCCCGACATCGTCGGACTCGCCTGTGTCGCCAATGAGGGCAACGGAGGCGGCAGCGTGCTCGTCGCCGTCGACGACATCGTCAAGCGCATGTGCCAGGACGGCCAGAAGCGGACCATCGGCCTCCTGCAAAACGACTTCCCCTACATCCACCCCCAGCGAACGGAACGCCCCGCCACGCTCGCCCCGGTGCTCCGTGACCTCGGCGACGGGCACTTCCATGTGCGCTACCGCAAAGAGAACCTGGAGACCGGCAAGGCTCTGTGCCCGGACGCCCTGACCGAGGACACCTGGGCGGCAGCCAAGCTCTTCGCACGCTATCTCGAAGCCGACTCCCGGCCGCAGACAACGCTGCGCCTGCAGCGCGGCGACTACCTGCTCTTCGACAATCGCCGCTACCTGCACGGACGCGCGGCGATCGACCCGGCCGCGTACCGGTTGCTCAAGCGCACCTACTTCACCCATCCCACCAAGGTCCAGGAGCCGGTCCGATGACCGCACCACACCGTGCCGCGGGGATCGAGAGCGCGTCATCGTTCGACCCCTGGCCCGACAGCCCCGTTCACCTCGACTGGGGAATCGACGCCGCCCAACTCGCGGCGAGCCGCGGCGACGCCGTCGTCATCGTCGACGCGCTCAGCTTCTCCACCACGGTCATCCTGGCCGTCGCCCACGGCGCGGCAGTCCTGCCTCTCGCCCGGGCAGAGCTCGAACGCACCCCGGACCTGGCCGAGTTGGAAGCCGAACACCGTGCCCGGCTCCTCGCCAACGACCCCGCCGACCGTCAACTCGGCGACGTGCTCACAGACGTCGGCAAGATCCAGCCCGGTGACCGCGTCATCGTCCCCTCACAAAACGGCGGCACCATCTGCTCCGCCATCACCGACGCACCCGCCGCGGCCATCGGCTCCTTCCGCAACCGGACCGCCACGGCCGAATGGGGCGCCCGGCTTCTTGCCGCCGGAACGGTCGGCCGACTCACCCTCGTCGCGGCCGGCTCCTCCTGGTCGCAGATGGGCTCTCGCAACGCGCTGCGTCCGTGTATCGAGGACGGGGTGGCCGCCGGAGCGGTTGCCGCCGCGCTCCGCGACAGCGGCCTCGGACTGTCCGTCGAAGCCTCGGCCATGGCGGCGGCGTTCGACGATGTCCACAGCAACCATGACATCGCCACGTGGCTGCGCGACACCGTGACCGGACGATGGCTCAAGAGCCTCGACGGGCCACCGGACGACGTGATCGACGCCGGCCGGCTCGACGCTTCCCCGGTCGTGCCATCCCTGGCTCCGGACGGCTTCTTCCACGACGCCATGGGACCCGGTCGAACGCGATAACACTCAAGGTGGCGGCTCCGGGTGGGCCGGAAGCCGGCCCGCCCGTGGCGCGAGGCATGGCGGGACCCGGCGAGCAGACGCTGGTCTCGGTGGGGTCCCGGCGGATCGCGGCGCCGGCTCTCGCCATGCCGCCTGCGGAAACGGGCCGGGGGCCCGAGCCAGTAACGACGCTTGCCTCATCCGGTCGCCGCGCCCGCCGGAAGAGGGGCGCATCCACGACCGGAGGAAATGCCGATGTCCGCACGCACCGTGCCCACCCACCCGTCTGTACCTCATGTCGTTGTCATCGGCGCGGGGATCGTCGGCACCTCACTCGGCTACGCGCTGCTACGACGCGGCGCACGGGTGACCGTGATCGACCGGGACGGAACCGCCTCTTCCACGACCGGGACGTCCTTCGCGTGGATCGGAAACCCGGGCTTCTTCCGAAATGGCGAAGGTATCAGCGCCCACCTCGCCCCTCGCTATTTCTGGTTGCACAGGATGGGCATGCTGGCGTGGCGGCAGCTCACTGCCGACATCGGCACCCGCCTGGGCATCCGGTGGAACGGCACCGTCCAGTTCAGCCAACGTGGTTCGTCCGCCGCGGAACGGCTGCGCCAGGACCTCGACCGCCGACAACGATGGGGCAGCACGTCCTTCCGGATAAGCCCCGCGCAGATCCGCGCGCTGGTGCCCGGCATCGCGGTGGGAGCGGACATCGATGCCTTCACCAGCCTGGATGAGGGCCACGTCGACCCGGCCGCGTGCTGCGCGGCGCTCATGGAGGAGATCCGCGCGCTGGGCGGGAACGTGATCCGCGGCAGCGAGGCCACTGGCCTCGACATCACCGGTGCTCGCGTGACCGCCGTCCAAACGACGCGGGGTGCGATCGCATGCGACCACGTCGTCTACGCGGTTGGCGCGAACTCGCCGAAGCTGCTGGGCGACCTCGGCATCTCCGTGCCGCTCGAACCACCCTCGCAAGGCGTCCTCGTGCATCTGCGGCCGATGAAGCCGCTGCTCAGCCCCGTGCTGATCACCGCCGACCTGCACATCCTGCAACGTCCCGACGGTCGCGTGGTCATGGCCCGTCACTACTCCGGCACCTCGGCCACCGACGGGGAGGGAGCAGACGCGAACCTGCTGCTCGCCCGGGCCGGAGAACTACTGCCGGAACTCGCCGGCGGCTCCGTCGAGCGGGTCACCGCCGGCGAACGTGTCGTACCGATCGACGGCCTGCCGGTCATCGGCCACAGCGAACAGGTCACCAACGTGCACAGCGTCACCACCAACTCCGGCATTGTCCTCGGTCCCGTACTGGGCGGCCTCATGGCCACCGAGATTCTCACCGGAGTCACCTGCGAACAGCTCGACCCGTACCGGGCTGCGCGCTTCGGTGACGCGTAGGCGGCAGTATCGCCCCTCCCGCGGATGCGCCGGTCGCAACCGGTCGGCGTGGCAGAAGCCGCTGAGGCCGGGACGTGACGAGCGCGAACCTCGGTCTGTCGCCGGTCGAGTTCGTCAACACCATACGTGTCGACCACGCCGTGTCCCTGCTGCGCACCACCGACCTGAGCGTTGAGGCTGTCGCCGGCCAGGTCGGCTTCCGGAGCGCGAACAGCCTGCGCACGTTGATCAAGCGCAGCCGCTCGATGACCATCAGAGAGATCAGGGGGAACCGGGCGAACGCCTGATGAGCGCCTCCGAGCGCTCTGCGCCTGCCGAAAACCTCATCCAACCAGGTCACGTGGCATACCGATACTCGTGGATCACCCCTCCGAGCCGGTCGTTCCGACGTATGTCCAGACGGGTCAGTCGTTCGGGATCAGTGATCGGGCCCGGCACGCGTGCAGAGCGCCGCCTGGTTCATCGCTCGGTGGGGCCGATACGCGTTGTGATTGCGCCTGCCGGGAATGTCATCCATGCTGCTCACGGCTTGTTAGGTGCTCTGCGGCAGGATGAGCGCTCGTGTTGCTTCGCCTCGCCTACTTGACCGTCACCAACGCGTTCGCCGCACTCCAGCCGGCTGGGCGGCAGATCCGCCTCCTTGGCAAGAAGCCCGTGACCTGGTGGGATTTCACTCAGGCCGCGTCAGCAGCGGCCACGTCGCCTGGGGCCCGACGCTCTTCGCGACGGTGATCGCCTTCGCCTCCGGCTACGCGGTGATCGCCTGGTTCATGAAGTTCATCTCGTCGAAGAGCTTCATGCCGTTCGGAAGTGGTGTCCGGTGAAGGTCACCTGGGCGTCGTCATTGTCGAGGGCGCTGTCGAGGGTGGCGGGCGACTCGAAGCAGGTCCTGGCCCGCGATGCGGTCTGCCTGCTGGACGTGCCGACGCACAAGACCGGTACTGCGTTCACCAAGCCGGTCGATCCGCTCCTCGGCCAGGCCCTCGATGCATGGCAGGCGATCCGCCCGGACCAGCCGAAATTCACCGACCGCCGCACCGGCGAGCTGGTGGACCTGCTGTTCGCCACCCGGGCCCGGAAGATCTCCTCCGCCTACATCAACAACACCGTCATCCCGATGCTCTGCCGCAAGGCCGGCGCCCCTGCCGCCGACGTGCGGGGGAACATCACCAGCCACCGGGCCCGGTCCACGATCGCCAGCCAGCTCTACAACGCGAAGGAGCCGATGACGCTGTTCGAACTGCAAGCCTGGCTCGGACACCGCTCACCACAGTCCACTCAGTTCTACGCGAAGATCAGCCCGACGACGCTGACCCGGGCCTACGACGACGCGGGGTACTTCTCCCGCAACGTCCGCACGATCGAGGTCCTGGTCGGCCGCGACGCGGTCACCTCCGGTGCCGCCGAGGTCGGCGAACCCTGGCAGCACTACGACCTCGGGCACGGCTACTGCACCTACACCTTCTTCGAGCAGTGCCCGCACCGCATGGCCTGCTCACGCTGCGACTTCTACACTCCGAAGGACTCCAGCAAGGCCCAACTACTCGAAGCCAAAGACAACTTGCAGCAGATGCGAGCGATGATCCCTCTGTCCGAGGACGAGCAGGCCGCCGTCGACGACGGCCAGGCAGCCCTCGACCGTCTCCTGGGACGCCTCGCCGACATCCCCACGCCGGCCGGGCCGACACCCCGCCAGCTCGACGTCCCGCCGAACGCGACCCTGGTGCCGATCGTCGACATCCGGCAGGGCAAAGCACCGCAAACTTGATAATTCTGATTCCACAGAATCATCCTGTTGACGTTGCCCTCGACCTTGCCCGAGCTCCACTCCAGGGTGAGTTTGGCGGTGACGGCGTCCAAGTCCTGCCGCAGGCCACGGACCAGACTCCCTAGCGGTTTCAGCCCGGTGTTCTCGGCGCGGGTGAGCCAGTCGTCGAGTTCGCCGCCTCGGCGCTCGGTCATCATCCGGGCGAAGTCGCGCACGCAGTCGGCAACAGCATCCAACTCCGGGCAGCGGGCCAGGAGTTGCTTGCGCCTCAGCGCGTTACTCTCGTCGATCTTGTCGGGGGCGCGGTGATCAGCCAGGTGGCTTTCCGGACGGTCAGCTCCTTGGGCTTCTCGGGCGCGGGCTTGCCGCTGGCGCGGATCTGTTCCAGGTGACCGCGGACAGTCCGCTTGCTGCCGAGGTAACCGAGTCCGGTGATCTCCGCGTGAAGCCGTGCCGCGTCCGTGCAGCCTTCGTTCCATCGTCGGTACAGATGGGACGAATAGGCGTGGATCTGGCCGTAGCGGCGGGAGCCGGTGCCAAGGGATGCATCCTCGGGAGTGGCGGCGTGCGCGTAGCGGCGCACGGTTTTACGGTCAAGCCCGAGGGTCCTGGCGATCACCTCGATCTGCACGCCCTTGTCGTACAGGGCATGCACCGCGGCATGACGCTCGCGTCGCTTGATCACGCGCAGCCCTTCCACGGGCTCTTCTGGTACGTCGTCGGCGGCCAGGCCGGCCTTCACGGCGGCGGGGCTACCAGTGCTCGTGTCCTCGGCGGGCTCGGTGAGGCACGTGCGGTGCTGGGCGACGCACTCCTCGACGGCTTCACACCAATTCTTCCAGAGGTGGTACCTGTCCGCGACCTGCGTGGCGTCGGGGCAGACGGTGCGGACGGCTTCGGCGTAGGCGCTGGCTCGGTCTCTGACACGACCTCGGCCCCGGGATGGGCGGGCAACCAGGCAGTGAGCGTCTCCGAGGTGCGGTCGGGCAGCACGTCCACACGCTCACCGGTCTCCACGTCCAAGATGATCGTGCCGTACACGTGGCCCTTCTTGAAGGCGAAATCATCTACACCCATCACTCGCGGGGCGACTGAGGACTGCTTGTCCGGGAGCCTGCGCACCATCCTGATCGGCGAGTTCGCACTGACGGGGACCGACAGGTGCGCGGCCAGCCGGGCCGCGGGACGTCCCGCGAGCGCCGGTGCCATCCGCTCCAACGTCCGACGGAGTGCGGGGGTGCGGCGCGCGAACCGCTCGGTGAGCCCCTCTATCTGCTCGACGAACGTACGGCGTGCGCACGGCGCCGCCTGGCACAAGAACCTCCGCACCGTCTAGTCGATCACGACCTTCCGCCCAGCCACCGCCAGGTCGGCCAACCGTCGCCGATACCCGCCGTGGACACGGCCAGACAGCGTGCCGCACCCGGGGCAGGCAGCCTCCCGGGTCGCCGTGCGCGCCGTGAGCGCCACCCCGCCATCGTCCCAGTCATGCGCACCTCACGGAAGTGCACGTCTGGGTACGCCCATCTGAGTTAAATAAATAGATCAAATAATGGATAAGGACTGCTATATCCGAAATCACTCTTTTATGCAGTTGCCGTTCACCCATAGAACCTGTGGCAAGATGACGCCCGCAGGTCTCGCGTTGATTCGTGAGACCTACCCGGACGCAACCCTACGAGGCCGCGCAGTCGCCGTCTGGGCGTTGGGAGGCACCTTTGGATCCGCCGCCGGCCCACTCCTCGGCGCACGACGGACGGGCTGCTCTCCCCGGACGGCGCCTGGATCTGGTGGTTCGACGACAAGGACGGCGACGAGTTCGGCGTCTGGCGCCGCCAGCCCTTCGGGGGCGGCGCGGACGAGGCGGCGACGCCGGGCCTGGAGCCGTCGTACCCCTCGGGTCTGGCGTTGGGCCGGGACGGCCGTACGGCGGTCGTGGGCCGCTCGACGGACGCCGAGGGCACGACGATCTACCTGGCCAGAGCGGGGGAGGAGCCGCTGGAGATCTACCGCCACCATGAGTCGGCGGGCGTCGGCGACCTCTCCCACGACGGTTCGCTGATCGCGATCGAGCACACCGAGCACGGCGACGCGATGCACTCGGCGCTGCGCGTGGTCCGCCCGGACGGTACGCGGGTCGCGGAGCTGGACGACACCAAGGGCGGCACGGAGGAGCTGGGCCTGGAGGTGCTGGGCTTCGCCCCGGTCGACGGCGACCCGCGCCTGCTCATCGGCCATCAGCGGCGGGGCCGTTGGGAGCCGCTGGTCTGGGACGTCGCCACCGGCGACCAGACGGACCTCACCCTCGACCTGCCGGGCGACGTGAGCGCGGAGTGGTACCCGGACGGCAGCGCCCTGCTGATCGTGCACAGCTTCGAGGCGCGGAGCGAGCTGTTCCGCTACGACCTTGAGGCGGGGGAGCTGTCCCGGATCCCCACCCCGGCGGGCTCGCTGTCCGGCGCGACGGCCCGCCCGGACGGGACGGTCGAATACCTCTGGTCCTCGGCGGCCGAGCCGCCGGTGGTCCGCTCGACGACGGGCGAGGTGGTCCTCGACCCGCCCGGCATGAAGTGCCCTCCGTCGGTCCCGGTCACGGACGCGTGGGTGGAGGGCCCCGGCGGCCGCATCCACGCGCTGATCCAGAAACCGGCGGGAGCGACGGGGCCGTTGCCGACCGTCTTCGACCTCCACGGGGGCCCGACCTGGCACGACAGCGACAGCTTCGCGGCGGGCCCGGCGGCCTGGGTGGACCACGGCTACGCGGTCGTCCGCAGCGCCCCCACCCGAAACGCCCCCTCCACCGTCCGACCCTCCAACTCCGGATGCCCGGCCACCCCCACCACCGCCACCAACAACACCCTCCGCCCCACAGGAATCGCCCCAAGGATCTGCCGCCCCAGCATCGCCCCCGCGAAGGACGGCGCCGCCAGATACGACACACTCCGACTCCGGGTGACCGCCTGCGGATGCGCGGCGCGCAGCGTCCGGTACACGGCCCGCGCGAAATCGTCGTCGTACAACCGCAGCACCGTCTTCAAGTCCGGCCGCACAGACCGCGCATACAGCACCGCTTCAAGATTCGTCGTATCCCCGCTGGTCACCGCCAGCAGCGCCTGCGCCCGATGAATCTTGGCGGCCTCCAACACCCCCTCCTGGGTCACATCACCGAGCACCACCGGCACCCGCAGCCGCCGAGCCACCGCCAGCCCCCGAGCATCGGGATCGGACTCGACGCACACCACAGGAACATGCAGCTCATGCAACCGGGCCAGCACTCGCGCCGCGGTGTCGGCGTCGGACAGTACGGTGGTGGAGGCGTCGACCACCCCGCCGTCCGCGTCCCCGATCGCCAACGCGGCCGCCTGGTCGAGGAGTTCCTCGACATGCTGCCCCAACCGCCGGTTGTACAGGCGCAGCACGAGCCGCAGCCGGGGGTTCAGCCGACGGGCGGTGAGGGCGGCATGGATATTGGTCTCGTCGTCGTACACCAGCGCGAGCGCGGCGACCCGCTCCACCCCCGCCTCGGCGAGCACGGCCTCGGTGGCCTCGTCGGCCTCCAACACCCGCTCCCCGCACGGTCCTTCACCGGCGACCGGAACGGCACCACCCGCGCCACCGGTCCCACCGGCCCCGTTGGCGGCCCGCCCGACGGCGGCACTGACCACCCGGTCCAGCAGCGCGGCCGACGCGGCCCGGGCCCGTCCGACGACCGGCGGCCGGGCGATGCGCACGTTCGGCGGTACGACAAGGGTGACCTGTTCGCCGTACACACCACGCAATTCGGCGGCCAGCCGATGCGCCAGCCCGTCGTCCCCGCACACCACCATGTGTGCCGGGGCACCACCACCCTGATACGGAACGCTCGCCACGAGGGAAAAGAGTGCTTCAACAGGACGCATGGTTCCAGCAACCAGGTGAACAACCGCCCCTGACCGCCCGTAGGGAGGGGGAGGGAGCATAATCCCCGATCTGATCGAAGTGGCGGAGGTATCCCACCCGTGGCCATCACCGAAGAAGCCGCCCCGCCGGGGCAGGCCCCCCACGACGAGCCGCCCGCCCGCGGCGACCGCCCGGACCAGGAGGGCTGGCGTCTCAACTCCCCCCTGGCCCTGACCCTGTTGCTCGTCCTGGTCGTGGTCTTCCAGGGCCCGGTGCGCGGCGCGCTGTCGACGCCGGTGATGCAGAGCTGGATGACGGTGTTCGTGGCGGTGGTGGTCCAGGCGCTGCCCTTCCTCGTCCTCGGCGTCCTCCTCTCGGCGGCGATCGCGGTCTTCGTCCCGCCGTCCTTCTTCGCCCGGGCCCTCCCGAACCGCCCCGCCCTTGCCGTACCGGTCGCGGGTCTGGCCGGCGTCGTACTCCCGGGCTGCGAGTGCGCCTCGGTCCCCGTGGCCGGTGCCCTGGTCCGCCGGGGCGTCACCCCGGCCGCGGCGATCGCGTTCCTCCTCTCCGCCCCCGCGATCAACCCGATCGTGCTGACGGCGACAGCGGTGGCGTTCCCGCGCAACCCCGAGATGGTGCTGGCGCGGTTCGCCGGCGGCCTGTTGGTGGCCTGCGCGATGGGCTGGCTGTGGCAGCGCCTCGGCCGCACCGACTGGCTGCGCATGCCGGCGCACGCGCACCACGAGGGCGAGACGAAGGGGGAGGCGTTCTGGTCCTCAGTCCGCCACGACACCATGCACGCGGGCGGTTTCCTGGTCCTCGGCGCGATGGCGGCGGCGACGCTGAAGGCGGTGGCCCCGGCGGAATGGCTGCGTACGGCCGCAGCCAACCCGGTGGTCGCGATCCTGGCCCTGTCGATCCTGGCGGTACTCCTGTCCATCTGCTCGGAGGCGGACGCGTTCGTGGCCGCGTCGCTGACCCAGTTCTCGCTCACCGCGAAGCTGGCGTTCCTGATCGTGGGCCCGATGATCGACCTTAAGCTGTTCGCGATGCAGGCGGGCACCTTCGGCCGGGGCTTCGCCCTGCGCTTCGCCCCGACCACCTTCGTTGCGGCGATCGCGGGCGCCCTGGTGACCGGGGCGGTGCTCCTGTGAACCGGCAGGCCCAGGCGGCCGTGATGTTCCTGGTGGGCGCGGCCCTCCTGCACGCAGGTATGACGGACCTCTACCTGCGCTACGTCAAGGCGGGCCTGCAACCGCTCATCCTGGCGGCGGGCGCGGTCCTGATCGCGTCGGCGCTGGCGACGGCGTACTACGAATGGCGTCGAGCCCGCCGTCGTACCACCCCTTCTGAACACTCCCACCCCGAACCCCGTATCTCCTGGCTCCTGGTCCTCCCCCTGCTGGCCCTGATCCTCGTCGCGCCGCCCGCGCTCGGCTCGTACAGCGCGATGCGCGCGGGTACGGCCCTGCAACAGCCGTACGGCTACATGGAGTTGCCGAAGTCCGACCCGATCCCCCTGAACCTGGTCGACTACGCGGGCCGCGCGGTCTACGACCATGGCCGCTCGTTCCAGGGCCACAGCGTCCGCATCGCGGGTTTCGTGACCGTGGACCCCAAGGGCACCCCGTACCTGGTCCGCATGGCCCTCAACTGCTGCGCGGCGGACGCCCAGCCGGTCAAAGTGGCCCTGACCGGCAAGATCCCCCCGGTCCTGCAGCCGGACGCCTGGCTCCAGGTGACAGGCACATACACCGCCCGCGTAACCCACGACCCCGTCAACAACGGCCCCATCCCCTACCTCCAGGTCACCGAGGCAGAACCGATCCCAGTACCCTCGGACCCGTACGACGAGACATGGAACAACTGAGGCCGGAATTGCTCACGTAAGGTAATCGCATCTCCACCTATTGTCAGTGCCGCGTGTTCTCATGGGTTGTGTGGGGTTCACCAAAGACCCTGGACAAGGGGGGACTTGTATGGCGGGACTGGTGAAGGTGTGGCGACGGGCGGTTGTCCGGTGAGCCGCCGTCGCCGGGTGCGCAGGCCGACTCGCCGTTACCGGCGCCAGAACGAGCAGATCGGCTTGCTGGTGGCCGGGGTTGTGGTCGTCGGGGTGGTGCTCGCGATCGTGCAGTGGCTGTTGGTCCACGATGGGTCCTCCTCCTCGCGGTCGTGGCCGCTGCCGCCGTCGGCGGGCTGTGGCTGCGGCGGGCGCGGCAGCGGGCCGAGTGAGTGGTGTGCATCGTGAAGTTGCAGTTCACGGGTCTGGTGTGCGCGGGAGCGGAGATGCTCGTACTGGTCGCGGGCGGATGACTTCGGTGAGATCACCGGTCAGCGGGAAACCTCGCGGTTCGTCAGGACCAGCAGGGACCTGACCAGCGCGGTCGCCCACTTCGGGTCGGTGCGTACCTTGCCCAGCACGCGCCAGTTCTTCAGGTGCGCGAAGCCGTGCTCGACCGGCGCCCGGACCGCGGCCAGCGCCGTGTTGGACAGTTTCTGACCGCGGGTGAGCGGGCGGTTCCGGGCGGCCTTTGCGGTCATGGGCGTTGCTCCTTCGGGGTGTCGTCCCAGCCGGGGACGATGGTGGTGGGGACACCCACCTCTTTCCAGAGCTGGAGCACATCGGGGTTGTCGTCCCAGGCGTGGACCGGGCGGTAGAGGGCGCGGAGCTGTCGGAGGATGTCGCGCTTCACGAGGTAGTCGGGCCTGGACCGAGACCGTGACGCCGTGATCGCCGCGCTCACGCTTCCCTGTAGCAACGGCCCCACCGAGGGCGTCAACACCAAGGCCAAGCGGATCGTGCGCCAGATGCACGGACGAGCAGGCTTCAGCCTTCTTCGCCATCGCATCCTCCTCGGATAACGGCACGCTCTGTCACCACCGAATGCGAGACAGGGCCGTTAAGTTGACACACCCGCACCGGCACCTCCCGGCTGGCCGCCCTCGGCCTTGCAGCACGAGATCAACTGGGCAACAGGGTCATCGATGGGGGAGGCTCAGGGCCGCTGGACGACTCCCACCAGCCGACCCGGCCGCGGGAACGTGTGAGGCAGTGTTTCCCGTATAGGCCGCGCCGTCCAGTGCTTCCTGCCCGGGTTCGGCGACGGTGTGCCGGGCCGGTGTGCGCCGCTCGACGTGACCACCCGCCACCCGGCCGTCGCCTCGCCGTCATGTTCCGCGGATGGTCTCGGCCAGTTGCTCTGCCAGTTGTGGGGTGGCCGCGACCACGCCTGACCAGCGGCGGGTGAGGTCGGGGTCGATTTCCAGGGGGCGGCCGTGGACGTCCATGACGGTGCCGCCGGCTGCGGGGACGGTCACCATGGCGGCGGCCAGGTCGACGATGCGGTGGGTGTCGGAGCCGGCGTCGGCGAATGCGTCCGTCGATCCTTCGGCCACCAGCATCGCTTCCAGGCAACTCGTGGACAGGATGCGGATCCTGGCGGCCCGTGTCGCCACCCGCCACCACGCGCCTGCGATGTGCGGCTGTGGCCGCAGCAGACTTACTGCGGCGCCGTCGAGCCTGGTGCGGCCGCTGGTGCGGTACGGAGTTGGTTGTCCTGCCGCTGTGTGCCAGCAGCGGCCGGTGTCCAGCCAGCAGGTCAGTGCTGCTGTCGGTGTGCCGTCCACCGCGATGACGCCGGCGAAGGCGGACAGCGGGACGCCCGAGGCGGCGTTCGCCGTACCGTCCACCGGGTCGGTGACGAGCGTGACGGCGGAGCCGTTGTCGATGCTGCCCAGTTCCTCGCTGAGCAGATTGACCCGGTGGGCGTCCGCGACCTCGGCGAGCGCAGTGTCCACCAGGATGTCCAGCCTCATCGTCGGGGTGCCGTCCGCGCCCACCTGGACCTTCTCGGCCAGCTGCGCCCGGTCGTAGGTCTCGCGTGCGGCGCGGAAGGCGCCCGCGGCGGCCCGGGCCGCCGCGGCCAGTACGGGGTGGACGCCGGAGGGCAGGTGCGGTTCGGGCACCGGCCATGAGATCCGGCCGCTCATACCGCGCCACCCTCCGAGGCCGCGCGCAGGACGGCCACGGGCCAAGGCCGGCCGAGGCAGGCCGGCATCAGGCCGACGCGCAGGCCCACCCTCAGACGGACACGGTCCGGGAAACCGGCGCCGCCTGCGGCATCGCCGCTGAGCAGGCCCTGCGCGGTCATTTCGCGGCCGGAGGCGTTGACGCAGTGGCCGCGCAGCGGGGTTCCGCCTGCCTCGGTTTCCTCGCTGAGCCAATCCCGCGCCCCCTGGCGGAGACCGAGTCGGCCCTTCCGGTTCAGGCGGCCCGACTCTCGGCCGGGCCACGTGGTGGACAACATCGGTCCGGCCGCGGTGCGGAGCCGTCCGGAGCGGCAGTCCCGCAGGTTCGGGCGCCGCACGCACCGCAGCGATGACGTGCCCCCAACCACGTGCTTTCCGGTGTCGCCATGGTGTCGGCCGCCAACATGGAATGGGCGTGGGCCGTTTGGTGGGGGAGCGGGGCTTTGTTGTTCGATTCGGTCAGTCATCGCTACTCACTTTCACGTCTGTGCGCCGGGTGAGCCGGGCAAGAGCGCCGTTGGATGATGTGCTGTTCCGGAAGACGCGGTGGCCGATGTCCGAGGACGGTCCCCGGGCCAGGTCGCGCCACGCCTCCACGGAAAGGGCTCGGCCGAGGCTCGCCTGACCGTGGTGTTCGCCTGGTCGGGGCGGTCCCTGGCTCGTGGAGGACCGCCCCGGCTGGTTGATCAAGTGGTGTGGCCATGCCGACTCGCCGCCGCCGCGCTCTCCCGAGGCGTTTCGAGCTGCAGTTGCCCTGCCGAGGAGTGTGCCCGTGTTCGCTGTGGAATCAGTTGTGCGGTGTCGGCCCAGTTGCCAACGCCTCGGATCGTGTCGTGGGAGAGACCGTCGGCGGGCCGAACGCGTAGAGGGGCTTGCCGTTGCGCCACATGGTGTGAACGACCGGGTACCTGTCATGTCTGGTGACTGCGATCAGATCGGCACGTCGACCAGGTGTGATGGCTCCTCGGTCAGTCAGGTGTGCGAGGTCAGCCGGTGCCGTGGTGGCCAGCTTGACCGCATCGTTCCACGAGCAGACGTCGGCGTCTTCGAGCGCGTAGATCGCAGCGAGCAGAGAGGGGATGTGATAGTCGGAGACAAGAGCGGTCAGTGCCCCCGAAGCCGCGACGGCGCGGGCGGACAGCCGACCCACGCGTGATGCGCCCCGAACGGCATTGGGCGCGCCCATGACGATGGCGCGGTCGCCGGCGCTTGCCGCGTCGGCTGCCTCCGAGGTTGTCGGGAACTCGATGATGTCGACGCCGAGGCGGGCGGCCGTGGTGACGGCCGCGCGGGTGGGATCGTCGTGCGAGGCAAGGACCAGGCCGCTGTCCTGGGCGAGAGCACAGACATAGCGGCGGACCTCGTCCACGATGCCCGCGGGCAGGGGTCCGGCCCTGTCATGGTCCGGGTGTGTCTGACCCCAGATCGAGTGTCGAATGTCGTCGAGGGCCACCGGACGGTTGGTAGCCGCATGGTTGTCCATGTACGACACGAGTTTTGTTCTGGGGTTGCCCAACGCTGTTCGGACGAGTTCGAGATCGGCCTGCCACAGTTCGATCCTGCTGTGGATGTAGTGGTCGACGCGTAGGCGCGCGTGCCAGTGCCCCAGGGTGTTGACGAGGTCGAGGGCATTGTTACTGGTGCGCCCTTTGGCCGCGTCCTCCTCGAAGGAAGCGCAGACGAAATTGGTCGTGATGCCGTTGGCGGCAGCCTCGGCGTCCACGGCGAGCAGGGCGGCCAGAAGGTCGACTTCTGCGCCCGGCCGAGGGTAGCGGTGACGCTCAAGACAGTCAGAGTGCAGGTCTATCAGTCCGGGGAGCAGGTCGACGTCGCCGAGGTCGACCTGCTCGGCGCCGGGCATCGGCCCGGGTGTCACGCCGACGATGTCCCCGTGCTCGATGCTCACCCAGTGGTCATGCAGTTCTTGTTCCGGAGTTGCGATACGACGGGCTCGGAGGCTGATCATGCGGTGAGTACCTTTCCGTCTCGAAGTTCGACGACACGGTCGACCAGCGGGCCGAGGGCGTCGCTGTCATGAACGACGGCGAGCATGGTGACTCCCGCGTCCTTGTAGTGGCGTAGCACGGCACGTATGTCGGAGCGCCGTGCGCGGTCGAGGGATGCTGTGATTTCGTCCAGGAGGAGGAGGCGCCCCGGGGCGGCCAGGCCCATGGCGATATTGACCAATTGCTTTTGTCCACCTGAGAAGGTTGCCGGTGGTTGATCGGCAAGCTCTTCCGGTAGACCGACACGCCGGAGCAGATCGCGTGCGCCCTCGTGTGTGGTGCCGCGGCTTGCGACCAGGTCGACGGCGGGGACGCGCGGAATGACGTCAAGGAATTGAGTCACGCTGCTCATCACGCTGCGTCGGGCCGAGAGGACGGTCTGGTCGTCGGCGCGAGCAAGGTCGAGTTCACGGCCCGGGGTGCGGAGCGTGATCGTTCCGTCGGTGGGGCGGTAGGTGCGCCATACGCACCGCAGCAACGATGTCTTGCCTGATCCGCTGGCTCCGGTGAGTGCCGTGCAGGTGCCCTGTTCGAGGTCGAGGTCGACACCGCGCAGGACCTGGATGGTGCTGGCGTCTTGGCGTAGATGGCGGTGAAAGCTCTTGCTCAGCCCGCGAATGCTCAGGGTGTTCATAGTTGGGAACTCACCAGCAGCTGGGTGTAGGGGTGTTGGGGGTCTTGGAGTATCTGGTCGGTCATCCCGGCTTCGACGACTCGCCCGGCCGACATCACCAAGGTGCGCTGAGCCAGGATGCGGACGGTGGCGAGGTCGTGCGAGACGATGAGCATCGTCGTTCCCTTGTCGCCGGCCAGGCGCCGGATGAGGTCGAGAACGCGCGCTTGGACGGACACGTCGAGTCCGTTGGTGGGTTCGTCGAGCAGGATCAACTGAGGTGAGCCGGCGAAGGCCCGGGCGAGTTGGACGCGCTGCCGCATCCCGCCGCTGTAGGTGCGGACGGGTTCGGACATGCGATCGCTGGGGATCTCGGTCTCCTCCAGCCGTGCCGTGGCTTCGGCGCGGATCTGTTCGAAGTGCCGCCATCCTCGTGCCAGCAGGGGTTCGGCCACGTTGCCGAGAGCGGAGACTCCAGGGTGCAGGATGTCGCTCGAAGCCTGTTCGACGACGCCGATGTCGGTGATCCGCGTTCGGCGGCGAGCGCGGCCCGTCAGGTCACTGACTCGGTGTCCGCGTAGGCTGACCGTTCCGGTGGTCGGCCTGGTCGCCAGCGCCAGTGCCCGCAGCAGCGTCGATTTGCCGGACCCGGATTCGCCGACGATGCCGACGACCTCGCCGTGGTCCGCGGTGAAGGTGATGTCGCGGCATCCGGTGAGGCTCCCGCAGTACGAGCACAAGGGCTCGCTCGGTTCCGGACTGTCGCGGCAGTACTGGCAACCCGCCCCGTAACGGACGGTGAGATGGCTGACGTGAAGGTGCGGGGACGTCATGCCTGCACCTGCCGGCGGTCGCAGGCGTCAACATCGGAGCAGACCAGCACGTCGGTGGCGGCGATGTGCTGTTTGACGCGGTATGAGGATGTGCTGCCACACCGGGCGCAGGGCTGAGCAAAGCTCTCGATGACGAACGGGCGGTCCTCGAAACTCAACGGGGCAGCCTTGGTGTAGGGCGGGATGGCGAAGATATAGCCTTCCCGGCCCATGCCGAACAAGGAGATGAATTTGGCGTTGTCGAGCCGAGGGAGGTCCCAGCGGGGGCTGGCGACGGTGACCGTGTAACCGCCGTTGACCTCGACCGGATGACTGAGGCTGGAGCGGGCTCGGCCTTCTTGCAGTGTCTGCTCGAAGAGGCCCAGCCAGACCTGGTCGTAGTCGCCCTCCGCGTGCATGCGCCGGCGTTCGCCCGGGCTGGTGACGATCGAGTTCGACGTCATGGAGCGCAGTGGGTCACCGTACGGCAGCTGGAACACGAGAACTTGACCCTCATCGAGACTCGTCTCCGGTATCCGGTGGCGGCTTTGAATGAGCGTTGCCTTCCCGGCGTCCGTCGTGGTGTCCACACCGCAGGTGCGGGCTATGAGGTCGCGCAGCCCGGTCGCGTTCACCGTGTTGTCGTCGCCCTCGTCGATGACCTTCACCGTGTCGCTTCGTGTGATGGCGGCCAATGTCACCTGAAGTCCGCCGCTGCCCCACCCCCGGGCAACCGGCATGTGCCGCGATGCGAACGGCACCAAGTGTCCTGGTATGCAGATGGCCTTGAGGATCGCCTGGCGGATCACGTGTTTGGATGGCTCGTCGAGGTAGCCGAACCGGTAGCCGGCCTCCGCCGGAGGCTGTTGGCCGAGCAGTCGCATCGTGTTCACGCTTCTTGATCCTCCACGGACTCGTAGGCGGACGCGTCCGGGTCGAGTTTGGACTGGAACTGCACATGGTGTGGCAGTTTGAAGTGCTCGATGTGGCCACACGCTGCTGCACCGTCCAGCAGGGGGGCGAGCAGCTCAGGGTCTCCCAGCATGCCCAGACCGACATCGTCCGCGGCACCGTCCCGGCTGCATGTCGCATCGAGCAGAGCGGCACTTATCGCACGACGCTCCAGATGCCCGATGGTCGTTCCGGCGCCGAGATAGAACCGGGCGGCGGGAGCGTCCTTCTGGCCCGGATAACGGTGTTCCACGATGAACTCGGCGGTGCAGACGGGGACTTCACCCAGTGTGATCTGCACACCGAGGTCCGGATGGACGACCTGGACCGGTGCGTACCCTGCGCGCAGCTCTCCGACGATCGGTTCGCGCTGGCTGCCGAAGGTTCGTGCGGCCGCATAGGCAATCGTCGTCAGTGCGCCGGTGTCCCCTTGGGCGAGCGTGGCAAGCAGGGCGCTGTGCGGCGCCGAGTGTGTCCCCGAGCCATGCTTGAGGATGCCGCTGGTCTCAAGGTCTGACACCGCGCGGGGAAACCGAAGCAGTTTCTGTGCGCACGGGCCATCCGTCGCTTCGGATCCCGGTTCATCGCTCACCGCGTGCTCCGGCTCGGGCACGTCGGCGGTCTGCTCGGGAGTGTCGTCGGTCTGAAGCAGTCGCGGCGCGTGATCCGGCGATGCACCGAGGTACTGTCCGTGCTCCGGATTGCGAAATGCCGGTGTCAGTCGCCGTACGACCCGTACGTCTTCCTCGCTGAGCGTGGGAGTGACCAGATGGGGCAGGACGGCGGCCCAGCCTCGCAGCAGGCCCACCGCCCGGCCGACATCGCCTTGCGCCTGGCTCAGCGCGCGCTCGACCAGGGTCGGCGCGAAGAGTCCTGCCTCACCCTGTATCTGGTCGAACAACAGGGGTAGGTGCGCGGCCAGTTCGCCCGGAACGCCAGGCGCTCGGCGCTTCGCGGCCAGTCTTTGTACGGCACTGATCGCGGCGGCGTCCTCTTTGTAGGTCGAGTAACTCATCAATCCACCTGCTGGACGGACGTGGTGCGCGGCAGCCCGGTGACCCATCCGTCACCGGCCAGAAGGAGGTCGACACCCGTGGGTTTCTCCCGACAGGCCGCGTTACGGGCCATGACGTCGTCGAGGGCGAGAGGAAGGCGGACTTCCAGGTCTCCGTCCACACCGGGACCGGTCAGGTGGAGGTGCGCCGCATCGGGCAGCCCCGCCACGAGATAGATGACTGTTGCCCCCCGTTCCGGGTATTCCTCGGTACCTCGCGGGATCCGGCTCAGCACTCCGTGAGAAGTGCTGCCGTTCACGACGAGGACACGTGCTTCCTCAGGTGTGGCGCCCGTCGTCGTTCCGTCTGCGGCGACCGTGGTGACGGGTGTCTCGTCGTCGTACAGGGCGCGCAGGATCTGTCGACCGGTGCGGTTCCGGTGGGTGCGGGACGCGTCCTCGACGGGGATGCGACGGCCTGGGTAGGACAGGGCGACCATTGCGGCCCGGAAGTGGTCGTGTCCCTCCATGACCTCTTGTGTCGCGTACGTCATTCCGACTCCGTTCGGGTCAGCAGGACAAGGCCGGCCTCTTGCTGCCGGGCCAGTTGCTCGGCAGCGAGAGCTTCGGCGGCCAGTGTGTCGGCCATCTCGCCGCCCTGGCCGTCGAGTACCGCTGCGGCGAGAGAGGCGAGCCGGTCCCATCCGAGTACGAGGCCCCATCCGGTGCGGCCGTCGATCGTGACCGTGCAACGTGTCACGACGGCGGCGCCCAGGTCGGAGTCACCGACCGCGGTGTGCAGCGTCAGGGGTGCGGCGTAGGGCTCGGGGTACTCCACGATCACGACGTCCGTGGCCGCGAGTGTTCTGTCGGCTAGGTCGAGAAGGGCTGAGCGCGCGGTCCGCGCGGCGGCGGCCAACCCCGCCAGGCGCTCGGCTCTGTCCAGAGGGGTCTTCGATATGGCGGCTTTGCTCACGGCTCGACCGTAGTACACAGTTAGCCGTCTAGACGTCTCGTTCACTAGCTGTTCCGGAAAGAGTCATCGGCGGGTCGCCCTCTGCGTCCGCTGGGTGCGGCAAGGTCCTGGTGAGTCCACCGCACCCCATGGATCGCTTGTTTCAGACGAAGGAGGAAACGCCGTGACGGACGCGAGGTACCCGGCCCCCGGTGGCGCACACCCGGCGGCCACAGATGGCGGCGACCACTGCGGCGCCGACGGGACGGCGCGGCCGGCTGCCGTAGGGACGGGTCAGTGACTGCCGCCCCGGCAGCGGATCAGCGCACGATGACCAAGCGTTCTCCGGCCGCGGGCGCCGGACCTGAGGACTCGGTCCGACGCGGGTCGCTGTGGCGAAGGGTCGTCAGCGCTTGCGCACCCTACCTTCTGCTCTCCCCTGCGATGCTCCTGCTCACGCTGTTCGTGTTGCTGCCCGTGGGTATCGTGACCGTGTTGTCCTTGTTCCACTACGACCTGTTGGCGCAGTCGCATGGTTACGTGGGCCTGGGCAATGTGCGAACGGCCCTTCGCGGCGGACAGTTGCTGCCCGCCCTGTGGCACACAGTCCTGTACTGGCTCATCACCGCACCGATCATTGTGTGCGTCGGTCTCTTGGTCGCCGTCGCTGTGAACTCGCTCGGAACGGGGGCCGGGCTCTGGCGAACGGCGTACTTCATGCCCGCCGCGTCGACCCTCGCCGCGATGTCTGTGATCTGGACGTGGATGTTCTATCCGAACAGCGGCGTCATCGACTCCACGCTCGGGCGCGCCATCGGTGTGACCGGTTGGCTGGGTTCGACGAGCTGGGCCCTGCCGGCGGTTGCCGTCGTCGGTGCATGGCACGACATCGGATCATCGATGATCATGTTCCTGGCGGGCCTGAACAACGTCAATCCCGATCTGATGGAGGCCGCGCGGCTGGACAGAGCCGGTGCGTGGCAGCGTTTCTGGCACGTCAGCTTTCCCGCCCTCGGCCCCTCACTGGTGTTTGCGGCTGCGGTGGCGACCCGCAACGCCCTGAGCGTCTTCGACCAGATCCAGGTCATGACGGCGGGTGGTCCCGCACGCGCCAGCACCACACTGTCGGTCCTGATGTGGCAACAAGCAATCACCTTTGGAAATCTGGGCGTCGGGTCGGTGATCAGTGTGCTTCTGCTGTTGTTGGTACTGGCTGCCACGTTTGCACAGCTGCGCGGCTTCGGCCGGCGATGGGAAAGGGCAGGCACACGATGACCGCTCCCCGCCGCACGACCGACGTCGCACGCCTGGCCGCTACTCATGGAGTACTGGCAGCAGGAGCTGTTGTCACGCTCTTCCCGTTCTACGTCATGGTCCGCTCCGCCTTCACGCCCGAGCCCTACATCCTCGACGGCAGCCTCGGCCTGTCCCACCTCACCCTGGACAACTTCGTCGCCGCCTGGCGGGCCGCGCCATGGGGCCGGTATTACCTCGACAGCATTCTCGTCACCGGTCTGATATTCCTCTGCCAGTTGATCACAGCTGTGCCCGCCGGATACGCACTGGCGCGACTGCGATTCCGCGGCAGATCCGTGCTTTTCTGGGGCGTACTCGTCTGCTTCATCGTCCCGCCCCAGGTCGTCGCGATCCCGAACTATGTGTTGCTGGCGCGCGTTGGGCTGAACGACTCGATCGCCGGCCTGGTTCTTCCCTATGCTTGCACCGGCTTCGGCATCTATCTGATGCGCCAGTTCATCCTCTCGATCCCGCAGAGCCTGTTCGACGCGGCACGGCTGGACCACGTCGGACCGATCGCGATGGTATGGCGGGTGGTTCTTCCCAACGTCAAGCCGGCCATCCTCGCCCTGGCCGTCTTCAGCGTGATCTACAACTGGAACGACCTGTTCTGGCCCTCGGTGATCCTGCGTACGAACGCCCACGGCACCGTGCCATACGGCATCTCACTCTTCTCGTCCCAGGAGTCCGGCTCCAACTACGGCGCTCAAACGGCGGCCGCCACCCTCGCCGTCATTCCGCTGCTCCTTGGCTTCCTGGCCTGTCAAAGGCACTTCGTTCGTGGGCTGGCCATCGCCCGCGGACTCGACTGACCCGGCTTGTCCCACCGATTTCGGTAACCCTGAAAGTGAGCATCGACCTATGTCTGCCGACAGTTCTCTCTCTCGCCGCACACTGCTCGCCGGCGCCGGTGCCCTCAGCCTCGGCGGACTCCTGGCCGCGTGCAGCGGCAACTTGGACGGCACATCGTCCGCATCCGGCACAGGACGCGACACACTGGACCTCGTCATGATCGACAGCGCCGTCTACTCCTTCATGCCCGCCCTGCTGTCGAGCTTCTACGGCCCCGGCTCGGCCACCACGGTCAAGGTTGTCCAGACGCCAGGCACGTTCGACTCCGTCGATCAGCGGGTGCAGTCCGACCTGGCTGCCGGGGTGCACGACTCGCTCGCCATGATCGGCGGCTACAACCTCAGCAAGTATGTTTCGGCTCAGCGGGCCGTCGCCCTCGATGGGCTGGTCGCGTCCAGCGGCTTCGACCAGGCGGAGATGGTGCCCGCTCTCATGGACCTGTGCAAGGTCGATGGCAGGCTCTACGCGATGCCCTACTCCATCTCGACGCTCATTCTCTTCTACAACGCCGACGCGTTCACCAAGGCCGGTCTCGATCCGGACAAGCCTCCGACCACCTTCTCCGAGGTCCGCCAGTACGCCGAGCAACTGGTGGCATCGAAGGCGACCAAGTACGGAGCCACATTCAGCAACGACCAGAGCGGTAACTTCTGCTTCCAGAACTTCCTGCGCTCCAACGGTGGCGCCATGGCCTCTGCCGATGGCCGGACGCCAGCCTTCGACGATGACGCCGGTGTGGAGGTACTGCAGTTCTGGGCGAAACTCTTCAAGGACGGCCTTGGCCAGACCATGACCTACCAGCAGGAAGCGGACGCCTTCGGCCGAGGCGACCTCGGCATGATGTACACGAGTTCGGCGAAGACCGCTGGAATAGCCAAGGCGTCGAAGTTCGACGTCCGCACCGCGGTCATGCCCATCCCTGACGGCGGTACTCGTCGATGTGTCGCGGGACTCGCCAGCCTGGTCCTTCTCGACCAGGACGCACGGCGACAGAAGTCAGCGTTCGACGTCATCTCGAAGCTGGTGAGCCCGGCCGCGATCACTACACTCGTGAAGGCCAGCGGACTGTCCTCGGTCAATCGAGTGGCCACCGACGGCAAACAATACCTGAGGGGGTTCTTCACCAACCCGCTCTACCGGCCGGGGAACCAGCAACTCGCGAACGTCGTCAATCAATTCGCTTTTCCCGGGTCCCAGTCCAGCCAGATCACCGACGAGCTGCAACAGGAAATCATCCTGGCGTTGCGCGGGTCCAAGAGTTGCGCCCAGGCACTGGGTGACGCCGCCAAGCAAACATCTCTCCTGCTGGAGGAGTCCAAGTGACCGAAGTACACACGCCGCCGTCGTCAGGGTCTCAAACATCGCCCCTGCGTTCCAGCCGCCCACACCTCGGCCACGCGGTCCGATGCGTCGAACTGGCCAAGTCCTTCGACAAAGGGAGCAGCTACGCACTGGACCGGGTCGACGTCACCATTCCAGCAGGTCAGATCACCGTGCTGCTCGGCCCGTCCGGGTGCGGCAAGACCACCTTGCTCCGCTGCATCACCGGCCTGGAGACCCCCACCGCCGGAACGATCGAATTGGATGGCCATGACGTCACCGCGCTCGCGGCTGAGGAACGCGGAATCGCGATGGTCTTCCAGAACTACGCCCTGTACCCGAACAAGACCGCGCGCGCCAATATCGAGTTTCCCCTCCGCATGACGCGTGTGCCCAAACGGGACCGCCTGACGGCGATCAGCGAGACAGCCGGGCTCCTCAAACTCGACGGGCTGCTCGACCGCCGTCCGGCTCAGTTGTCCGGCGGGCAGCGTCAACGTGTCGGCATCGCGCGTGCTTTGGTCCGCGACCCTGCCGTACTCGTCATGGACGAACCCTTTTCCAACCTCGATGCCGAATTGCGTGCAGGAATGCGCACCGACCTGATGGCGTTGCAGCGTCGGCTCGGCATGACGGTCGTCTTCGTCACACATGACCAGATTGAAGCTCTGTCCCTCGCCGACCACCTCGTTGTCATGAACGCGGGACGCGTCGAGCAGGCGGACGCACCGGACGTCGTCTACGGTGAGCCGGCGACCACCTTCACGGCCGCTTTCCTCGGAGGCATGAACCTCTTTCCAGTCGGCCTGCTCCCTCGACATGACTACCGCGGTGCTCACAGCGTCGGTGTCCGACCGGAGGACCTTCGACTCGGGCCGGGTACCGCGGACGACTTCACGCTGACCGGCTCGGTGACCACCAGCGAACTGCACGGACGGGACCGTCTCCTCCACGTCGCGACCGACGCCGGCACCACCCGGGTACGTGTACCAGCCGCAGCCCGGCCGTCCGGACCTCTTATCATCCACACTCAACCGGCACACCTGCACTACTTCGATGCCGACGGACAGCGCATGACCACCACCTCGGTCCGGCATCGCGATCAAGCCTAGGAGCCACTTCCATGACGCTGAACAGCAACCCCACGCCGAACCCAGGCGATGTGTTCCGTCCCGAACCGGACTCCGGCTGCCTGATGTGCTCGGAGATCGAGGCCGGACACAGCGACGTCACAACCGGACGCCACATCGCTGACCTGACCGCCTCTCGACTGCTGCTCGCTGCCAACCAGTACGTCAGCGGGATGTGCATGCTCATCAGCAACGCACACGCCACCGAACTGCACCACCTGCCGCCCACCGCGGCCGGCGGCTACTTCAACGACCTCCTGCTGAGTTCTGCGGCCGTCGAAGAGGCATTCCGGCCGCACAAGCTCAACTGGGAAGTGCTCGGGAACTGGACGCCGCACATCCACGGCTTCATCAAGCCCCGCTACCGCGACGATCCCATTCCTGACAACCGCATACCCCACGACGTTCCATGGGTTACTGTCGACGAGCAAGAGATGGACCGTCGCGTCGAGTTGGTCCGCACCGCACTCTTCGCCGCGCTCGACCGCGACCCGAGGCGCCTGCAACTCGACGTCGTCCTGGACCCACGCGAAGACGACCGACACAGGGGCTGACCGCCCCAGCCATTCACCACCGGCCGCCGCGCACCGAGAAGAGCCCACCAACGTCATGCGAAGCACCCACCTCAACCGGCACAACGGAACAGCGCTCTACCGTCAGCTGAGCGAAATCATCGAAGCGCGTCTGCAGGCCGGCGAGTATCCCCCGGGAAGGCGCTTGCCGAGCTTGCTCGAATTCGCCGATGAATTCGGAGTCAACCGCCTCACGGTCCGGCAGGCGCTCGACGAACTCGCACGGCGAGGCGTCATCGAGGTGAAGCAGGGTAACGGCACATTCCCCGCTGCAACAAAGGTCCGCTTCGACCTGGGTACTGTGCCCAGCTTCACCCACAACATCTCGGCTCACGGCGCGATCACGGAAACCCGCCTGCTCGACGTCCGCACCGTCACGGACAAGCGCATCCAGACCGAACTGGGTGCCGCCGAGCGTCTTGTCTGCTACGAACTCGTACGCTACGTCGACGGAGTCCCCTGGAGCCTCACCACCATCTGGATGGACCGCAGCCGACTGCCGCGCCTGAAAACCCATTGGCCTTCGGCAGAAGGCACCGGATCGCTGTTCGACGCACTGCGTGATCACTACGACATCGAACTGCGCAGGGCCTACCGCACCTACTGGAGCGAGCTCGCCGAACCTCGCGACGCCGACCATCTCGACGTCGCTGTCGGCTACCCCATACTGGCATCAGAGGGTCTGGACACCACCCAACACGGTGAGCCCATCCTGTTCACCGCGTCGAAGGGGCGCGGCGACCGCATCAAGGTGACCTTCCGGTACAACGACACACATGCACACGAAGCCGCCGAAGACCAGCCATCCGGACGCAGCCACGACCGGGATGGCTCGCAGAACACGACTGGACAATAGGCGACGTCATTGTGCGACGCCACAGCACGGTGTCCTGGCGGAACCGCATGTGAGGCCGCGGTGACAGCGACGGTCCGAGGCGGTCGCTGATGTGGTCGCCAGCGGACTTCAAGTCCTCGAACCGCGGCGCCAGTTGCCGCCGGGTCGGGTTCGTCCGCCAGGACGCGGCGACTCTTGCCGCGTCTGGCGGCTGACCGACCGGCCGCACCCCGACCAAGAACTGGGGAACGGCCCCCGACCGCGGCTTCGCCGTCCCCGGCCAGTCCGGACTGCGCCTGCGAACATTGGCCGACGTGTTCGCCTACGCCGATGCCGGAGGGCGTGACCTTGCGGATCGACGGGACCGAGACCCAGGGGCACCGACGAAACACTCGTCGTACGCGGACGAGTTGACGGACGCTCTGACCAGGTCGCGAGCGAGGGGCGCCTCGTCCGACGGGAAAAGATCTCCGACAGCGTGGGAGACGATCTCCGCGCAAGGGTGCATCGTCCCCGGTCAGAGAGTTCAGTCGGTGCGCCACCCAGGTCCGCCGCCCGAAGGCCCGCCGGCCGGGCCGCTGCGCGTTCGTCTCCGGCAAGAAGAAGCAGAACACCATGAAGACCACCACGATCAGCGATGGTCAGGGCCGCACCCTGTGGTCCGGGGCCGACCGGCTGGGAAGAATGCACGATCAGACCGCGATGCGCACCGAAGGCATCGCCGAGCAATTCCGTCTCCATCTGGACGTGAGAGCCGAGGTGGATGAGGGGTGCCGGGGTCTGGCGAACGAGTTCCCCGAACAGGTCAGTGCGCCGCCGAAGAAGCCGAAGGAAGACGCCCCGCTCGGTGACCAGTACACCTGGCGTGAGCAATGGCGCCGCCAGTCCTCGGCGCGGATCTGCGTCGAACACGCCAACGCGGAGCACAAGCAGTGGCGCCCGCTGCAGCGCTTCCTCGGCCGCGGCGAGCACTACCCGGCCACGCACCGGGCCATCGCCGGCCTGGTCTCCGACCGAGCCGCCCAGCGGCCCACCCGTCGCAAACCCAGCACCGAACTCGTGCCCGTCAGCCCGATGACCTGCTAAGAGGACGTCTCACGTGGTGATGTGATGAGCTGGGGCATCATTGCTGCTTGTGGGTGTCGATCACTCGCAGCGGCTGGTTCCTGACGGTCTGTGGGAGCTGGTTGCTCCGTTGCTGCCGTCGTTCAACTCGCGTCCGCAGGGCGGCGGGACCGCACCGTGTGACGAGCGGGCCGTGTTCACGGCGGTTGTGTATGTGCTGACCAGCGGGTGTGCCTGGCGGCATCTGCCGGAGACGTTCGGCGTCTCGCCCGCGACGGCGCATCGCCGGTTCAGCGCGTGGACCCGGGCGGGTCTGTGGAGTCGGCTCCACCGGACGGTCCTGGACGAACTCGGTGCGCGAGGCGAGCTGGACTGGGCCTCGGCGATCGTCGATGCCGCGTCGGTCCGGGCTAAAAGAGGGGGGGGCACGCTGACCGGGCCGGACCCGGCCGATCGAGGCAAGAAGGGCAGCAAGCTGCACGTGCCGTCCGAGGCCCAGGGCATCCCGCTGGCCGTCGCGGTATCCGGTGCGAACACCCACGCAATCTTGGTTCGGCGTGAGCCGCGGTCGACGACGGCGACTCATCGCACAGCCGCCGCAACGCGTATCGACCGTGCGATCCGTAAGACCGGATCCGAGGCTCACGAGACCCAGACCTAACTACTCCGAAATGAGGTCGAAACATGTACTGAGTCTACTCAGCGGAGACGATGATTCATTTCGGTGAACCTGACTTCAGGAGTCATCATGACCGACAACCTCGACCTGGCAGCCCTCTGTGAGACCAGCGGCACCAAGTTCCTCCTGGCGCTCTTCGTCGACCTCAACGGCAAGCCGTGTGCCAAGCTCGTGCCTGTCGAGGCTGTCGACGAGCTGGCGACGGCGGGCGTCGGCTTCGCCGGGTACGCCGTCGGCGCGATCGGGCAGGAGCCCAAGGACCCCGACCTGATCGCGATCCCGGATGCCGCCTCCTTCACACCCGTCCCGTTCGTCAGGGAAGGCCTGGCGATCGTCCACTGCGACCCCTACGTGGAGGGGGAGCCGTGGCCCTTCGCTCCCCGCGTGATCCTCAAACAGGTCGTCGCCAAGGCCGCCGCCGCCGGCTTCGCGCCCTACGCCGGCGCCGAGGTGGAGTACTTCCTCCTCAAGCGCGACGCGGCGGGTGCCCTGGTCCCGGCGGACAGTGACGACGTCGCGGCTCAGCCGTGCTACGACGCGCGTGGTGTCACCCGGATGTATGACCACCTGACCTCGATCAGCACCGCGATGAACCAGCTCGGCTGGGGCAACTACGCCAACGACCACGAGGACGGCAACGGCCAGTTCGAGCAGAACTTCCAGTACGCCGACGCCCTGACGACCGCCGATCGAGTCGTCACCCTCCGCTACCTGCTGAGCGTGCTCGCCCAGGAGCGCGGGATGATCGCGACCTTCATGCCGAAGCCGTTCGCCAACCGCACCGGCTCCGGCCTCCACCTCCACCTCTCCCTACGCGACACCGCGACCGGCACCTCGGTCTTCCCTGCGAGCAGCGGGGGCGATGAGGACTCGGTCGGTCTGGGGCTGTCGAAGACGGCGTACTCCTTCGTCGCCGGCATCCTGGAGCACGCGACCGCGTTGCAGGCGGTCATCGCGCCGACGGTCAACTCCTACAAGCGGACCGGCGCGGTCGCCTCCAGTGCGAGCGGTGCGACCTGGGCGCCCAAACTGCCGACGTACGGCGGCAACGACCGGACCCACTACGTGCGCGTCCCGGACAACCAGCGCATCGAGCTGCGTGGCGGCGACGGTGCGGCCAATCCGTATCTCGCCATCGCCGCGGCCGTGGACGCCGGCCTCGACGGCATCTTCAGCGGCCTCTCCCTCGGCGAGGTCGGCACCGGTCCCGAGACCCCCTTCCCGCTGACGCTGCTGCACGCCGTCGAGGCCTTCGAGGCCGACGACCTCGTGAAGGGAACCCTCGACGTCGCGGGCCCGGGAGTCGCCGACTATTTCGCGAGCCTGAAGAAGGACGAGTTCTTCGCCTACCACGCGGCCGTCTCCGACTGGGAGCACGACCGCTACCTCACGGCCTTCTGAGGCCCCGTCACCCCCGAGAGAGGGACTCAACACATGTGTGGAATCGTTGGGTTGCACCTGCGCAGCCCCGAGCTCTACTCGCGGCTCGGTGAGTTCCTCACCGGGATGCTGTGCGAGATGGAGGACCGCGGCGCGGACTCGGCGGGCATCGCCGTATACGGCAACGAGGACTGGTCGCCGCGCGGCAGGGGCTCGGTCTCACTGATCGACAGCGACGTGTCCGGCGAGACGGTCGCGGCGGCGCTCGGCGCCGAGACCGGCACCGAGGTGACGGCCGTCACCGTCGACAACGTGGTGCTCGTCAGCGCCGACGTCGACTCGGAGGTGCTGCTGGCCGCCGCGGAGAATGCCTACCCGCACATCCTCATCGGCGGTTTCGGCGAGGACCTCGCCGTCCTCAAGGGCGTCGGCGCCCCGCGGGCGCTGGCCGAGAGCTGGGGCCTTGCGAAGGCTCAGGGCTGGCAGGGCGTGGGCCACACCCGGATGGCGACCGAGTCGGCGGTCACGTCGTCGGGCGCGCACCCCTACGCCGTGGGTCCGGGCGAGTGCCTGGTGCACAACGGCTCCTTCTCCAACCACGCCACGATCCGCCGTGACCTGCGGGCCGCCGGCGTCGAGTTCGACTCCGAGAACGACACCGAGGTCGGCGCCCGCTTCGTCGCGCACCGGCTCGCGGACGGCAAGGGCATCGACGAGGCGCTCACCGACCTGACCCGGACCTTCGACGGTTTCTACACCCTGCTGGTCTCCAACCGCGACAGCTTCGCGGTCGTCCGCGACGCCATCGCCTGCAAGCCGGCCGTCATCGCCGAGACCGACGACTGGGTGGCGATGGCGTCGGAGTACCGGGCCCTCGCCCACCTGCCCGGCGTCGAGAACGCCCGGATCTGGGAGCCCGAGCCCGAGGTCATCTACCACTGGAACCGTCAGGAGGTGTCGGCATGAGCTCCGCCGACGAGGCAGTGCCCGCGTTCGACCTGAGCACCACGCCCCTGCGCGAGGTCAACCAGGCGCTCCACGCCGCGGACCTCGAAGGTGAGTATGTGATCGAGAACCCGCGCGGCGCCCACAACGTCGCCGTCGGCCTCGACGCGCAGGTCAAGGTCACCGTCAACGGTCACCTCGGCTACTACGCCGCCGGCATGAACCAGCAGGCCGAGGTCGTCATCAACGGCAACGCCGGCCAGGGTGTGGCCGAGAACATGATGAGCGGCACCGTCCATGTCACGGGCTCTGCCGCACAGTCGGCCGGGGCCACCGGCCGCGGTGGTCTGCTGGTCGTAGACGGCGACGTCGGCGCCCGCTGCGGCATCTCGATGAAGGGCATCGACATCGTCGTCGGCGGCGACGTCGGGCACATGAGCGCCTTCATGGCGCAGAAGGGCCGCCTGGTGGTCCGCGGGGACGCGGGGGACGCGCTCGGCGACTCGCTCTACGAGGCCCGCATCTACCTGCGCGGCACCGCCAAGTCGCTAGGGGCCGACTGCGTCGAGAAGGAGATGCGGCCCGAGCACCTCGCGGAGCTGGCCGGTCTGCTCAAGGCGGCCGGCTTCGAGGACGACGACCCAGCGTCGTACAAGCGCTACGGCTCGGCCCGCACTCTCTACCACTTCACCCACGACAACGAGTACTGAGGCAGGATCCGATGACCCTCACCTCCGACGACCGGGCCCGGCTGGGCCTGCGCGAGTCCGCGACCTTCGACCGGGCCACCATCGCCGCGATCCAGCGAGCCGCCGAGACCGGCATCTACGACATCCGCGGCTGGGGCGCCAAACGCGCCCTGCCCCACTTCGACGACCTGCTCTTCCTGGGCGCCTCGGTGTCGCGCTACCCGCTGGAGGGCTACCGCGAGCGGTGCGGCACCGACGTGGTGTTGGGCGCGCGCAACGCCAAGTACCCCCTCCGGCTCGACATCCCGGTGACGATCGCCGGCATGAGCTTCGGGGCCCTCGGAGCCAACGCCAAGGAGGCCCTCGGCCGCGCGGCCTCGGCCACCGGCACCTCCACCACCACCGGCGACGGCGGCATGACCCCGGAGGAGCGCGGCCACTCCAAGACGCTGGTCTACCAGTACCTGCCCAACCGCTACGGCATGAACCCGGACGACCTGCGCCGTGCCGACGCCATTGAGATCGTCCTCGGCCAGGGCGCCAAGCCGGGCGGTGGCGGCATGCTGCTCGGCCAGAAGGTCTCCGAGCGGGTCGCCGGCATGCGGGACCTGCCCGCAGGCATCGACCAGCGCTCGGCCTCGCGCCACCCCGACTGGACCGGCCCGGACGACCTCACCATCAAGATCAACGAGATCCGTGAGATCACCGACTGGGAGAAGCCGGTCTACGTCAAGGTCGGCGCCTCGCGCACCTACTACGACGTCAAGCTCGCCGTGCACGCCGGCGCGGACGTGGTGGTGGTGGACGGCATGCAGGGCGGCACTGCCGCCACCCAGGACGTCTTCATCGAGCACGTCGGCATCCCGACCCTCGCCGCCGTTCCACAGGCGGTGCAGGCGCTCCAGGAACTCGGCGTCCACAAGAAGCCGGACGGCGTCCAGCTCATCGTCTCCGGCGGGATCCGCTCCGGGGCCGACGTCGCCAAGGCGCTCGCCCTCGGTGCCGACGCCGTCGCCATCGGCACTGCCGCGCTCATCGCGCTGGGCGACAACAACCCGAAGTACGCAGCGGAGTACGAGAAGCTCGGCTCGGCGGCCGGGTTCTACGACCAGTTCCAGGCGGGCCAGGACCCCGCGGGCATCACCACCCAGGACCCGGAGTTGCAACAGCGGCTCGACCCGGTCGAGGGCGGCCGCCGAGTCGCCAACTACCTGCGGGTACTCACCATGGAGGCCCAGACGATCGCCCGCGCCTGCGGCAAGGCCCATGTCACCCACCTCGAACCCGAGGACATGGTCGCCACCTCCATCGAGGCGGCCGCCATGGCCCGCGTCCCGCTCGCCGGTACCTCCTGGATCCCGGGACAGGGGTTCTGATGGCGACGAAGGCAGTGCTCGTCGGAGGCGGCCTGATCGGACTCTCGATCGCCCGGGCACTGACGCAGCGCGGACTCACCGACGTACTCGTCCTGGAGCGGCACCAGCTCACCGGCGGCGGCACCGGAAAGTCCAGCGGGATCGTACGCGCGCACTACGGCGTGCCCTCGATCGCCGCGATGGCGTGGCGGAGCATGCCGGTCTTCGAGGAGCTCGGCGACCGGGTCGGCTTCCGCCAGGTCGGCTACACCGTCATCGTCGGCGAGGAGAACGCCGGGCCGCTCAGGGCCAACACCGCCATGCACCAGGGCCTCGGCATCGACGTCGACCTGATCGACAACGACCGGCTGGCCGAGCTGTGGCCGATGATGGAGGTCGGCGACGTCGCGCTGGCGTCGTACGAACCGCGTGGCGGGTTCGCGGACGCCACTCAACTCGCCCTGCACTACGGGCAGGTGGCCCGCAAACACGGCGCGCGCATCCGGCAGAACACCCCCGTCGCCCGCATCCTCACCGCGGGCGACAAGGTGACGGGTGTGGAGCTCGACGGTGGTGAGGTGATCGACGCCGACCTGGTCGTCGTCGCCTCGGGCTGGTGGTCGGCGAAGCTGCTCGCCGACCTCGGGATCGACTTCCCGGTGGAGGCCTACCGCTCGGAGCTCCTCATCGTCGACGCCGGCGAGCCGCTGCCGAACCTCCCGGTCGTGTCCGACCTGGTGAGCCTGCAGTACTGCCGACTGGAGGGTGCGGGCCAGTTCCTCGTCGGCAACAGCGACCATGCCGACTTCCAGAAGAAGTTCGTCGACCCCGACAGCTACTCCAACATCGCCGGCGAGGCCAGTATCGAGAAGTACGCGGAGAAGGTGATGCACCGCTTCCCGGGCTTCCCCGACCCGTCGGTCACCCACACCTACGCCGGGGTGTACGACGTCCCGCCGGACTGGAACCCCGTGATCGCCCCGGTCGGAGGCGTCGACGGCCTGATCCTCTGCGCCGGGTTCGCCGGCCACGGCTTCAAGATCAGCCCGGCCGTGGGCGACCTCGTCGCCGACCTGGTGTTCGAGGGCGACAGCACCGACCCCGGCATCCCCGCCTCGGACTTCCGCCTCGAACGGTTCGCCGAGGGCAAACCGCTGAACAGCCTGCACCCTTATGTCGGTGCCGGCGAGATGCGGTGACGTGACCGGGATGCTCGACCCCTCCCGGGTGGCCCCGGCCCTCTGGCGCAACGGTGCCGGAGTCACCCGGGAGCTCGCGACCGGGACAGACGCGTCCGGCCGGGTCCTGTGGCGCATCAGCGTGGCCGATCTCGACCGCGACGCGCCGTTCTCGACGTTCCCGGGGCTCGATCGCCTCTTCATCGCGCTCGGCCCCCTTCGGCTGACGGTCGACGGGCGGCAGCAGCGGCTCGCGGCCCGCGACCAGGCACGGTTCGCCGGCGAGGCACCGGTCACGGTGGCCCTCGACACGCCCACCCGGGCACTCAACGTGCTGACGCGACGGGGCGCGTGCCGGGCGGAGGTGGCCGCGGCACTGCTGGTGGCCGAGGTGCGGTGCCTCGCCCGCGCCGTCCCGGACGCCCGGGCCACCGTCGGTCGGCTCGTGCCCGTGCCCGGTGGCACCAACGTCATCGCCTCCCGGGTGGACCTCTGGCTCGATGTACGCCATCCCGACGACGCCGTCACCCGCCATCTCGTCGACGAGATCGGGCGGGCCGCGCGCAAGCTCGCCACGCAGGAGGGCTGCACCGCGGAGATGACCGAGGAGTCCTTCAGCTCCACCGTCGACTTCGAACCACGGCTGCGCGACCGGCTCGCCGACGTGCTCGACACGGCGCCGCAGCTGGGCACCGGCGCCGGCCATGACGCCGACGTCCTCCAGGCCCTGTCGTCACATTCTCGTCTGCCCCGCGTCGGGCAGGAGCCTCGAACCGTCTCTGCTGGGCTGAGGTTCCTGCCTTCCGCAGAGGCCTGGATGGGGGCCTCAGTTGGTGCCGTCGGGGAAAGCGATCACGGAAAGGAAGCGGATCGGCAGGTCCACCAGGTCGACGGGGCCGTGGGCTCCCTCGCCGTCGAGGATCAGGGCGTCGCCCGGCTTGAGGCGGTAGACACTGCGTCCGTGGCCGTAGTCCATCACGCCTTCCAGCATGTATATGAACTCGGTGCCGGGGTGCTGGAAGAGTGGATAGGTCTGGCTCTTCGCGGTGAGAGCCACGAGCAGGCACTCGAGGCGCTTGTGCTCACCGCGAAGAGATCCGAGGAGCTTGTAGTCATGCCCCACCTGGCTGCCGCTGCGAACGATCGGTGTGCCTCGCCCGGCCTTCACATAGGAGACCGGGCGCTCGGCGTCGGCTCCGCGGAACAGTGAGGTCACCGGAATGTCGAGGCCTTTGGCCAGCAGGGAGAGCGTGCTCAGGCTGCACGAGGTCTGGGCATTCTCGATCTTGGAAAGCATCGCTTTGGAGATACCGACCTTGGCCGCCAGGTCGGTGACCGAATGCCCGCGCTGATGGCGCAGTTCACGCACGTTGCGGGCGATCGCTGCCTCGAGTTCGAGCGTCTCGATCGGCTCGTCGGCAGGGCGGTCGCGTGCCGTGCCGACGTTGCGCAGCAGCTGGTTCGAATCTTCTCCCATAAGTAAACCCTAACGTCACAGCGTCCACTGCCAGTGACCGCGGCTCAGCCGGCTCGTACCGGAACGGGAGCCGCCAGCACTACGGCCGACGAGGCCGATCAAGGTGCGGACACGGCGGCCGCCGCCTCGAAGAGTGCCCGCTGGAACAACCGCGCGGCCGGGGTGAGCGTCCGTGGTTCGGCGACGTACATCACGGTGGTCGGGCAGGAGTCGATCCGGGCCACTCGGACCGACGAGGGCATGAATGACGTGACCGACTCCGGCAGCAGCGTGAAGCCCACGCCCGCGGCGACGAAGCCGAGCGCCGTCTCCTGGTGGACGACGCGGGTCCGCATGCGGGGGAACGGCATACCGTTGAAGATCGGCCTGATCTCCGCCACAAAGCCGGGCATGTCTCTGGCGGGGAAGAAGATCAGCGGTTCGCGTGCCAGGTCCTCGGCGCTGACGAGCTCGTTCGCGGCCAGTGGATGGTCCTTCGGCAGGCAGGCGACGATCTGTTCTTCGTAGAGTCTCCTGGTCTGCAGGTCGAGGGCGCCTGCTTCGCCCCGCACGATGCCGATGTCGATCGTTCCCTCGTGCACTCTTTCCACCTGCTCGGCGCTGGTGAGCGGTACGAGGTCGATGTCGAGGTCCGGTGCCTGCTCACGGGTGCTGCGGACGGCGTGGGGCAGGATCGAGTAACTGGCCGAACTCGGGAAGCCGACCCGGAGGCGCCCTGCCCGACCGGCCGCGACTTGTTCCAGGTCTGCCGTCGCCTGGTCGACCTGCTCCAGGATTGCGACGGCGCGGCGGTAGAACTCGGCGCCCACCGCCGTCAGTTGCACGCATCGACGTCCGGGCGGTGGGCGGACGGGCGGCCTGCGGGCAGGGAAGGCGCGGGTACGCACTGACGACGGCCGGGAGTTCGGGGGCACCGACGAAACACCCGGCGTACGCCGATGAGTTGACGGACGCTCTGGCCAGGTCGCAAGCGAGGGGCGCCTCGTCCGGCGGGAAAAGATCTTCGACAGCCTGGGAGACGATCTCTGCGCAAGAGTGCATCGTCCCCGGTCAGAGAGTTCCGTCGGTGCGCCGTTCGTCGCGGACACGGTCGTGGTCGCCTCCGGGCCCTGGCTGCCCGGCCTCGGGCTGTCCCGTCATCCTGCCGCCCTTGCGGGTGACCCAGCAGCAGGTCTTCCACTTCCGGCAGCAAGATCCGGACGTGCCGTTGCCGGTGCTGGTCTCCAAGGACGCGACCCCACAGGTCTTCGGCCTGCCGTCGGGCAGCGACGGGGCCCGCTGCCCGCGGTCAAGGTCGCCGAGCCCGACCGAGGCACCCCCACCACGGCCCGCACCCGCGACGGGGTCGTCGACCCGGCCTCGCGCACGCGCGTCGGTGGCTTCGTCCTCGACCGGCTGCCGGGACTCGGCCCCGAGCCGGTCACCGAGGCCGGCTGCCTCTACCGCATCACCCCCGACGAGGACTTCGTCCTCGACCGGCACAGCCCCCTGGCCATCGTGTCGCCCTGCTCGGGGCACGGCGCCGGGTTCGCCCGGCTGATCGGGGCGATGGCAGCCGACCTGGCCCCGGGCCGGGCCGCATCCCCGGTTCCGGCTGGACCGGGGAGCCTGGGCAGTGACCGAAACTCGCCCTTAATCCGGCGCTTGAGCGTCCGTAACACCCGATCGGTCTACTGCAGTGAAACTTCGTTTCCTTCTGTGGGCCGGCTGTCTGTAGGACCCACCGATCCACTCCGCGGAGCGTGCGCATGGACACCGGAAGTACCGCCTGGATGCTCGCGAGCACGGCACTCGTCTGTCTGATGGTGCCGGGCGTCGCGCTCTTCTACGGCGGCATGGTCGCCGCCAAGAGCGTCCTCAACATGATCATGATGACGTTCGGGGCCGTGGCCCTGGTCGGCTGTATCTGGGTCGTCTACGGTTACTCGGCCGCGTTCGGCGACTCGATAGGCGGGGCCGGGATCCTCGGTGACGTCACCGAGTACTTCGGCCTGAGCGGCATCATCAACGACGACCCGAAGGCCGTCATCCCGCTCTCGGTCTTCGCCGCCTTCCAGGCGCTGTTCGCGGCCCTGACCGCCGCCCTGATCTGCGGCGCGATCTCGGACCGCATCAAGTTCGGGGCCTGGATGGCCTTCACGGGAATCTGGGTCACCCTGGTGTATCTCCCGGTCGCGCACTGGGTGTTCGCATTCGACGGCGACAACGTCGTCGGCGGCTGGATCGTCAACAAGCTCGGCGCAATCGACTACGCGGGCGGCACGGCCGTGCACATCAACTCGGGTGCGGCGGCCCTCGCCGTGATCCTCGTCCTCGGCAAGCGCATCGGCTGGAAGAAGGAGGGCGGCGCGGAACGCCCGCACAACTTGCCCCTGGTGATGCTCGGTGCGGGCCTGTTGTGGTTCGGCTGGTTCGGCTTTAACGGCGGCTCCGCGCTCACCTCGTCCAACGCCGCCTCCGTCGTCGTACTGAACACCTTCACCGCGACCTGCTCAGCGATGCTCGGCTGGCTCGTCGTGGAGAAGCTGCGCGACGGCCACGCGACCAGTCTCGGCGCTGCGTCGGGCGCGATCGCCGGGCTCGTCGCCATCACCCCGTCCTGCGGGGCCGTCTCGCCGCTCGGCGCGCTGCTGCTGGGCGCGATCGGCGGCGCGGTGTGCGCGCTGGCCGTCGGCCTCAAGTACCGGCTCGGCTACGACGACTCCCTCGACGTCGTCGGCATCCACCTGGTCGGCGGCATCACCGGAACGCTGCTCGTGGGCGTCCTGGCCACCTCCGAAGCCCCCAACGGCGTGGACGGCCTGTTCTACGGCGGCGGACTCGGCCTCCTCGGCAAGCAGGCGGTGGGTGCCATCGCCGTACTGCTGTACTCCTTCGGCGCCACCTGGTTGATCGCCAAGGCCCTCGACAAGACCATGGGCCTGCGCGTCCGCCCCGAAGTCGAGGAGGGCGGCGTGGACGTCCACCTGCACGCCGAGAGCGCCTACGACCTCCTCCACCACATGGCCACCGATTCAGCGCCCGCCGTCTCCTCATCTCCAACGCTCTAGCCTGACCAGCTCGTCGTGATGAACACGGGCCGCATAGAACAGGCCGGACCGCCCGACGAGGTGTTCAACACTCCCGCCACCGAATTCGTTGCAACATTCCTCGGCGGAATGAACATGCTCCCCAGCAGCGGCGCACTTTCAAACAACACGCACCCGGCCGCGCGCATCGGAATCCGCCCTGACGACATCCACCTCGGCCAGGGTCCGGACTCTGCCGTGCGATTCGAGGGCACCGTCATGATGAGTGAATTGCACGGACGCGACCGGCTCGTGCATCTCGGCGTCGACACGCAAATGATCCGTCTGCGCGTCCCCGCAGCGATCGTGCCGCACGGTCGAGTCACCGCTCATGCCGACATCACCGCACTGCACTACTTCGCTGACGACGGATCACGTCTGGCCCCTTAGACACACCCCACCAGGCCCCCGACCACCTCCAAGCCCAGCCTGCTCCAGCCGCCACGCTGCCCGCCGCACCCGCGCCAACACACGCTGCACGCACCGGTTCAACCACTACCCCCCCAGAGGCGGTACTTCTGCCAGAACATCCCGCCCTCCGGGGGCACTTCGCCGATACCGGCGCCCGCTGTGTGAACGACGGCGATATTCCCCAGTCCGAACTCCGCGGAATTGGCCATGGGGAACGCGGAGTCGTCGTAGTTGGCGCCGAGCAGCTCGGACGCCCGGGCGCCTGTGGACACCCAGAAGGCCACCAGAGCCCGGTCCCGATGGGAGCGGAGCTGGGCGAACACCTCGTTGAACTTCTCGTCCGGAATGCACCGTGGCACCCGCTGAACGTGCCGCGGGCGGTATAGCCCTGAGCGTGCGTTGCGGTAGAGATTCATTAGGTTGTGGTGGGCGTTGGCTCTGGTACCGCGTCGGACCAGCGGGAACGGGTTGACCATCGGTCCCGACCCGGCATCGCGGTGGAAGTCGTAGAAGCCGCGGAGCACGCTTTCGCTGTGGCCGCGGGTGGCCGGGGCGTACTTGCGGCCCGGTCCGGCCTTGCCTGTCACCGGATTCGGGACCGCCGCGGCGGCATGAGCGCCGGCACGTTTCGGCTTGTCGCTGATCTGGATCCAGCGCGAGAAATCACGGGCCTCGTCCCGGGTCGCCTGTTCCCACGGCGCCTCGACCGCCCACAGGAACCGGAACCAGCGCAGCATACCCATCCCGCACGAACGCTGCGTCGTCGCGGGCCGTCCGATGCCCTGCAGGTCCTTCAGGTACACCGCGACCGGCTCGGCAACCGTGCCTGCTGAATCAAGCAGCCGGTACGGCTCCCACACATCGCCGGTCTCCAGGAGCGAGCCGACTCGTGGTACGTCGAGCGAGCGCAGATCCGGGCTTTCTCCATGTCTCTCGATCACGAGCCGGGACCATAGCCACCCGCTGCGCAGACTGTCCTCTGAACTGCGCAAACACTCCCGGTAGTTCAGTCAACAGGTAAACACCCTGATGCTCCAGAACATGCTCGCCGACCCCGAATGGGCCGACGTGCTGACCGATGAGGACAAGCGGGCCCTGACCCCGCTGTTCTGGATGCACATCCATCCAACCGTACGGCGAGGTGCGGCTGAACATGGGCAGCCGCCTCCAGCTCGCCGCCCCCACCCCGCAGGACCCGGACCCTGAGCCGGAGCCCGCCGCGGCTTGATGCGATATCAGTGCCCGGCGCCACACTGGCCTCCTCGCCGACCAGCAGGGGGCCAGCGGTGCGCGGCGGCGGGACCCGCCCAATGCCTGGCGTGGGGCGGCAAGTACGAGAAACCGTTGCGCCGGACCAGCAGCGCACCCGCTAACCGGACAAGCCGCCCAGATAAGTAAAAACCCGCCCAGTAAGTTACTAGTGGGTTACTTGTCACTTGATATGCCGCTCGTTAAGGGCGCCCCGAGATAGGTGATGTCGCCGACGTGCTTCGTGTTCGGCTCGCTTGCCGTGACGTCGCGGCCGACGAGGTCCGGGGCCTTCGCCGAGGCCGGGTCCGCGGTCGGTGCCCTTCCTCTCGTAGCGTAGCGGTACCCGGGGCGCCCGGCCTGACCTGGGACTATTGAGCCCCGGGTACCCCAGCGGTACCATGAGCGCATGGGAGCACTCAATGTGGAATTTTCCGACGCGGACCTTGAAGACCTCCGGGAGGTCGCCCGGTCCCGCGGTATGACCCTGAAGGCATTCGTGCGGGAATCCACCCGCGATGCGATCGCCCATCAGCGGGCCCTGAAGGCCGCGGCGGACGAGTTCCAGCGGGTCTTCACCGACCCTGCGCTGACGGACGCCATCGCCGCCGCGGGCATCGACGACGGTCCGGCGTCCGGTGCGATGGGCAGGGCCGCCTGAATCCATGGCACCCCTCGTCCACATCGATGTGCGCTGGCTCCTGCAGCAGCACGAGAAGGCACTGGCCGACCAGCCTCACATCAGCGACTTCTCGGCACTCGTGGCGGCCGTGGCCCGGCACCGCGTCGACCCACCCCGTCTCGGCGTCGACCCCGACGCGTCCTGGCGCGCCGCCGCTCTGCTGCAGACCCTGCTCCTGCTGCGGCCGCTGCCGTCCCTCAACGTCCGCTATGCGTGCGCGGTCACGATCGCCTACATGCATGCCTGCGGCGAGGGGATCGACTCCCCCTACGGCGAACTCGTCGAACTGTGCAAAATCCTCATGTCGGGCAAGGAAGATGTTTTCGGTGCCGCCGAGAAGATCCGTTCCTGGCGCATCTGACCGCCGCGGCCCGCACCGGCCACTGGTCCACAGCGCGGTCGGCTGTTCGCCGGACGGTCCGCCAGAAGATCCGACGGGCCGTCATGAAGCGTCGAGTTCGACGAGTGTCATACGTCGGCGAGTGCGGCTTGGGCGATGTCTGCCGCGTCCTCGCGAAGATCGAGCCGCAGCAGCGTCGACGAGATCTCCACGACTGCGTTCGTGCGCGGGCACGGGACGCCGATCAGGTCGCCGAGCGCGGCCATCGGGGCGAGGCCATGGCGTACGTCCTGGTCGAGGAAACGGCAGTGAAGCTGTTGTGGCAGCCGCGAGTGGGTGAATGCGGGAAACGTCGAGAGCGCATCCCGCAGAGTTGAGCCGGTGAGGCCCTGGTCTCCGTAATACGTGACGAAGTGCTCAAGAACCGGAACATCGGGGAGGCCGAGCTTGTCAAGGACGCGGAGTCGTTCCTCGTCAACGGCGTTGATGAGTTCTGACACGGAGGGTGTCAGCGCGTCACGGAACAGGGTCGTCTCGATCTGGCGCTCGATGTTTGTCGCGTTGAGTACGGCGACAGGCGGATGAAGGAGCGGATTGGTGTTGGACAAGGAGGACCGGAGGCGGTCCGTGGCCGTCCCGTCGGGCACGATACGACGGAGCACATCGATCACGTCGGGCTCCGGTTGCCCCGGTACACCAACGAGCAGGCCCCGTTTGACCGCGCGGATCGTCATCACGGAGCCCCGCATTTCCCCGAGAACCGGGTAGCCGGCCGCGTCGGCGACGACGGTCGGCAGGACGCCGTGTTGCCGGCAGAGCGACTCGACGAGAATCGGACCGCTCAGACCGCAGGCGGCCACCACGACCACTCGATCGGTCAGGATCGGCGCCCATGCTTGGATCGTGGCCGGTAGCGTCTCGGGTGTATCGATGATCAGGACGCCTTCCACCTCGTCCTCCGGGGTGCTTTCCAGTCGGCCGACGGTTTGACGTGTTGATGGGTTGGAGAGAACGGCGACCTCGTACTCGGTTGTGTCGAGGCATGTGGTGGCGACCGTCTCGCCAAGCGTGGCTAGGTAGGCGGCGGCAGAGAGCCGCTGGTGCGACTCCCCGATGACAGCGATACTCATCAGGTCTCCAGGGTGTGTGCTCATGGAGGCGGGCAGGCGATGACACCGAGGCGATGACACCGACGCAGAGGCCGTCGAAGAGGCGGCGGCGACACGGATGGTGCGCCCCCGGCGTCGGCCCCCTGCGAGCAGGTGGGCGAGATATGTCTGCGCCGGGCGGCCAAGGGCTGGTCAGGCCGGTCGTCAGGGCGAGCCGAGCGCGATCACGGCGGAGCCGCTCGAACAGCGGTAGCCGCCCCCGGCCGAGAGCCGTGCGCGCTGTGCGGCGGCTCGGGGAAACGGTCCGGCCGTCGGACCGGCGCCGCCCCCCCCGAGCCGCCCTTGCCCCGGCCCGTTGCAGGCGGTCGGCGCGATCGCCGACGCGGCCGGACAGCGGACTCACGTGTGCGTCGGACGCAGGCCGTCGCGGTCGGGCCGGAAGGGTGCCAGGAGCGGGTGGACCGTACCGGTGAGGATCTCCTCGGTGAGGAGCTTGGCGATGATTCCCGCGAGGGTTACGCCGCTGTGGGTGACGGCTTCGTAGTAGCCGGGTATCGATGCGAGGCCGCCGACGCTGGGCCAGCCGTCCTGTGGGACGGGGCGCCAGCCCACGCGGGCATCGCGCAGTTCCGCGGCGGCCAGCTCGGGCACGATGTCGGCGGCGCGTCGGCACAGATCGTCGATGTGCTGGTCGTGCGGGTAGCCGTCGGGGGACAACTGGGCGTCGACGGCTCGGCTGTGCAAGAGGACCTGTCGTGGTCCGTCGGGCCGGATCTCGATGCCGGGCGCGTGCATGGTGTGCCGGACCGGCACCGGGTCGCAGTACAGCCGGGCGACGAGCCCGGGTTCGTCACGCAGGGGCAGTCGGCGCCCGGCCATGTCGGCCAGGTGATGGGCGTTCGCCCCGGCCGCGTTGATGACCGCGTCGACGCCGTGGCTGGTGTCGCCTACGACGACGGCGGCGACCCGCCCGCCGCGCACCGTGAGGGAGCGGACCGGTTTGCCGAGCGCCGGGACGGCGCCACAGGTCACCGCGGCGCGCAGCAGCCGCCTGGCCATGGCCGGGGCGTCGATGGCCGGCTCGTCCGGGGTGTGCAGGACGGGATGTTCCGGCCCGGCGAACCGGACGGACGGTTCCAAACTGGCGCTCGCCTCGGCAGGGTTGAGAAGTTCGGCCGGGTACCCGCGTGATCGCAGCCGCGTGTACCGGTCTCGCAGCGCCTCGGTCTCCGGCTGGGTATCGGCCCACTGAAGGTGGCCGGAGGCCAGAGTCCAGTCCCCCTGCAGTTGTTTCGAGATCAGCCGGTGTTCGTCCAGGCCCGCCACCCGGAGAGCGAAGTAGTCTTCCGACGCGGCGCTGCTGGCGTTGGCCCAGGCGAGGCTTGCCCCGGTGGCGGCCGCACCGGGCTGGCTCACGTCGACGACGAGGACGTCGGCGCCCGCTTCCGCGAGCCGCCACGCGACGGCGGTTCCGACAATGCCGGCGCCGAGGACTGCGACCTTCACGTGTGTTTCCTTTCGTTCGTGACCGGCGTGCCGATGGTGGCCGGCGGTTCGCCCGCTCCGGCGTACAGCAGGTCAAGTTCGTTGTCACTGATGTCGGTAGAGGGCCGGTCCAGGACGAGGTGCCCGCCGCGCATGCCGAGGATCCGGTCGGCATAGCGCTTGGCGGCGTCTACCTGGTGCAGGGTGCAGACGACCGTGGCCCCGGTCTCGGTGGCCAGATTCCACAGCAGGTCCATCACTTCGGTGGCGGCCCGCGGATCGAGGCTGGCGATCGGTTCGTCGGCGAGGATGAGGCGCGGGCGCTGCATGAGCATGCGCGCGATGGCGACGCGCTGCTGCTGTCCACCTGACAGGGTGCTGGCGCGCCGCTGGGCAAGGTGGGCCAACCCGACCCGGTCGAGGCATTCGTACGCGAAATCACGCTCTGCGCCCGGGGCGGTGGCGGGCCACCACGACCGGATGCCGCCCCGCCCGAGTGCGCCGTGCAGGACGTTCGCGAACACCGTGCTGTATCCGACCAGGTCATGGGTTTGCCATACGAAGCCGACCTCGCGCCGCAGCGCCCGCAGTCCGTGCGCGTCCAGGGTGGTGACCGGGTGAGCGCCGATCGTCACGGTCCCGGCGGTCGGCTGCTCCAGGCGTACCAGACAGCGGAGCAGTGTTGATTTCCCGGATCCGTTCGGGCCCAGCAGCACGACACGTTGGCCTGGCCTGATGGTGAGTGAGACCTGCCGGATGGCGGAGACATCACCGTAGGTCTTGGCCAGTTCCGTCACCTCGATGGGCATCCCGGTGACCTCGGCGCCGGGGAGGCCACCGTCGGGGTGTGCCGCGTCGGGAGTGGTCACGGGATCGGGGGCGGTCATCGGGGACATCCTGCGGTCACGTCCGAGACGGGAGCTGCTGACATTGGCGGCATGGGCCCATTCCTTTCGGCACGCTCCCGGGCCTGCGGGCGCGTCACAGGATCCGCCTGCGGACCGCGGCGGAGACCCGCTCGACAGCGATGACGACGACGAAGATGATGATCACGATGGTCAGCGCCTGCTGATACTGGAACAGTTGCATGTCCGTGGACAGGTCGATGCCGATCCCGCCCGCGCCGACCAGGCCCAGCACGACGGCGGACCGCACCGCCTTCTCCAGCGCGAACATGCTGGTGGCCACAAACGACGGAAGGACGGCGGGTACGACGCCGCAGACGATCACGGCCGGGGTGTGGGCGCCCGTGGCGCGCAGCGCCCGCAGGGGTGCCGGGTCGAGTTCCTCGACCCGTTCGGCGAACAGCCGGCCGCAGTACCCGATCGTGTCGACGGCGATCGCACAGATGCCGGCCGCGGGTCCCAGCCCGACCGCGACCACGAACACCAGACCCCAGACCAGGTCCGGGATGGCCCGCAGTGATGTGACCAGCGAGCGCACGGTGGCGGCCAGGGGTGCGGGGCTGAGGTTCCGTGCTGCCAGCACCGCGACCGGGAGGCTGGCCACCGCACCGAAGACGGTGCCCACGATGGCCATCTCGATGGTCTGCCCGGTGGCGGAGGCGACGGTCCGGCCCTGCTCGAGCACCGGCGGGAACGCCTTGCCCAGGAAGTTGACCAACCCCGGGGCCCCGGAGACGAGCGTGCTGGGGTTCAGGCCGCTCCAGACGATTCCCCAGACGAATCCCCCCAGGACCACGACCGCCACGACGAGCAGGAACGGTGACGTCCTGGGCAGACGAGGCGGCGGGTGACCCGCCTGGCGCTGCGCCCGGTCGGTCATGCTGAGTGACATCCGGTTGCTGCCTTCCACATCAGGAGGGGATCTTCGCGAGGTTCGGGTATCCGTCCTGACGGTATGCCTGGCGGATCATGTCGAAGTCCTTGTCGGTGACCGGGATGATCTTCGATTCGGCGTAGCTGCTCACATAGATGCCCCCGGCTGCCTGGATGGACTTCATGATCGCGGCGCTGTTGGCGGACAGTTCGCTCTTGATGCGGTTGCGCAGCGATGCGGAGAGCCGGGGGTTGGCGATGATGAGGTTGGGCGGGAACATCGGGCTTCGCGCGATGACGGGCGCCTGCTGGGGTGTGAGGCCGCCGAGCTTCAGCAGGGCCGCGTATCCGGCCGGGTAGGTGGCGACCGCGTCCACCTTGTGCCCGAGGAACGCGGCTGCCTGATTGCTGCTCAGCGGTTGGGTCGTGACGGTGCTGCCGGGCTTCAGTCCGGCGTCGAGGAGCATTTTCAGCGGGTAGACGTATCCGCTCGTGGAGCCGGGATCGGTCAGGCCCACGGCCTTGCCCTTCAGTTGGGCCAGCGAGGTGATCGCGCTGCCGCCGTGCACGACCCACAGGGTCCGGTAGCCGGGCTGGCTGAGACCGACGACCGGCAGTGTGCCGGACTCCGCGCGGAGGGCGACGTACTCGGCGGGGCCGGCCATGACCAGGTCCAGATGGTTGGACTCGATCGCCGCCGCGGCGGCCGTCCGGTCGGCGACCGGGAACAGCTTCACCGGCATGTGCAGAATCTTCGTCAGCTTGGCCTGTAGCGGGCCGAACTGCTTCTGGAGCTGTTGGGAGCCTTCTACGCTGGAGATGGCCAGCGTCAGAGTGGCGGGGTTGTCGACGGATGAACTGGCCGTTTTGGTCGAACTGCCGCACGCGGCCAGCAGTCCGGTGAGGATCAAGACATGGACGAGCAAGAGGATGGGCGACTTACGCACGCCGAATGCTCCGGTCATCGGTCCAGGCTCCATTTCTTGGCTGGACAGTTCGGGGCGACGGGGCGGGGTGCCTCCGAGCCCGGTGTCCCAGCTCGGGACTTCTTCGGAATTTATCCGGCATAAATGAACCCACAGATAAGACGGGCCACACCCGGATGAACTTTTCGTATTGCGGTGAATTCTTGGGGGAGGGGCGATCCAGAACGCCTGGCCGTGTTGGACACGGCGCGGAGAACCGTTGAGGAAACCGGAGCCGCGGATCACGCTGGCCGTATGGGCAGGTCAGCGACGGTCGCGGAGGTGTTCACGGAGGCGTTCAAGGAGCCGCGTAGTCAGTGAGTCCGCGGAGAAAGTGGAGAAAGTAAAGCGCACAAGCTCATGGAGGAGGAGTTCATCAGGCTCGTGGACGGCGGCATGGTCACGCCTTTCCTACGAGTCGAGGAAACCCTTGAACCGGCGCGTCCGTCTGGAATGCGCATTGAGTACTTCGGTAAATTGACTCAGGCTGCCAAGGGAATACTCGGAGGCGAGTCAAGTCGCAGAAGAAGTTGAACTGGTCTTTCCCTCGATAATTCTTGGCGGCATCGTTGCCCGCCCGATCTCATACTGTCTTCCCGCTCGGACTGGACGCGTCCGGCGCACCCGCCATTCCCTGCGGCCGTGGAATGCCCCAGAGCCGCAGGTACCCTCTCACGGCCCGACGTCCTCGGTCGGCGCCATCCCGGTTGTCAACGCCGGGGGCACGGTCTTGGTCGGCCGCACCCGCAGGACCCGGATCAGCAGTTGGGACAGTGCCAGCCAGCCGGCCAGGACCGCGCCGAGCGCGACGGTGCCGCCGGGCCAGTCCAGCGGTTGCCGGTCCGGCTGGAAGGTGCCGAGTCCTTCGACGCACCAGAACATGCCGAACGTCGACAGCAACACGGCGACGCCGTACTTCAGGGTGTTCTCCGGAACCTTCGTCAACGGTCCGTGCGCCACCACCGCCGCGGCCGCGACGATGACTGTCGCCAGCAGCGCCGCACCCGTGGCCACCGGAACATCGCCTGCCCTCAGACCGAAGGTGATGACGATGAACACCACCTCGACGCCCTCCAGGAAGACGCCCTTGAGGCTCACTATGAATGCGAAGTAGTCCAGTCCGAGGAAGGACCGTTCGCCCGCCTGGCGAGCCAGGGCACTTTGTTTCTCGAAGATCTCCGCCTCGTCGTGCAGATCCTTCCGTCCGGACGAACGCAGGATCGCCTTGCGCATCCACTGCAACCCGAAGATCAACAGGAGTGCTCCGATCGCGAGTTGCAGGGCGGCCTCGGGCAGCCATGTGACCACCGCGTAACCCGTAACGAGCGCGAAGGCGATCACCGATGCCAGGCCAACCACGGTGCCGGCGATCGCTGACCGCCAGCCGCGGGTCATACCCATCGCGACGACGATGGTGACGGCCTCCACCGCCTCCACGAGACACGCCAGGAACACGGCGACAGCCAGTGCCCAGACAGCCCCGGTACCAACAGACATAACCTGTCCTCTCACCTCACGCCGACGATGACGCGAGAAACGAACATCACGTGCGGACGCTAACAGCTGATACATCTAGTGTCTATGGGTCGTTACATTCATGCGCTGTCGTCCGGGCGACTCGACATGGGTGGTGTCCTCGTGCGTCTGGCGCGCGACCATCACGAAGAGGCCGTGCGCGCACGACAGTGGTGTGGAGTGAGGGGCCCGGACGGTGCCGCCGCGGCGCGGAGTGGCTGGACGGTGGCAGAACGTGCCATCGCATCCGATCGCCACGGCAGGAGGCCCGGTGAGCATGCGCACCGGGATGACTCCGCTGCTTCAACCGTTAGGGCGGCGGAGTATTCTCCGTTCAGAATCTGTTCGAACGGCTGACACCCGTCGCCTGTCGTTCATGGGGGCGAGGGCGGGGGCCGCTCCGGGCATGATCCATGCCCTGGCGTCGAGTACCGGGCGCATGCACCCGGCACGGATAAACAAGGACGAGCGTATGAACGAAGCTCCTGAGTGGCTGGTGCTGATCTATCGGGTCCCGCCGGAACCCTCTCGTCTCCGGGCGGCGGTGTGGCGTCGCCTCAAGGGACTGGGGGCCCTGTACTTGCAGAACTCGGTTGCCGCTCTACCGACCAGTCCCGCGGCGGAACGGGCGCTGCGATCACTGCGCAAGGACATCCTGGACATGGGTGGCACTGCCTCGTTGCTCAGTTCCCGGGTCATCGCGGGCGCTTCTGATGTCGTCGCCGCCTTCAACGCCACCCGGGACGACGAGTACGAGGAGATCATCGACAAGTGCGATGACTTCCGAGCGCAGGTGAAAAAGGAGTACGAAGCCAACCATTTCACCTACGCCGAACTCGAAGAGAACGAGGAGGATCTGCACAAGCTGCAGAAGTGGTTCGCGAAGGTCGTCGATCGTGACGTCCTGGGTGCCGCTCAGCGCAATGCGGCCGAGGAAGAGCTGAAGTCCTGCGTGCAGGTCCTCGAAGACTATGCCAACCGGGTGTTCCGCGAGGAGGACAAGGACTGAGACCGGTCACGGCACCCGGCAGTTGACGATCGCAGCGCGCCTGTTCGCACGCTGGGCGCGCTGCCTTCGGCTGACGCCGGTTTCTGCCGGCGTCAGTTCTTCCGTGTGTCGATCAGCATGGTCGCGGTGAAACCGGCGCCGAACAGGACTCCCAGCAGCGGCGGGAGCAGTGCGACACCGCCGACGCCGTTCAGCACGGCCACGGCGCCGACCATGAGCACCATAAGCACAGCCGCGGCGATCTTCCAATCGTCACCGATGACGAAGTCGTACCAGAATCCAGCGAACGCCCGAATAAAGGCCATGCTCAACTCCCCTCACCAATGGGCTCGATCACGGAACCGACGGACGCCGGCGCAGTGGCCTGGCCAGGAACACCCCGTAACGGTCCGAGTAAGTAGAGAGTAACGACCGTTAGATCTCACGTCAAACAGTCGATCCCATGCTTGGGTGACGCGTGTCCGATCGCATGGTCACGGAGATGATGTCGGCCCGCTTGCCGACCTGGAGTGCACCGCGGTCGCCGAGTTCAGCGGCGCGGGCGGGAGCGGAGGAGGCCGACGAGACAGAGCCGAATTCGACCAGCCTCATCACCAATCGCTCCCGTGCTGCCGCCCCCGCTCGCAGGGGCGGGGCCGACTCCGAGCGCGCGGCGTCCGGTGGTCGGGCGTGGCTTCGGCTCGGTGGCCGGTGCGGCGGGCAGACGTTCGGCGGCGAGCTGGGCGCGGGATGTGGGCGGCAGCCCGGCGTCTGGCGCGTGGGGCAGGTCGGCTCGGCGGGGTCCAGTGCCCAGTGGGCGGCGGTCGGTCCCGAGTAGGCGGGAGGGCATCTGCCAGTTCCACACGGTCCAGCCGATGCCTACCGCGAGCGCGAGGCTGGCGACCGCGATGGCCACCCGGCGCATCCGGATCAACCGAGTGTGCTCGAGCTGGCTTGCGCTCAAGCCTCGCGGCGTCGATCCGTAACTGGCCCCAGCTGATCATCTGCTCCAAGGCGGTGCCGGTGGCGTTTGACGTACTTGGGTACCTCGGCCGCCATGGCGGCCGGAACCTTGAAGGTCGACTCGAGGCCTTCGAAGGAGGTGGCGAGGGTGAACACGCTGGTCTGGCGTCCGAGTGTCGCCGGATCGTGGACCGGGCTCGGAACGAGGGTCTGCAACTGACCGGTGAGGGTGGGCTGTTGCAGCAGCTGACCAAGCGGGTCCTGGAGTCCGCCCTGGAGGGCGAGATCACCGACCACGTCGGCTACGAGAAGCACGATCCGGCCGGGAAGAACAACGGCAACAGTCGCAACGGCACGCGGTCCAAGACTGTGCTGACCGATGTCGGGCCGGCCGAGGTGAAGGTGCCGCGTGATACCGCCGGCAGCTTGGTCACCGCGCCCGGCGGGCGTGCGGGAACCGTCATCAGGAGGGGCTGGGTGTGGAGGACTTCTTCGCGCGGGTCGAGACCCGTAGCCATCCCGGGCCGCCGGGACTTGCACTGGCTGGTCCTTTCTCCGGAGCCGCTGGCTCGGGAGTACCTGTACGAGCCGTACTGTAGGTTCGCATTTCGCGTGTCCCTTTCTCATTGACCATGGCCTTTGTCCGACCCAAAGGACAGCGTGATGAGACGAACTCCTGTCTGATCGTTCACTCGTCGTAGTGCTGATCCCGGTCTCGATCTATGCAGCGCCCCTCTCCGGTCTGATCGTGGAGACGTCGCAGCTGATCGAGACCGGGATTTCTGCTCCCCGCTCTCGCTGCCCGGGGGTGGGGTATGTCGCGTGTGGTCGGCGAAGTCTCGATGAGTCTCCGTCGTACGGACGGGGAGATCGACGAGGACCTGGTCTGGCCGGACACCGGAGCCGACGTGTTCGAGCCGTCGAGAGCGGCACGGCCGCCCTGTTCGCTCAGCGCGCCCTGGACTGCGTCTTGCAATGTGAGACGCACATCTTGGTCATCGACGATCTGCACTTTTTGAAGTGGCATGACCGCAACGGCACCGAGGTCAGCAACCACTTCAAGTACATCGCGAACGGGTTCCCGGTCACGATCATCTTCATCGGTGTCGAGCTGGCGGACCGCGGCCTGTACTCCGAGACCAACTCCCGCGGCAACATCACGCTCGCCCAGACCGCTCGGCGCACCACCCCGCTGACGATGGAGCCGTTCACCATCACCAACGACAAGCACCGCATCGAGTGGCGCAGCATGCTGCTCGCCCTGGAAAGCGGATCGTGCTGTGCCGGAAGTTTCCCGGCATGCTCGCCGACGAGTTGTCCGACTACCTCTACATCCGTACCACCGGACACATCGGCTCGCTGATGACACTGATCAACCGGGGCTGTCAGCGTGCCGCCCGCACTGGCACCGAACTCCTCAATGAAGAACTCCTCGACTAGGTCAAGCTGGACGCGGCGGCGGAGCGGGCGCGCAAGGCGCTCGCGAAGAAGTTCGCCCGCGGACGGATGACTACCAAGGCCCGTTCCCGCTTCGGCGTCTGCGGCCGTAATGCGCAATCTTCCCTGTCGGTGCTCGCCGACATGAAGGGCATCGCCCGCCGCATCCTGTTCCATATGCCGTCGTACCGGATATCCCGTCTCGTCCCGGATGAACCGGTCCAGGCGCACCTGCGCGCCGGGGAGCACAACAGCAGCCTCAGCAGCGCCAAGCGGCGCGCGCCGGTCGACCCCGGACGGGCGGCCCCGGCGTACGTGGCGACGGCCGCCGCGGGCGCCACCGCCGCCTGGAGCATCCTCGGGCAAGCCGACTGCCGCCAGGCAGCTCCACGGATGCGGGAGCTGCACGAGGCCTTCGTGGAGCGCGGCTACTGGGCCAGCCCCACCGTGACCCGTGCCTGGGGCCGCCACACCAGTCCGGTGCTGGAATCCGTCCACCTGGCGGCGGTCGCGTCGGCCCTGTGGCCGAACGCTGCGCTGCGCTACCGCACCGCCTTGCCCACCCCGTCGATGCCGACCACCACGCCCTCCCAGGTGACCGCCCGGGCTCGCAAGACCCCTGGCGCCGTCTGGCCGCTGTGGGCTGTTCGCCTCAACCCCGTCCCCCAGGTGCGCGACCACCTCGCCGCCTCGCTCGCGGCGAGCCTGCTGCTGTGAACAGCCGGATCGAACTCACCGCGGCCGCCAAGGAACTCGGAGACGTCATCGACCAGCCCATCCTGACGCACACGCTGCAGGCGCTGCGTGACGACGTCCGCTACGAAGGGATCCAGCTTGCCCTGATCCGCCTGACCGCCTACCTCGACAGCCACGACGTACCTATCGACTACGCGCGGCGGCGGCGCCTTGACTACACCGGTCTGCTCCGGCTGGAGGAGTGGCGCGAGGTGTGGGACCGCTCGTTGCTGCCGCCCCGCCCCAATCAACGCTTCGAGCCCGCGCGGTGCTTCCTCTTTGAGCGCATCAGCGGTCTTCCCTACCCACAGATGCCCGATCCTCCGAACAACTCCCTGTTGTTCAGGACCCGGTGGGGGCGATTCCCGTTCCTGCTCACCCGCGGCCTGATCGACGGGCTCGACCAGATCGGCCGCGTGTTCCTCGATCGGAACGGCATCCACGACGAACCGGTGTGCTGGCAGCCGCCGGCCAGTCTGCTGGACGGCCTTGATCTGCCCCGCCCCGGCCCCGCCCACCTCGACATCGAGCAGTTGCACACGCTCGTCGACTCGGGGCAGTCCCCGCCGGTCATCGCACAGTCGCTCGGCACCGACCTGAGGAGTCTCCGCTACGTCGCAACCCAACACCCGCTGCCCACGCCCGGCCTGTCCGCCGAGGCGATCCGGGCACGTGCTTCCGCCCGCATGATCACGAGCATGCCCCTGGTCCGGGAACTCCTTCCCAAGGACCGGCTCGAGCGGTTGTACGTGGACGAGGACCGCCCGTTCACAGAGATCGAGCACGAGATGGGTGTCAGCCGCAAGACCCTGGCCGCGCTCGCGGACGAGTACGGCATCCCCCGACGCTCCACCACGCAGCGCAAGAAGCTGGACAAGCAGTGGCTGCAGGAGCAGTACGTCGTCCAGGGCCGCACGCTGGCCGACCTCGGGCGGGAGACCGGCATGAGCGGAGCAGCCGTGGCAGCCCGCGCCCGCAGCCACGGGATCCCGGACGGAGAGCGACTTGTGGCGTCCGGTGAGCATCTGCGTACGCTCGTCGAGCTGTTCGAGCAGCAGGTTGCGCATGGTCCAGTGGGCCTTGTCGACGAGCACCTCGTCCGCGCCGCCGTCGTGGAAGCCGAGGACGGCGGCGTTCACGTCGGAGGTGAACATCGACCGGCACCGCTCCCACTGCGGTGTCCCGGGCAGCACGTCGGCCGGCCAGGTGACACCGGTGGCACCCTCCATGTCGGCGCTGATCAGGATCTTCATGGTGCGTGACGTTACTCGGCACTGAAGCCCCGGGCCAGGAGCCACACATCCGCCGGACGTACGCACCTCTGACATCAGTACTGAGAGGGAGGCGCCCCTTCTCGATCTTCTCCATGAGTGAACCGCTGACCCGCGCCTTCGCACCCAACTCGGCGTGCGTGAGCGGGCCGCGCTTCTTGCGCCAGATCTCCACCCACCGCAAACAGAACCACAATTCTGCTAGCATCCCCCACAAGCAGAACATTGATTCTTTTTGTGGGAGGTGTGGTGCCTCGGCTCACCGACGCGCGCAAGGAACTCCGGCGTACTCAGATCGCCGAGGCCGCCGTCCGCTGCTTCAGCCGCAACGGCCTGGAGCGGACCTCGATCGCCGACATCACCGCCGAGTCCGGCCTCTCGGTCGGCTCGATCTACGCGCACTACCGCAACAAGGCCGACCTGGTCCGGGTCGCCGCCCGCGAGGTGCTCGCCAAGCGCGCCGACGTCCTCGGCGAGTACGCCGCGGCCGACGCCCCGCCCGGCCCCGACGAACTGCTCTCCCGCCTGATCGCCGCGATCGACCCGGCCGAGGCTCGGGTCGGCGTGCAGACCTGGGGTGAGTCGACCACCGACCCGGCCATCCGCGCCATCGTCGTCGACATGACCGACCGGATGCGCGCGATGCTGCACGACTGCGTCACGGCCTGGCTCGTCAAGGTCGAGCACCATGAGCCGCCCCAGGCCCAGGAGCGGGCCGCTCCGATCGCCCACCGGGTCATGGCGCTCTACCAGGCCGAACTGCTGTACACCGCCTTGCGAACACCCACCGAGGAGACACCGTCGTGACCACCGGGACCACTTCGTTCGCCGCCCGCACCGTTTCCCGGATCGGCTACGGCGCATTGCAGCTCGAACGGCTGCACGACCGCCGCGGCAAGGCCGTCGCGCTGCTGCGCCGCGCGGTCGAGCTGGGCGTCGACCACGTCGACACCGCCGAGTTCTACGGCTTCGGCTTCGCCAACGCCGTGATCCGCGAGGCACTTCGCCCCGAGGACGACGTCCTGGTCGTCACGAAGGTGGGCGCCGACCCCAACCCTGGCGGGCACCTGCCGCTGCGTCTGGCGCAGCGGCCCGAGCAGCTGCGCGCCAGCGTCGAGGACAACCTGCGCGGCCTCGGCGTCGACCGGCTCGCGGTCGTCAACCTCCGCCGCCTGGACACCGGCCCCGGGCTGCGTCCCCAGGGGGACCAGGTCGTCGACCTCGACGACCAGCTCGCCGTGATGACCGCACTGCGCGACGAGGGCAAGATCGGCGCGATCGGCCTGAGCAGCGTCACCCTGGACGGCCTGCGCCGTGCCCTGCCCGTCGGCGTCGTCTGCGTGCAGAACGCCTACAGTCTCGTCTCCCGCGACGACGAGGACATGCTGCGGCTGTGCGCGGCCGAGGGCATCGCCTGGGTGCCGTTCTTCCCGCTCGGCGGGGCCTTCCCCGGCCTGCCCAAAGCGACCGACGATCCGGCGGTGCACGCCGTGGCCGAGTCCCTGGGCGTGACGCCCTCCCAGGTCGGCCTCGCCTGGCTGCTGCACCACGCCCCGAACGTGCTGCTCATCCCCGGCACCGCCGACGCCGCCCACCTGGAGGCCAACGTCGCGGTCAGCGAGATCACCCTCGACGCCGAGACCCTCGCCACCCTCGATGCCATCGAGTCCCGCTCCAACGACGTCCCCATCGGCTGACCGGAACCAACGCGACTCGGCTCGCGACCACGCCACACCACACGCCGGACACCCTGACGAACCGCCAGGCCACGCCGGGAAACCCCGCTCTACCAGGCTCCAAGGACGGATCATGAAGGCCATCATCTACCGCGACAACGGCGCCCCCGACGTTCTCCAGCTCGTCGACCGTGACCTGCCCGCGCCCGGCCCCGGCGAGGTTCGCGTCCGGGTCGCCGTGTCCGGGGTCAACCCGACCGACTGGCAGGCACGCGCCGGCGTCGGCCACCCCAAACACTTCTCCGAGATCACCCCGCACCTCGACGGCGCCGGCACGATCGACGCCGTCGGTGAGGGGGTCGACCGGAGCCGGGTCGGTCAGCGGGTCTGGCTGTTCATGGCCGCCGCCGGGCGGCCCACCGGCACCGCCGCCGAGTTCACCGTCGTACCCACCGAACAGGCCGTGTCACTGCCCGACGAGGCCGGCTTCGACGTCGGCGCCGCACTCGGAGTCCCCGCGCTGACCGCGCACCGCGCGCTCACCGTCGCCGAGGACGGGCCGCGTCGGCTGCGGCCCGGGGCACTCGACGGGAAGGTGGTGCTCGCCGCGGGCGGGGCCGGAGCGGTCGGGCACGCGGTGATCCAGCTCGCCCGATGGGCCGGCGCCACCGTGATCAGCACGATCAGCAGCCCCGAGAAAGCCCGGCTGGCCGCCGACGCCGGAGCCCACCACGTGATCAACTACCGCGAGGGCGACCCAGCCGCCGAGATCCGCGAGATCGCCCCGGACGGCGTCGACACCGTCGCAGAGGTGGCCCTGGGCACGAATCTCGCACTGGACCTGGCCGTGCTGCGAACCCGCGGCACGATCTCGACCTACGCCAACGACGGTGGCAGGCCGGTCGAACTGAACGTGCCGCAGAACATGGCGCTGAACACACGCTTCCAGTTCCTGGTGCTCTACACGGCCGGTCAGGAGGCACGCACCGCGGCCGTCCAGGACGTCGCCGCCGCAGTACGCGACGGCGCGCTGCCGGTCGGCGAGAAGCACGGCCTGCCGCTGATCCGCTTTCCTCTCGACCGCACCGCCGACGCGCACCGAGCGGTCGAGAGCCGCGCGGTCGGCAAAGTCCTGGTGGACGTCACCTCCTGACACCCAGTCGACCACCGCACGCCCACCCGCCACCCCGACCTCTGTCCGGCCCGCGGCCACCCCATACCTCAAGGGTTCTCATAAAGGGCCGTTCGCGAGAATCGGCTGCGCCCCATGCCGGTTACCCAGAGGCTCGGGATCACCCCGCTTCCCTTTCGGCTCACTTCGGGGACGGACCGCAGGAGGCTTGGCCGGGGCTACCGGCAACCGCTCTCATCCGACTCACGCCAAGACTTCACACACCGGTTTACGTCACTCCAAAGAGCCCCCGCACGCCCCCCCCACGCCCCGGACCGCGCCGACCTCGGATCCACTGAGACCCGTGCATCGTGAACGGTGCAGGTGAGGCGGGCTGGTGTGCGGGCGAGTTGCTGTGTTCGCGCTGGTCGGCGCGGGACCGCTCCTCAGCCGCGGACGTAGACGGTGACTCGCGCCCCGTTGACATGGGTTGTTCCGTGCTCACGGAAGTGGCGCCGCAGTCCGCCGACAAGATCATCCGCCAGCGGGCGACTTCCCGGTTCGTCAGCACGAGCAGGGCCCGCACCAGCGCGGTCGCCCACCTCGGATCCGTGCGGACCTTGGCGAGGACGCGCCAGTTCTTGAGATGGGCGAAGCCGTGCTCGACCGGGGCACGCACCGCGGCCAGTGCCTTGTTGGACAAGTTCTGACCACGGGTCAGGGCCGGTTGCATGCAGCCTTGTAGCCTGTGATCACCGCCGGGTCGGTGTCCGGACCGGCATCATCGAGCCCGACGAACCCCAGGTCGGCGATGGCGCCGAGACCGGCCGCCCGGTGGGCGTCGCCGCCGACGCCCGGCTGCGGGTCTACGTGGTGGTGCTCCCGCACACGGGCGAGGACATCGCCGAGGCGATCACCAAGGCCACCGACCTCCTGCTGTTGCGGGCCGGGCTCGTCGGCCTCGTACTGATCGCCGCCGTCGCTTACTTCGCCGTACGCATCGCGCTGCGGCCGGTCGGAGCCATCCGTGTCCTCACCGCCTCGGTCACCGCGAACGATCCCCGCGAACGCGTCACCGTCCCCGCCACGGGACACGAGATCACCGCCCTGGCCACCACCCTCAACTCCACTCTCCAACGCCTCGACAACGCCGCCGACCGGCAACGCCGCTTCGTCGCGGACGCCGCCCACGAACTGCGCAGCCCCCTCACCACACTGCTGGCCAGCCTGGAAGTCGCACTCGCCTACCCGGAACGCACCGACTGGCCCGCCGCGGCCACCACCGCCGCACGACAGACCCGCCGCCTCCAGGCCCTCGCCGAAGACCTGCTGCTCCTGGTGGCTTGGCTCGGATCCTTGGTCGGGTAAGTGATCTTCCGTTCGTTGCGCGGCAGGCTGCTTCCACGTTGTGATGGTGGAGGTGGTCGTGGGACGTCGTCCGGGGGTGTTCGTCCGGCCGGTAAGCATGGAGGAAGGGCGTCGGCTGCAGCGGATCAGCCGGACCGCGAAGGATGCGGTGCGGCTGCGGCGGGCGATCGTGGTGATGATGTCCGTGCAGGGGCAGTCGGTTCCGGACATCACCTCGTTGATGCAGGTCAGCGCCGACTATGTGCGAGACGTCATTCACGCCTTCAACGAGCAGGGGTTCGAGGCGCTGGACCCAAAATGCAGCGGGGGTCGCCCCAGGACGATCAGCAGCCAGGTGCGTGAGCACATCTGCCTGATCGCCCGGACGTCCCCCGCCGACTGGAAGATCTCCGCGTTCTCCACCTGGAGCCTGACCAAGCTCGCCGAACACCTGGTCAAGCAGAACGTGGTCCCCGCCGTCAGCCGCGAGACACTGCGACGGATACTGCGCGAGGGCAGGGTCTCCTGGCAGACCAGCACGACCTGGAAGTCCTCGAACGACCCAGACTTCATCGCCAAGATGCACCGGATCCTGGCGCTCTACGACTCCCCGCCGACCGACGGCCGGGTGGTCTGTGTGGACGAGTTCGGGCCGCTCAACCTCATGCCCCGCAAAGGCAAGGCATGGCGCCCGCACCGCTCACCACGTCGTCTGCGGGCCACCTACAACCGCTACGACGGCGTGATGCACATGCTTGCCGTCCTCGACCTGGCCACCGGCAAGATGTACTACCGCATCCGGCCCCGCAAACGGTGGTGCGAGTTCCTGTCCCTACTCAAGTCCCTGCGCATCCGCTGGCCCGGCGAGAAGCTCTACGTCGTCCTGGACAACTTCTCCCCTCACAAGCACCCGAACGTCCGCGCGTGGGCCGCGGCGAACGACATCGAGCTGGTCTTCCTGCCGACCTACGGATCGTGGCTGAACTGGATCGAGTCCGAGTTCGCCGCCCTGCGCTACTTCGCCCTCAACGGCACCGACCACCGCAGCCATGGCGAACAGAACGCCGCCATCGGCGCCTACGTGCGCCGGCGAAATGCCCGGGCCGAACCGAAGACCAGCTTTGCCCCCGACTCACCCATCCGCACCTGGACCGAGTACCCGGCCAAGGCTGCCTGACGGTCCGCTACCCTTCCGTAGGCTGTTGCCGGGGCGGTCCGGCGGGCAACCCGGGCGCTGCGGCCCGTCGGGCGCCGGCGCGGTCTCCGGCTCGCCCATCCCGTCCGGGCTGACCCCCACCACCCCGTCCCTCGGTTCCCTGACAGGCAGCTCACCAGGGGACGCGGCCGTGCTCGTCGAAGAAGTCGCCGGTCGGCCCGTCATCGGGCAGCGTGGCGAGCCGGACGACCACGGCCGCGCCGTCGGCCGCGGTGCGGGTGAGGCCGGGGAATGCGGTGGTGAGGTCGGTCGCACACGGCCCCGGATCGGCGGCGTTGACCAGGATGTTGCGGCTGCGCAGTTCCTTGGCGTACTGCACGGTCAGCGAGTTGAGTGCGGTCTTGGACGGGACGTACGCGGCCAACGGGGGCCGGGTTGTGAAGTAGTCCTCGGGATCGGTCATCCGGGCGATGGAACCCAGTCCACTGCTGACATTGACGATCCGGGCGGCGGGGGAGCGGGCGAGCAGCGGCAGCATCGTGGTGGTCACGCTGATCACGCCGAACACGTTGGTCTCGAACACCTCGCGTACAGCGGGCAGTTCGACACTGCCAGGGCTCTGGGCCGCGAGGTCGCCAGAGATGCCGGCGTTGTTGACCAGGATGTCCAGCCGGCCAAAGCGCTCCTCGATCCAGCGGGCGGCGGATAGGACGCTGGCGCGGTCGGTGACGTCCAGGGTGACCGGGTACACCCGCGGGCCCAGGTCGGCTGCGGCTGCCGCACCGCGGTCCGGGTCGCGCGAGGCCAGCAGGACGTTCGTGCCGAGCGAGGCGAGCCGCGCTGCGACCTCGCGCCCGATGCCCTTGTTGGCACCGGTGACCAGGGCAGTCGTGGTTTCTGTCATGCGTTCAGCCCACCACGGGGGCGGCCGGGAGTTCCAACACCGATCAGGTACGCAGCGATACCGTGCGGGTATGGAAAGACTGGAGGTCCGCGAGCTCGTCTACTTCACCGCTGTCGCCGAAGAACTGCACTTCGGTCGGGCGGCCGCCCGGCTAGGGATGGCCCAACCGCCGCTCTCCCGCGCCATTCAGCAGCTCGAACGACGGCTGGGCGTAGCCCTGTTGGAACGTGGCAGTCGCCGGGTCGCATTGACCGAGGCGGGGGCCGTCCTGCTCCGCGAGAGCCGTACGGTGCTCGACGCCGCGTCGGCTGCGGCGCGCCGCACCCGGCGGGCCGGCCGCGCCGACCCGCGTCTGGTCCTGGTCATCAAGCCGGGCGGCGACGGTGGCCTGCTGCCCGCAATCCTCGACGCCTATCAGGCTGAGCCGGGTGCGCTGCCGGTCGAGCTGGTGTGCAGCTTCGGCGAGCGTGGGATCTTCCTGCGGGAGGGCCGTGCCGACGCCGCCCTGCTTCACCGCCCCTCCCACGACCTCACCGGCCTGGACACCCAGGACCTCCTAACCGAGACTCAACTTCTCGTGATGCCGAGTTCGCATCGCCTCGCGGGCCGTACCCGGGTCTGCCTGAACGACCTCGCTGGGGAGCCCCTGCCGCGCTGGCCGGGCGCAGCTGAGGGTGGCTCACACGGACCCGAGGTCCACGACCTTGGGCAGCTTCTCCACCTCATCGCCTTGCGCCGTATGGTCGCCGTCCTCCCCTCCTCCATCCGCGGCCAGCTCCGCGACGACCTGGTCGCTGTCCCAGTCGATGATGCCGAGTCCACCACGCTCGTCCTCGCCTGGCCCGAGCACGCCACCTCCCCAGCCCTGGCCGCCTTCGTCCGCGCGGCCGCCGCCGTGGCGGGCAAGGCGATGGGCCACGGCGGGTAGAGCGGAGAGACACGCGGGGTGGGAGGCGCCCCCGCCCATGCTCGCAGGCTTGCGAACACTCCAGGACGCCCTCACGGCCACCGTCGAGATCACACCTGGAGGCAGAATGACGGGCACCGGACGGCGAACCAATTACGCGGTCGACAATCCGAGCCAAGCCACTAGCCCGCCTCGACACCCGCACCCCCACAGCCGGCCCCGAGACCGTCGACCTGACCGCCCTCGCCTCCCGACTGACCGAGCAACAACCCCTCGCCGAAAGGCCGTTGACCCTCACCTGCGACAGCACCGCCCCCGCATACGTACACGGAAACCCCGACGAATACGAACGGCTGCTGCGCAACCTCGTCGACAACGCCGCCCGCCACGCAGCGCACCACATCCAGATCACCGTCCGGAACCAGGACGACCGGGTCGTCCTCACGGTGCACGACGACGGCCCCGGCGTGCCCCCCGAGGACACCCAGCGCATCTTCGAACGCTTCGTCCGGCTCGACGACGCCCGCTCCCGCGACCACGGCGGCACCGGCCTGGGCCTCGCCATCGCCCGCGACCTCGCCCACCGCCACCGAGGCACCCTCACCCTCACCCCCCGCACCCTCGGAGCATGCTTCGAGCTACGCCTTCCCCAAGCCCCTGCCCCGGCCGAGAAATGACGCGCTGCACCGCGGACAGCCGCCGACGACCGGCACGAGCACGGCCTCACCCACCCATGCCGCCCCCGTGACCCGCACGTTCAGGACGGGCCCTCCTGCCTGCACGTTGGTCCCAAGGAGTGATGACCGGTCGGGGCAGAGGTCATTAGGGTCGGGCGCATGACGGACGCTCCCCTTCTCAGACGCTTGGGCCCATATGCATGGGGCGCGGACGGCGGGCTCGTGCTCCTGGTCCTGTGTCCGGCGGTGCTGATGCAGTCGAGCACCGAGGGCACCGCGCTCGCCTGGGGACTGCTGGCAGGGCTGGACACCGTGACCGGCGCGGCCCTTCTGCTGCGCCGCAGACTGCCGTTGACGGTCTTCCTGGTCGTCATCTGCGCCCTGGTGACGACCACGGTCATCGGCGCGGCGCACGGGACACGGCTGTCCTCCCTCGCCTCGCTCGCGCTGGCGGTCGCCGTCTACAACGTCGGCAGCCGCTCCCTCGACGGCCGGCGTACGGTGATCGCGTTGTGCGGTGCCGCCGTCGTCGTCGCGGCCGGTGTCTGGGTCAACCACGTCACCGCCCGGCCCGATTACCAGGCCGGCTCGGACGTGCTCGCCGTGCTGGCCACGCTGCCGCTGGCCTGGGCGCTCGGCAACGCGGCCCGCACCCACCGCACCGGCCTCGCCACTGCCGCACGGCGGCTGGACGCCATGACCCGTGAACGCGAGCTGCGCGAGCAGCGGGCCGCCCAGCAGGAACGGGTGCGGATCGCCGGGGAGATGCACGACGTGGTCGCCCATTCCCTCACCCTGCTCGTGGTACGAGCCGAGACCCTGCGCGCCCGAGGCGGCGAGCTACCGGACTGGGCCCGCCCCCAGATCGACGGGCTCGCGGTGGCGGGTCGGCAGGCGGGCGGCGAACTGCGGGACCTGCTGCGGGTGTTGCGCGGTCCCACGGACGAAGCGCCCCTGCACCCCATGCCGGGGCTCGGCGAGTTACCCGAACTCCTCGACCGCGGCCGGGCCGCAGGTGTCCGGATCGACGCCCGCCTCACCGCGCCGGAGGAACTGCCCCGGCCGGTGCAGCTGACCGTCTACCGCATCGTCCAGGAGTCGCTCACCAACGCCCGCCGGCACGCGCCGGGAGCGGCCGTGCGGGTCACCGTCCAAACCGATGCGGAGGGTGTGCGCTGCGAGGTGGAGAACGCGCCGCCCGGGGCACCCGGTGACGTCAGCTGGGGCGCAGGGCTCGGCCTGGTCAGTATGCGCGAACGGGTGGAGGCCCTCGGCGGCCTGCTGCGGGCGGCGCCGACCGCGGAGGGCGGGTTTAGGGTGTCGGCCACGCTGCCGCTGCGCGGAGCACTCCTGGACGCCGCCCGTGACTGACACCATCACCGTCCTCGTCGTGGACGACGAGCGGATCATCCGCGAGGGCCTGGCCGCGATCCTCGGCGTCCAGAGCGGCGTGAGCGTCGTCGGCTTGGCCGGGGACGGCGAGGAGGCCGTCGAACTGTGCGTCAGGCTCCGGCCCGACGTGGTGATGCTCGACATCCGGATGCCCCGCCGCGACGGCCTGTGGGCACTTCGGGAACTGGGCCGACGCGGCCTCCTGGGCCCCGGCAGAACCCAGGTGCTCGTGCTGACCACCTTCGGCCTCGACGAGTACGTCGACCAGGCGCTGGTCGCGGGTGCGGCCGGGTTCCTGCTGAAGAACAGTTCCTACGAGGAGCTGACGGCCGCGATACGCGCCGCTGCGGCCGGACAGCGCACGCTGAGCCCCGCCGTCACCGAACGCATCATCGAGAGCCACCTCGCGGCCCGGCGGCAGCCGGACTCCGGTGACCTCGACCGGTTCGCCGGCCTCACCTCCCGGGAGCGGGACGTCCTGCGGCTGGTCGGCGACGGGCTGAGCAACGCGGAGATCGCCGACCGGCTCGTCGTCAGCCTCCACACGGTCAAGACGCACGTCAGCCGGATGCTCGCCAAGACCGGCTGCCAGAGCCGCGCGCAGGCGGCGGTACTGGCCCGCCGCACACTGCGCTGACAGCCCGCCCGTGTCACTCCTTGGTGTGATGTCGGGCCGGCTGGGGTCCGTCGCGGGAGTGAGCGGCGGCCTGCGAAGCAGACGACAACGAGTGACGACCAGGCCCGTACGTTCTGGCTGAATGGATTCCGCGCGGCTGTCACGCCGCCGAGGATGACCAGTTCAGGAGGAACACCGTGAGTCGCCGATACACCGGGGCAGACCGACGCAAGCGTATGGCTGCCCGACGTGGCGTCTTGGCCGCCGCCACCATGACCGCGGCGGCGGCCCTCGCCGCCTGCGCCACGCCGGCCGAGGCCGCTCCGCGGATCGTCAGCATCGCCAACACCGGCAGGACGGAGGGACGGTCTGCCGACGCCGCCGCCGTGACACGGCAGTTGGAGACGCTGATACGGCAGGAGGTGGCCGCGGGCGCGCCGGGCGTGGCGGTGCGGGTGGATCTCGGCAGGGGCAGGGTGATATCGCGCGCCGGCCAGGCCGCCTGGACCAGAGCGGATCACCGGTTGTCCGCCGACGACCAGTTCCGGATGGGGTCGAACACCAAGACCATGACCGCGGCGCTGGTGCTGCAACTGGTCGCCGAGCACAGGCTGGCGCTCCAGGACCCGGTGGAGAAGTGGCTGCCGGGGCTGGTACCGAACGGACGGAACATCACGCTGAGGATGCTGCTGAACCACACCAGCGGCCTGTACGACTACATCCAGGATCCCGGCAGCCTGGCCCGGGTCACCGGCGCGGACACATCCGCCGTGAAGCCGGAGGAGTTGCTGGCGGTCTCGGCACAGTACCCGCCGCTGTTCGCGCCGGGCGCCGAGTACTCCTACAGCAACACCAACTACGTGGCGCTGGGCCTGGTGCTGGAGAAGGCGACCGGCCAGAACGTGGCAACTCTGTTGCAGCGGCGCATCATCCGGCCGCTCGGCATGCACGACACCTATCTGGCCACCAGCGGCGTCTCCCGGGACGGCGCCGAGCTGGCCGACGGCTACGAGCCGGACGCCGAGCACCTGGCGCCGCTGCTCCCGCCGGGCGTGCCCAAGGGCACCGCGTTCTCCGGCCCCGCGCGTGGCGACCACGTGCTGGCGACCTCGCTCAGCCCTGATTGGGCGTGGACCGCTGGGGCCATCGTGTCCACACCCGCCGACGAGCAACGGTTCCTGCGCGCGCTGGCGTCCGGCAAGCTGCTGCCGCCGGCGCAACTCGCCGAGATGAAGACGACCGTGGTGGAGACGCCCGGTGACCCGGACAGCGCGCGGTACGGGCTCGGTTTCGAACGGTACGTCAGCCCGTGCGGACCGGTATGGGGGCACACCGGCGCGGTTCCCGGCTACTCCAGCCAGAACTACACGGACGAGACCGGCAGGCGCTCGGTCACCGTGGTGGCCACGACGCTGTTCGGGATGCGCGCCGAAGGTGTGGCTGCCGCGGACCGGAAGGTGATCGACGCCGCGATCTGCACGATGCTGGGCAAACCCCTCCCGGCCAACGCCGACTGACGCCGGCCGACACCGAGGAACCGACGGGACACAAGTGGAACGCCGGCTGACGACGGTGTGGATCGCGCGATGGAGCGCGACACACCCGTGGCGGGCGACGCCGACTTCTCGTCGGGGGAGTCGGGCCGTGCGACCGAGATCGTGGACAGCGGCCGGTTCCCCGCACCGGCGGTGGAGAACGTGCTGATCCGCGCGCGATCCGGGGCACTGAGGCTCCGCCAAGCTCGTTTCCGCAGTTCAGTGGGGCTGGTGTGATGGCATAAGTACTGCACCTGCATCTGGCGTGACGGGCGATCACTGGTCTCGTTGGTATGAGGCCTCGACAAGTGATGGGTGGTCAGCTTGCTGTGTGCCCGGCGGGTGGTTGCGCAGTGTGATCGTATTCGTTGGTTGGCTCGATTGCGGAAGCCGTAGGCCTTGCGGCTTCGAGGCAACACCCGCGGTCATAAGCTCGGCACATTGACCGTCGGCAACTCATTGGAGCGCGACGGACATGGCGGATGCGAATGTGTCAGCGCCGACAGGGGGTTGACGCAGACGCATTATGCATCGCAGCCGAGTGTGATATCTGGGGAGCCGGGCACACCTGGCATTTCCACGAAGCTCGATCGGCGCGCTTTCTCCAGAAGAATATCAAGTCAACTTCTGCTTGAAAGTACAGAAAGCCGTTATTTTGATCCACCGCCGATGACACGTCGGTGTCCAATGTTGAGGGAACAGATGCTATGGCCAAGATCGATCGTCGAACCATTCTCCTCGGGGGTGCCGCAACGGCCGCGTTGGCGGCGACGTCCACCATCGTCATGCCTGGCTGGGCATCGGCAACTGCCCCAATCGGCCCCCGCACACCGATAGAACCTGCCGAGTTCGACTCACCGGTGTGGCGCGATCTGCCGCTGCTGGATCGTCAATTCCTCACGGGACTGAGCCAGGTCTTCGCCACGTTCCGCAAGCACGCGCGAACGATCTGGGGCGATTACCGTCCTGACCGAACCCAGATGGTCTGTCCGTACTGGCCAGGCGGCGATGCTTCGCCCGACTACGCCTACGTGCTCAATTCGCGGCAACCCACATCGACGGGCGATGCCCAGCCCGTGAACCTGCCCGGCGCGTTGGGACTCGGCGCGGTGTACCGCATTACCCGAGGCGCGGGAATGGACGCCGCAAAGTCGCCGAGCGGCACCGTCTCGTCCGCCGACATCGCTGGCGTACCGACCCTGCTCATCGGGTTCACCACTTCCCAGCCGGGCATGCTGGTCTTCAGCGAGTGGCTCGCCACCCGTGTCATGGTCCATGAGGCGTTTCACCAGTACCAATCGACGTGGAAGCCCTTCCCCGGGCCGGCCGAGCAACCGAACCCGACGGATTACCCCCGGGACACCGAGAACGCGGCATTGGCGCTCCTTGAGGACGCGGTGCTCAATCTGCCGCCGGATCAGCCTCCCGTGACCGCGGCCAAGGCGCTGCGAACCTACCTGGCAATCCGTGCCACCCGCCAGGACAGACTGCCGGAGGTTGCCTGGCGTGACGGGTTCTACCAGCGGGGCGAAGGCACGGCCCGGTTCGCCGAAGACCGGTACGTGCGGTTGAGTGGCCAACAGCTTGCCGACAGGTCCAGAGACCTCACCACCGGCCCCGCACTGCTGGTATGGCTCGGCAGGACGCGCGGGTACCCGGTCGGCGCGTCGTGCGGCGAACTGCTTGAGTCCGTGGACGGGCCGCGGTGGCGCACCCGAATGTCACAAGGAGACTGTCCGGCGGACGTCGCCGCCAGGGTGATAGGCGTGCCGACCGCGGACCACCGCGATCGGTTGGTCGCTGAGGCGAAGGAGGCCCTCGACTACGCGAAGCTGCTCGACATGGTTCGACGAGCCGACCTGCCGGACGCATGAGGCCGTAGAACGGCAAGGGTGCAACTCTTCATGAGTGAGGTCGTTCGGGCAGAGATGGCGGGTCCGGGCGACGACGCGGGAGAACACGTCCGGGCGCTGCCGGACGCGACGGCCGCCGTCGCGAAGGGCTACCCGGGGCTGCGGGTGGAGGAGGCCGGAGACGCCTCGATCGCGGGAGTGGCCGGCGGCGTGCGAAGCAGGCGACAACGAGTGACGATCCGCGGCGGGATTCCCGGCTGAATGGTTGATGCGCGGCAGTGGGCCACGCAGCACACGCTCAGCGCAGGAGAACACGATGGACCACCGGCCCGCCGCCACCGGCCCGCCGCCACCGGCCGCCCGGCCCCCTTGAGCCACCGCCCCCGCCTTGGGCGTCTTGGACTAGGCCAGGCAAATGCCGTTCCGAAAGAGCCTGTTGACCCAGGCAATTTCGACAACGGGACCGAGAAGCCGAACAACTGCGAAGTGGAAGAAGACGAGATGACGAGGGAACGTGGCGGGGTGACGGTGCGCATAGCCCGCTGGAGTGCGACCCACCCCTGGTGGGCGGTCTGTGCCTGGGTGCTGTTCGTGGCGCTCTGCGTCGGCGCGGGCGCCGCGGTGGGCACCCGGACGAGCGACACGGGCCTGGCGACGGGAGAGACGCTGCGGGCCGCCGAGATCGAGGACGGCGCCGAACTTACCGCCCCCGCCGTGGAGAACGTGCTCATCACCGCCCGCTCCGGCGCCCTGGACAAGGCGAGCGCGCAGCGCGCCGCGGCCGATGTGACGGCCCGCCTCGAAAAGCTGCCCCAGGTCACCGAGGTGGCAGCGGCGGTCGCCGCGCGGGACGGCTCGGCGCTGCTGGTCCAGGCGACGATGGCGGGCTCCGCCGACGACGCCGGCGCGGACGTCCCACGGCTGCTGGACGCGACCGACGCCACCGCGGCGGCCTTCCCCGCACTGCGTGTGGAGGAGGTGGGCGACGCCTCCATGAGCGCCGCGCTCGACAGCCGCCTCGACGGCGACTTCCGCAAGGCGGAACTGGTCAGCATCCCCGTCACCCTCGCCATCCTGCTGGTGGCGTTCGGCGCGCTGCTCGCGGCCGGCGTCCCCGTGCTGCTGGCTCTGTCGTCGGTGGGCGCGGCCATCGGACTCTCCGCCCTCGCCTCCCAGCTCGTCCCCGCGACCGATGTGCTCGACAGCGTGATCCTGCTGATCGGCATGGCCGTGGGCGTCGACTACTCGCTTTTCTACCTCCGGCGCGACCGGGAGGAACGAGCCCTCGGCCGGGACCGGATCGACGCCGTGGAGATCGCGGCCGCCACCTCCGGGCACGCGGTGGTGGTCTCCGGTCTCGCGGTGTCGGTGGCCATGTGCGGCATGTTCGTCTCGGACAGCTCGACATTCCACTCCCTGGCGATCGGCGCGATCCTGGTGGTCGCCGTGGCGGTCCTTGGCTCGGTGACGGTGCTGCCCGCCCTGCTGGCCGGACTCGGCTCGCGGCTGGAGCGCCCGAGGGTGCCGCTGATCTGGCGTCTGACGACGCGTCGGCAGGGTGAGGGCCGCTTCTGGCCGGCGGTGCTGCGGCCCGCCCTGCGCCGGCCCGCCGCGACTCTCGCGCTCTCCGTCGTCGCCCTGCTGGCGCTGGCCGCCCCCGCCACCGGCATGAAGCTGAAGCTCCTCGACGACTCCGACCTGCCCCGCTCACTGCCTGTCATGCAGAGCTACGACCGCCTCACCGCCGCGTTCCCCGGCACCGGCTCCTCGCTGCGCGTGGTGGTCCGGGCCCCCGCCGCGGAGGCAGCCGAGGTCGGCAGGGCCCTGACCGCACTGGCCGAGGACACCGCCGGGCAGCAGCTGTTCACCAGGGACGCAACGGCCCGGCCCCGGACCTCGGCGGACCGTACGGTGACCACCATCGACCTGGGCGTCGCCCACCGGGCCGGCACCGCCGACGCGAAACGCGCCCTCGACCTGCTGCGCGAACGGCTGCTGCCACAGGCGCTGAAAGGGGCCCCTGTCACGGAGCACGCGGTGGGCGGCCCGGTCGCGCTGACCGCGGACTTCACCGACGACGCCACGAACGCGATGCCCTGGGCGATCGGCTTCGTCCTGCTGCTCACCCTCGTCATGCTGATAGCGATCTTCCGCTCCCCGGTCATCGCCCTCACCGCGATCGTGCTCAACACCCTGTCCGCCAGCGCCTCCTACGGTCTACTGACCCTGGTCTTCCAGCACCACTGGGCCGAGGGAGCACTCGGTTTCCACTCCAACGGCGCGATCGTGACCTGGCTTCCGCTGTTCCTGTTCGTCGTTCTCTTCGGCCTGTCGATGGACTACCACATCTTCGTGGTCAGCAGGATCCAGGAACTGGTCCGCCAGGGCCTGCCCACCACGCAGGCGGTGGCCCGGGGCATCACCGGCTCGGCGGGCACGGTCACCAGCGCCGCCGTCGTCATGGTCGCCGTGTTCGCGATCTTCGCGACCCTGTCCACGCTCGACATGAAGCAGCTCGGCGTCGGCCTCGCCGCGGCCATCCTCCTCGACGCCACAGTCATCCGCGCGGTGGTCCTGCCGTCCGCGATGATCCTCCTGGGCCGGGCGAACTGGTGGACCCCCCGCCTTCTCACCCGCCCCGAGACCACCCCCGCGGCTGGCCGGGACCACAAACCCACTCTGGTCTGATCCATGCCCCGGCCATTCCGGCCGGTCCGAGCCGCCCCGCCCGAGCCGAACACCACCGGCCCGGGCGGGACGCGGCCTCCGGCTTCAACGGTCATACGGGGCCTTGGACCCCAGGACTCCGTCGTTCTCGCGGCCTGCCCGGAGCCGCGGGTACGGGCTCGATACCCCAAGCCAGCGACGCTGGGCGGTTCGCGGCGCGCGGCGGATACGCCTACAGGCCCGGCCTCCGGTGGTCACGGAGTGTCGAATCCGCTGATCACCGCAACGGCAGACCGCGGCTGCATCAGGATCTTCGCCGGCAAGACGTCCGCCAAGAACACCGAACGCGCGGAGTTGCGCAAGGTCCTCGACTGCCACCTGCGCGAGGACGACACCCTCATCGTCCAGGGCACCGGCGAGGGCCTGGACGCCGTCCGCACCCGCGGCGCTCCAGAGCTTTGCCGTCGCCAACCTGCGCCGCCGCCCCGCAGCGGTCGAAGTCGGCGGCTTCGTCGCGGGATTCGATCCGGCGACGACCAGCCCCTGTATCAACTACGCAACCCCCGTGGCCGGAGTTCGCTCCGGACGCCGGGCCTGCCGTGGACTCCCCACTGCGCCGAGCGGGATTCACCACGGAGGCAGTACACGAGTACATGGTCTGCACTCCCGCCACGTTGACCCCGCGGCCGACCGGCAACCGGGCAGCCGCCGGACTCAGCGTGGAGATCCCGTGTGGCCTCCCCCTGAGCGGTGGACACGCTGATACTGGATCTACTTGATCCGAAGGAAGCGAGTGTCGGCGAGAACACCGCTGATGGCGATGAAGGACCACTCGGACAGGTTCAAGACCTGGCTTCATCAGTCGCGTGGGAAGTCGGCCCATTCGGTGATGGCGAAGCCGTCACCGTCCTGCCGGACCTCGGCGGCTCCGCGCCCGGGCCAGTGGGCCGGGATGACGAGTTCACGCAGCTCGGCGGCTCGGGAGAGGTAGGAGGCGCGGGTCTTGGCCGCGAGCTGGAGGTCGTCGCAGAAGCAGCTGTTCCACCGGGGGTCGAGGACTTGGACGGGGCTGTGCAGCATGTCGCCGACGAAGACGGCGCGGTCGGCGCCCGAGCGCAGGGTGAGGACGGACGAGCCGGGAGTGTGGCCCGGTGCGGCCTCCAGGCGCAGGTTGCCGTCGATGCGGTGGGTGTCCTCCCACAGCACCGCCTGTCCGGCCCGATGGACGGGCGTGATGCTGTCGTCGAACACGAGCTTGCTGCCCTCCCAGCGAACGCGCTCGTGCTCGTCGCGTGGCGCCCGGCTGCGGCGGGGGCCTTCCGGGTCGAAGTACAGGTTGTCGGCGCGAGGGATCAGGTACGTGGCGTTGGGGAAGGTGGGGGCCCACTCACCGTCGCGCAGTTCGGTGTTCCAGCCGACATGGTCGTAGTGGATGTGTGTGTTGATGACGACGTCGACGTCCTCGGGTGTGACGCCGGCCTCGCGCAGGCGGGCCAGGAAGTCGGTCTTCAGCCCGGCGAACAGCGGGATCTGGGGGCGCTCCCGGTCGTTGCCGACGCCGGTGTCCACCAGGATGGTCTTGCCCTCGCTGCGCAGGACCCAGCTCTGGATGTGACAACGGTAGGCGTCGTCGGCCGCGGTCCAGAAGTCCGGCTCCAGCCACCGCTGGTTGCGCCGCCAGGTTTCCTCGTCGCTGTCCGGGATGATGAAGCGGGCGGTGCGGATGGGGCCGGACCATTCGATGACGCGTGTGATGTCGACGTCGCCGAGTGTGATGGTGTCTGCGGGCATGCCAAGGTCCTCAAGGGTGGGATGAATCGGATACCGATGCGGTGGCTGCGCGGCGAGCGGGTCAGGCGGGCCGCGCCGGGCCGTCCGGTGCGGGTGAGTAGCGGGCCAGGAAGGTGAGTACGGCCTCCTCGACCACCACCTGCGCGGAAGGCTGATCGGCAGCCTCGTCCTCGAAGGCCATGACCCTCGGCCAGACGAGGAACTCCTGGACGAGGCCCATGAACTGGCGGGCCGCGAGGTGGGGGTCGGGGCATCGCAGGCGGCCGCTGCGGACCAGGCCGCCCAGGCAGTCGGCGAACGCGGCCGTGATCGGCCCCTTGCCCAGTCGGTAGAACTCGTCGGCGATCCACGGCAGACGCCCGGACTCGCTCACCACGAGCCGGGCGAAGCGGATCTGGTCTGTCTCGTCGGCGAAGCGCTGGAGCGACTGGGCGAACCCGCGCAGAACGTCCTCGGCGCTCGCTTCGGTGTCGCACTCGGCGAGCGGTCGGTCCGGGCCGACGAAGGCCGACCAGTGGTGGCGGACCATCTCCCGGAAGACGGTTTCCTTCGACCCGAAGCGGTTGTAGACGGTCTGCCGTGAGACTCCGGCCCGTTCGGCGATCCGCTCCAGGTTGACGCCGTCGTAGCCGTCGGCCAGGAAGAGCTCCTTCGCCGCTGCGAGGATCTTCTCCTCGGAGGCCGGTCTGCCACCGCCGCGCTCCTTGCGCCGAGCCCTCGGCCGGTCCGCGCTCAGCTGATCGGTCATGCTCTTTTGCTCCTCTCTCGCACGCTGGTCCCCTTGGCCGGCCGGGGGCGTCATCGCGGTGCCGCAGTGGTGATGACGGGCGGCACCCGCTGGACCAGCCTGTCGGCCGGCGCCTCGGCACGGGCGTCGAGGATCGCGTCGCCTTTCGCGGGCGTGCATCAGAGTGTCCGCGCGAGGTGAAGATCTCCGCGATGCGGTCCTCGGCCGCTGTGAAGTAGCTGGGCACCGCGATGTCCAGGTCGAGCTCCCGGGACAGCTCGTGCCCTGTCGCACCAAGCGCGCTGACGTCGCCGCCGTGGCCGTTCACGATGAGCAGCTGCTGGAACCCTGCCCGGCGCACCCAACCCCACGGCGCCACCACGGCGGGTCGGCCGCGTCCGGCCATCAGCGCGGCCGTTCAACGGCACGCCTCGGCGGCGAGGAAGTCGTCGACTCCCATGGGCAGGTGAGGGCCGTGCTGCTCGCTAGCGCCGACCGGTTCCACAGATGGGTGTCCATGCGGAGTCTTCCCAAGCCCAACTCTGCATTCTGCGATTTAGATTTTACAGTACAGTCTAATTCAAGGCCCGGACAGACCCTGAAGTGCCCAGGTCGCAAGTGGTCCCGCGCATCGTCACCGCCGCCCTCAAGGCGGGCGGCGCAAGCCTGTCAGACGTCGTCATGCTCCGCGTCCACCTCACCGACCCCGCCCGCACCACCGTGTACATGCAGCTTCCGCCAGGACTCCTCAACCCTGGCGCGGGAACACCTCGTACAGTCCGACTGTCTCGACGAACTCTCCGCGCGAGCTATGCCCGACCTGGCCGACGTCCTCCTGGAAGTATTGAAGTCCACCCCGACACCCCTGGACTGGACCGCCGACGACGACGGACGGCGGGCCTCGGCCGTGATCGGCGGAGTGGTCCACGGCGTGATGGTCCAGAAGGCGAAGCACGCGTCGACGTTCCGTGACTCGTGTACCGGTTGGTGGAGCCGGATGCCGCAGGTCGCAACGCGGGGGTGCCGTGGTGTCGGCGGCATATCGGGGGACTGTCGGTCCGATGTCGGTGGAGTCTGGCACCTTTCGAGAGGTCCTCTTCCTCAGCCGAACTCAAGGAGCACACATGACTATCACTGTCCGACCGGGAAGCACCGTGATGTTCACCGGCGATTCGATCACCGACTGCCAACGACTGGAGAGCGAAGACGGTCTCGGGTTCGGCTACCCGCTGCGCATCGCGGGCGAATGGGGGCTCAAGCACCCGGACCGGCCCGTGACCTGGCTGAACACCGGGATCGGGGGCCACAAGGTGATGGACCTCGAAGCCCGCTGGCAGACAGACGTACTCGACGCACGCCCGGACGTGGTCTCGATCCTCGTCGGTGTCAACGACATGGGCTGGCACACGCTGGACCCGAAGGGGTACGTGATCCCCGCGGAGGAGTTCGAAGCAGGCTATGACCGCCTGCTCGCACCCCTCACCGAGGCGGGCACGAAGCTGATCCTCATCGAGCCGTTCCTTCTGCCGATCCACGGCGTCGTCGAGGCCGGCGCCGGTTACGCGCTCATCGGAGACGACGAGCGAAAGGAATGGCGCACCGACCTGGACCCGAAGATCCAGGTCGTGCGCAAGCTCGCCCACAAGTACGGCGCGCATCTGCTCGCCGCCGACGACATGTTCGCCGAGCTCGCCACGACGACCGGGCCGGAGTACTGGGCTGCGGACGGCGTGCACCCGACGCCGGCCGGTCATGCCGCACTCGCGGCGGCCTGGCTGCGCATGGTCGCATGACAACTCGGCCGCAATGCCCCAGGCGGGGGCCGGCTGGCGGGCGGTCCCTCTCACATGTGGAGCTCCGCTCCTGGGCACTCGCGATTTCGCTGAGGAATGAAGCAGAGCCACTCTGAGGCGGAGCCGATCACGGGGTGGCTGAGTTCAAGGAACCCCGTCACTATCGGCGCGCACCACGGAGCGTCACAGACCGCCGGTTCTGACAGCTTCTCACCACGCAGGCAGTACACGTGTCCGCGTACTCGTCTGAGTGGTCGGGTAGCCCGGAGGTGCGATTCCTCCGGGCTACCCGACCAGAGAACCTCGTACGCCGACACCCCGAGACGTTCCCCGCTCGTGGACGAGTACGGCCTGCCCCTCCACGACCACTGCCCTGGCGGAAAGGTCGACCCGGAATGGCTCCGCACCCAGTGCATCGAGCTCAACCGCACCATCACGGACATCGCCGACGACGCCGGCGTGAGCTTCGGCGTGGTCAACCGATGGCTCCGCATGCACAAGCTCACTCGCCCCACCGAACCCAAAGGTCAGTGACGTGAGGCTGTCCCGCCGGGCATCGGCACCGTGGCGATCGAGAGCAAGGGCTGCCCCGGCCGGCCCGCACCGGCAGTTGTGGGAGATGACCTGGCAGGCGCACCGCATGGTGGTTGGCGACCGGTGGCTGCGGATCCCGTCGAGTTCGTGCCGCCGGCTGCGGCGGTGGTTGGATGCGTTCGGTGGCGACCTGGTCGTAGTCGACGCCGTCGACCGGTCGGACGTGCTCAGGCGCGCGTACCCAGACCCGGTATTCCGCTGCTTCCACATTGCCGTTTTACTGGTGGGTCTGTCCGGTTCTGGGCTGTGGGCGACAGACCTTCCGTGAGCAGATTCCCGGACTGCTGGAGCGCCATCAGCGCCGCACGGTGCGGCTGGCTGGGCAGATATCGCAGGTGGCGCAGGCGTTGTGCGGCCGGGTGACGGCACACCTGGCCGGCCTGCTGGCCCTGCCCGTCTCCCGCAGTACCGCGCTGCGCCATCTGCTGCGCCTACCGGTCCCTCAGCAGGCGATCCCGCGGGTGATCGGCGTGGACGATTTCGCGCTGCGCCGTCGCCACCGCTACGCCACGATCATCACGGATGCCGAGACGGGCCGACGCCTCGCGGTCCTGCCCGACCGCGAGGCCGCGACGTTGGAGTCCTGACTGCGGACCCATCCCGGCGCCGAGGTCGTGTGCCGGGACGGCTCAGCGACCTACGCCGAGGCCGTCCGTCGCGCCCTGCCGGATGCGGTGCAGGTCAGCGACCGGTGGCACCTCTGGCGCAATCTCTGCGACAAGGTCCAGCTCGAGGTCCGCGCGCCCGCCGGATGCTGGGCCATCATCAACCCGCCCCGCCCCGGCGGAGTACGCGAGCAGACCACCCGTGAACGCTGGAACAAGGTCCATGATCTCCTCGGTCAGGGTGTCGGCCTGCTCGACTGCTCCCGCCGTCTGAACCTGGCCCTGAACACCGTCAAACGCTACGCCCGCATGCGTGAACCCCAGGTGTTGCGAATTGCCCCCGCCTACCGCCCAACCCTCGTCGACCCCTACCGCGAGCACCTGCGCCGTGCCCAGGAACCGGCCGTCCCGGTCACCCACCTTTTCGAAGAGATCCGGGAGTTGGGCTATACGGGCAGCGCCAACCTGCTGGTCCGCTACCTCAACCAGGGCCGCGCCGAAGGCGACCGCCCCGTCACCACCCCACGTCACGCCAGCCGCCTCCTGCTCACCGACCCTGAAAACCGGCGCCCGAAGGAAACAACCCTGCTGGAGAAGATCACCGCGGCCTGCCCAGAGATGACCGCACTCGCCGATCTCATACGCGGCTTCGCAACCCTGCTGAAACCGGCCGCGGGCAACGACGCGAAACTCACCGCCTGGATCACGGCCGTCCGCGCCGTCAACCTGCCCCACCTGCGCAGCTTCACCAACGGCCTCGAAATCGACCGGCCCGCCGTGAACGCCGACCTCACTTTTGCCCTACCACAACGGCCGCACCGAAGGCGTCAACACCCGCACCAAGAGGATCATGCGACAGATGCACGGACGAGCCGGATTCGACCTCCTCCGCCACCGCATCCTCCTACCCTGACCGTTACCCGGCGTCACCACCGACTACGGGCCAGAGCCAGGGAGTTGACATCCATCACAAGATCATGATCAAGGACGGCTACTCAACGTCACCGCCGACTACGGGCCAGAGCCAGTGACCGTACAGTCCCCAATCTGACGCAGGCGAACGTCACGACTGGCATCCCTGGCCCCAGGGCGGATGAGCGGCGCCGTGTCAGCGGACGGTGAGGCCGCCGTCGACGTCGAGGATGGCGCCAGTGGTCCAGGTGGCGGAGGCCAGATAGGCGGCTGCGGCCGCGATGTCGGATGCGGTGCCCAGGCGTCCCAGGGGGTAGGACTGTTCGATCTGCCGGTCGTGGGAGTCACGCTGCTCGGCGCTCATGGGCTCAAGGTAGGAGCGTTCATAGGTGGGGGTGCGGACGGCGCCGGGGGCGATGGCGTTGACGCGTACGCCTTGGGGGCCGAGTTCGTTGGCCAGGGCCAGGGTCAGGGAGTTGAGGGCTCCCCGGGTGGCGGAGTAGGCGGCCGAGGGGCGGCCGGCGACCATCTTGTGGGCCCAGTAGCTACTGATGTTGATGATGTTCCCTTCGGCTGTCAGGAGGGCGGGCAGCAGCTGCTGGCTCAGCAACAGGGGTACCTGGACGTTGAGGCGCCACATTGTGTGCATCGCGTCGGTGGTGGTGTCGGCGAGCGAGGCGAAGTGTGCGGTTCCGACGCTGTTGACCAGGGTGTCAACCCGGTCGGTCAGGTTGCGGATCCGGTCGGCGATCTCGGCCGGGGCGTCGGGTGTGGCCAGGTCGGCGGAGACGGTGTGCACGGTGGTGCCGTGCTGGAGGAGGTTCTTGCGGGCCCTTTCGAGTTTGTCGTGGTCGCGGGCGACGAGGACCAGGTCGGCCCCGCTCCGGGCGAAGGTGTCGGCGATGGCGAGCCCCAGGCCCTCGCTGCCGCCGGTGACGACGGCGAGCGGGGCGGTGGTTCGGCGGGTGGGCATTTTGGTGTTCCTCGGCTGGTGGTCGGTGGAGATGCTCAGCGCGGTGTGGTGGCGCAGCTCGCGGAGCTGGCTGGTGCGTGCGGACTCGATGCTGGTGAGGGCGTCGCTGCCCAGAGGCAGGCGCAGTGGCGGTTCGGGCAGATCCGCGAGGGCGATGAGGGCCCGGGCCGCGCGAGCGGGATCCCCGGTCTGGGCTCCTGCGGCACCGGCCGAGCGGGCCAGTGCCTCGTGAACAGGGGCGTAGTCGGGGATGGCTGCCTGCGCGGGAAGCCGCCCGGCCCAGGCGGCGCGGAAGTCGGTGCGGGTGGCGCCGGGTTCGACGATGGTCGTGTAAATCCCCAGCGGGGCGAGTTCGGCGGCCAGCGAGGCGGAGAGCCCTTCCAGCGCGTGCTTGCTGGCGGTGTACGCGCTCATGCCGGGCGAGCCGATCTGTCCTGCCAGTGAGCTGATCTGCAGCACCCGGCCCGCCCTCGCTCTACGCAGATGCGGCAGGGCGGCCCGCAGGACGTTCACGGCGGCGAAGAAGTTCACCTCGAACTGAGCGCGAAGGCCGGCGTCGTCCAGTTCCTCCAACGGGCCCGCCAAGGCGTAGCCCGCGTTGTTGACCACCACGTCCAGCCGGCCGCACTCGGTCACAGCGCTGTCCAGCGCTCGTTGCAGCGCGACGGCGTCGGTGATGTCCGCATCCAAGGCGTGCAGGCGCCCGGGATGTGCGGCGGCAAGGCGCCGTAGCTCCTGCGGGCGGCGCGTTGGGGCGATCACACGCTCGCGGGCCGCGAGGACCGCACCGACCAGGGCGCGCCCCAGCCCGCCCGCGGCGCCGGTGACCAGCCATACACGGGAATCCACACTCCCACCTCCATCACCCAGAAACGGACAATACCTGTCCGGTTATTCCGAGAGTAGGTAAACGGACAAGCCTTGTCCACTTGTGGGTACGATAGGAGTCATGAGCGCCCAGAAACCGACAGCAGCAGCGCCGGTGCGTGCCGACGCACAGCGCAATGCAGAGCGGGTCCTGGCGGCGGCCCGCCGCGCCGTGGCCGCTCATGGGCTGGAGGTGAGTTTCCACGAGATCGCGCGGGAGGCGGGTGTGGGCGTGGGCACCGTCTACCGGCGTTACCCCGAGCGCGAGCAGCTCATGGCAGCCGTGCTACGAGACATCCTCGGCGAACTGACCGCCACTGCCCGCCGGGCCCTGGAAGCCGAGGGCGCGTGGGACGGCTTCGTTCTGCTGTTTGGCGACCTGACCCTGCGCAGCGCGCAGAACGCGGGCCTGTCGAGCTCCCTCGGTCAGCACGGCGGCCCGGCGATCGCCGCGCAGCGCCGCCAGCTCCTGGACCTCGCCCGGCTAGTGGTCGAGCGTGCCCAGGGTGCCGGATCCCTGCGGCGCGACCTGACCTGGCAGGACGTGCTGCAGTTGACGCAGGCCGCCACGGCGTCCGGCTGCGCCCTGGGGCTTGAGCCGGCCCCTGCCCGCAGCCGCCAGACGACGCTCGCCGTCCTCCTCGACGGGCTGCGGACGGATGCTCGGTGACGGACCGGCGAGGGCACCGTGAGGTGCTCACAGGCTAAAGCCGGCCGGGTGGTGGCGGCCAGCGCCGACGTGGACGAGAGCCTCGTCGGTCGCCGCGTGATCGTCGACCCCGCCGTCCATGACGGGCCGAACGCGAACCCCGTGATTTCGATGGGAAAAACGAACGGGACGGCGGTAACGCCGAATGCGTGACCGCTCGGGCGCAGCGCGCGCACGATGTGGCACATCTTCGCCACCGGCGCCTCCGGCTGGATCGGCTCGGCCGTCGCCCCCGAACTCATCGGCGCCGACCACGGGGTCGAGACTGGTATGGCCCGGTGATCAGGTAGTCGGTGTTCTCGGGGCATTGGCTTGATGCTGCGTGTAGTTGTTACCGACTGTGGTCGCCGGGGGCGTATCGGCTCCAGGGGGAACCGGCTTCGGTGGCGGTGCGGGTCGTGGTGGTGTCGTGGTAGCCGAGTATCCCGGCGACCACGGGGGTCGGGGCCTGGAGGACGAGCTGGCGCAGGGCGGCGATGCGCCCGCCGAGCGCGGGGACGCCGGCTTCTCGGAGAGCGTCGCGGATAGTGCCGGGGTCCATCGGGCGTCCTGCTCGGCGGCCGGGGAACAGCCAGGTGCTTGCCGGGTTGGCGGCGGTGCCCTGGTTCGGGCGCTGGTTGAGGTAGTCCCGTAGGAGCGTGGCGAAGGGTTCGGGGACGGGCAAGGGCGGATCACTGATACGGACCTGGGTTTCACCGTCTTCGTGGAGGACGTCGCTGGTGGTGGCCGCCGGCCGCGGTGATCTGAAGCCCGGCTGCATCATGCACAGCGACCACGGCAGCGAGTACACGAGTAGCGAATTTCGCGGAGAGTTGCGGAAGTTGGGGCTGAGACGGAGCATGGGCAGAACCGGCATATGCTGCGATAACGCCGCAGCCGAGAGCTTCTTCGGACTGCTGAAAGCGGAGATCGGAACTACCGTCTGGGAGAGCCGCGAGGCCGCCCGAGCCGACGTCTTCCGCTTCATCGAGGTTGAGTACAACCGCACCAGGCTCCGCAAGCACCCCGAGTTCGGGTACCTCACCCCTCTCGAAACCCGAGCCAGGCTTCGGCGAGACTTCACCCCCGCAGCGTAAGCATCCGCTGTCCATGATCAGGGGGGAACTTCAGGTCGGGATTGGCGAAGCAGTCAGACAAGTCGGATGCGCTTGGTGGCTGCGACTTGCGAGTCACCCGCCGCCGGCTGAACCGAGTCTGGGTCGCGCACGAGTGCTCGGACGCGGTGGCCACGCTGAGCGGCCTGTTCGAGGACGTGTACACCGGTGCGGCCGCTGCCACCAAGGACGAGCAGATCAGTCACGAGGGTTACTCCGCGGTCGGTTCGGGGTTCAGGCGGCAGTCGTGCCGTCCGCGATCGTGGCGGCGAGCTCGCGGGCACGGTGGTGGGCGCTGGCCATGGATGCCTCGTGCCTCGGCAGCAGGGCGGCCAGGGCCGGGGCGTGGGGCACCATCGTCAGTTCGGGAATGACGGTGGTGACGTCGAGGCCGAGCATGTCCTCGCGGCCGAGCACGGCCTCGAGGGTGGGCACGACGTAGTCCAGGCCATGCTTGGGTGCGCCGGGACCGTAGCCGCCGCCGCGCGCCGAAATCACCACGGCTGGACGACCGGCAGCCGGCGAGGGAGCCTCGAAGTCCATGGTGCGGCCGAAGACCATGATCTGGTCCAGCCACGCCTTGAACACCGACGGCATCGTCAGGTTGTACATCGGGACCGTGAAGAGATAGGCGCTCGCGCCGAGGAACTCTTCGATCAACGCGTCCTGCATCGCGGCCGCCTCGGCCTCCTCGGGCGTGTACTGAGCGGGGGCGGCGGCGCGGGCGGTGATGCCGGCAGCGGATAGATGAGGCACGGGCGAAGCAGCCAGGTCGCGGTGAACGACGTCGCCGCTCCAGCCGTCGAGGAAGGACTGCGCGACCTGGCGCGAGACCGAGGCCTCGCCGAGCGAGGAGGAGTCGATGTGAAGCAGGTACGACATGGGGTGGGTCCTTTCGGAGTGGTTGTGAGCGCGCTCCGGTGATCCGAGAGCGGGCTCGCACGAGGGGCTGTTGTCGTGGATTGGCGTGTGGTCGCCCCGAGGGCCTTACATACTGGTAGTGCGGTTACACACCGGATGAGAGGTTGTTGAGATGGCGTCAGCGCGACAGATCGCAGGTCCGTGCCAGACATGGCCGGAGGACAGCGCCTTCATTCGCGAGGTGCTCGACCGCATCGGCGACAAGTGGACCGTGCTGATCATCAGCACCCTGAACGCCGGTCCGTTGCGCTACTCCAACTTGCAGGCGAGCATCCCGGGGATCTCTCAGCGGATGCTGACCCAGACGCTCAAGCACCTCGAGCGCGATGGGCTGATCACCCGGACCGCGTACCCCGAGGTCCCTCCAAGGGTGGAGTACGAGCTCACCAAGCTGGGCCGGTCGCTGATGGAAGCGGTCATGGCGATGGCTGGCTGGGCCGCCGCCCACCACCGTGAGATCGCCGCCAACCGGGCGGACAGCGAGCTGACCGGAGTCGGCCGAGGCAAGGCCGCGGTCAGCGCGTAGACGAACCGCGGCGACGGTGGTGGCTCACCGCTCCGCAGCGCTGGGCGTGTCGTGCACGGCCGTCTCGTCGAGAGCCTCAGCGCGGCCTGTCTCGTCGATGTGGCGGACTCCGGTGTCGGGCTCGCACCACCCGCTGGCAGGGGCCGCGACGATCTGGAGGCCACCCTTCGGCTCGCTCATGACACACGCTCGCTCGGCACGGGCCCGGCCACCTGCTCCAGCAGCTGGCCGTAGACCGGAACCTCCTGGGCACCCGGGGCAGCGACCCGCCGGTCGAGGACGACGAACGGCACGCCGGTCGCGCCCAGCTCCACACCTTCGGTTCGGTCGGCGCGTACGCGGTCGGCGTACTCACCGCTCGCGAGGATCGCGTGCACTCGCCGGCCGTCCAGCCCGACCGACTCGGCGACCCCGGCCAGGGCGTCAGGGGCGTAAGGGTTGAGGGCGCCGACGAAGAAGCCGTCCTGGACAGTCGAGAAGAACTCGAACCCCAGCCCCTCGTCGTTGGCGTACTGCACCACGCGGTGCAGGTCGAAGGTGTTGGCGCTGAGACGGTCCAGCGTGAACTCGAGGCCCTCCTTGCGGGCGATCGCCTGGATCTGGCGCTCTGCCGCCATGAAGTGGGCGGCGGTTCCGCCGTGGGTACGAATGAAGGCTTCCTCGATCGTCTCCGGCTGCTTCGGCGCGGCCGGGTTCAGCTCGAAGGACCGCATCACGACCTTGAACCGATCCGCGTCCGGGCGGTGCTCGATCGCGGTCCGGAGCCGGTGCTTAGCGACATAGCACCACGGGCAAGCCAGGTCGGACCACATCTCGATGACGACCTGCGCCCCCTCGGGGTGCGTTACCTGCTCAACCATCTTCCTTCTTCACCTCACTAGTAGTGCGTAACACCATCATGAGTGAGTAAGGGAGAGCTTACAAAAGGCACTTTCAAGTGCGTGGGCACCGCCCGACAGGCACTACACCCTCATCTGCGAAGAGCCCTCCCTGGGCTTGGGTTCGAGCAGGCAAGATGGCACCGCAGGCACGGGCCCTCCGTGTGATCACTGAGCGTAGAGAACTCCATGATCACTCAGGCCCGTGTCTGTCTCACGTCCGGCGCCCTCCGTCGACAAGCGGCCCCACCATTTGCCGGTCGGTCTTATACGGAGTGAATCCCTCCGCATGCCGTCGCTCCACCTGCACCCTCAGTGGACTCATTGCCACATGATGTGTACTGAGCGCTAATGCCTGATCCGTCCCCCTTGGAGATGCCCGTGTCAGGGTGCTTTTATCGTGATTTCGCAGGCTACGAGCATAATGGGCGACTCGGATCCCCTATGTGGGGCGATTCGGGTCGGATGTGGCGGCGGTGAGGCGGGACAACGCGCGGACGCACTACCCGTACCGCGTTCGCGCGGCACCTGGTCACTGCTGCGGATCCCGCGAGAGGGCGTCGCGGAGTTGGGCCCTGGCGTGGATGCCGAGCTTGGGGAAGATCTTGTGCAGGTGGTAGCCGACGGTCCGGGGCGAGAGGTAGAGCCGGGCCGCGATGTCGCGGTTGGTCAAGCCTTGAGCGGCCAGTTCGGCGATCTGCCGTTCCTGCGCAGTGAGCTCGCTCGCCGGGGTCGCGGCCGTCGCTGCCGGGGCTCCTGCGGCCCGGAGTTCTGCGGCTGTGCGGTCGGTCCAGGGACGGGCGTCGAGGCGCTGGAAGCACTCCAGTGCCGCGTTGAGATGCGGGCGGGCCTCGGCGGTGCGCCGACGCCGGCGTAGCCACTCGCCGAAGTCGAGCCGGGCGAAGGCCCTTTCGAAGGGCCAGCAGCCGGTCGTGGAGTCGGCCAGGGCTGCGCGGAAGTGGGTTTCGGCGTCGTCGGCGTCGGTCAGCAAAGCAGCGGCCCGGTGGAGGACGGCGGCCAGCCGGGGGGACCTGTCCGGTTCCAGTTCCAGGCTGTGTTCTACGGCGTTGACCACCGTGCGCGCGTCGTCCGTCCGCCCGGCGCGGACCGCAGCGGCGGCCAGGTCGCCCAGGTAGTAGAGGGAGGCGTGGTAGTGGACGGGAGCGGGGCGGAAGTCGCGGGTGAAGGTCGCGCGCAGTTGCTCGTAGGCGTCGGCGTGGTCGCCGGCGACGAACGCGGCCATACCCAGTGCGTGGCGGTGGCGGACCTGAAGGCTCAGGGATCTACGCAGGTCCACGCCTCGTACGGCCTCCATCGCCTGGGTCCGCGCCGCCGCATGGTCGCCCTGCAGCGCGCTCAGCGTGGCCCGGAGGATGCAGGCTCCCACGGTCACGTTGTCGGCTCCCGCTTCCGTCGCCATCCAGAACGCCTCGTCCGCCGCGTCCTCGGCCGCCGTCCATGAGCCGCTCTCGAACAGGGCGAGGGCGAGCGTCTGGGTGACGGTCGCGTTCGTGCCCGCGCTGCCGGCGCGCCGCAGGACGTCCATGGTCCGCCCCAGGATGCGCAGGGCCTGCTCGGTCTCGTCCAGGATCCAGGTCGTGCCGCCGAGCGCCGTGAGGGCTCCGAGTGACTCCTCGTACGACATGCCGGACAGTCCCTCCTCCAAGAGCCGTATGAGACGCGGCCGATCGCGATGGGGACCGATGACCGCTTGGGCCCAGGCGTAGGCGGCGGGATCGCCGTCCTTGCCGAGCAGATCGCTGATCCGCCGCAGCTCATCCCGGTAGTACGGCGACCCGGAGTTGTAGACAGACGTCGCGGCGGTGCTCAGGGCGCTGAGGGCCAGGTCCGGAGCCTTGGCGGCGGTGACTTCGGCGACGCTCAGCATGAGTGCCAGCGCTTCCTCGTGGCGGAGCGTGACCCCCAGGGCCCAGCCGCCCAGCAGCGAGGCCTCGGCCCGCAGCCGGGGATCCTCGGCCAGGTCGCCGATGCGCTCGCTCATGTCGCCGACCCACTGCGGGTGGCCGGCGAACATGGCTGCCTGTGCGGCCGTCAGCAGGCGGCGGGCGCGCAGCTCCGGTGCCGGGGTCAGTTCCGCCGCGCGTTCCAGCGCCGCCGCGGCCGCCGCGTAGCCGCCTCGGCCGCGGGCACGCTCGGCGCTCTCCGCCAAGGCGTCGGCGACCTCCGCGTCCTGACCGGTCGCCGCGGCGGCCAGATGCCAGGCTCGGCGGTCCGGTTCCTCGGTGAGCGCGGAGGCCAGGGCGAGATGGGCCTGCCGGCGCTCATGGAAGGAGGCCGCGTGGTAGACGGCCGAGCGGACCAGGGGATGGCGCAACAGCACCTGGCCGTTCTCCACCCGTACCAGGCCGACGCGTTCGGCGGGGTCCAGTGCCTGGACGATGTCCAGCGACGGGGCGGCACGCAGGAGGTCGGCCAAGTGTGCCGTTCCCGCTGCGGCCGCCACCAGGAGCAGGGCCTCACGCGTGGGTGCGGGCAGTCCGGGAAGGTCGGCGGCGAACAGAGTCTCCAGGCGTGCGGTGAGCGGAAGGGCGGCGCCGCCGGTCCGGCCCCGGGCCAGGGCGCGCGGCAGCTCGATCAGGGCCAGCGGATTACCGGCCGCCTGTTGGAGGATCTCGGCCCGCGCCTTGCCCCGGGGCGGATCCGGCTGTACGTCCAGGAGCTGCCCGGCCGCGGTACGGCTCAGCGGGCCCACGGTCACCTGCGGAAAGGCCCGGTCGAAGCGGCCCGGCACGCCATCCTCACGGGCGGCCAGCAGCAGCACCACCGGCCTGCCCTCCAGACGCCGGGCGAGGAAGGCCAGCACGTCCACCGAGCCGAGGTCCAGCCACTGGGCGTCGTCCACGAGCAGGAGCAGAGGCCGGCGTGCGGCGGCCTCGGTGATGAGCTCGAGCACGCTGACGCACAGGGACAGCTGGTCGAGTTTCAGTTCGTACTGCGCCGCCTCATCAGGCCCGAAGGCGCGGTCCAGGGCCTGCCGACGCCCCGCGGGCAGATTGTCTCCGGGCAGCAGCGGATGCAGAAGCTGGTGCACGCCCGGCAGACCGAGGCCCACCTCGCCCTCGCTGCCGCGCACCCGCAGGATCCCGAGGCCCCGGGCCCGGCCCCGCTCGGCCGTCCAGTCGACGAGGGTGGTCTTCCCCGCCCCCGGCTCCCCGGTCAGCACCAGCACCTGCGGGCCGCTACCGTCCACCGCCGCGAGCAGACGGTCGAGGCGGGCCAATTCGGCGGCCCGGCCCAGGATGCCCGGATCGGAGGGGTGGTCGGTGCCGACGTGCATGAACCGTCCTTGTCGTCGGGCCGTTGATACGGCAATCCTGCCAGTGGCGACCGACAGGACGGGAATCGCGGGTGAAGGGACAGGACGGGAACCGGGGGTGACTGGTCATGTGACAGAAGCGTCCCGCCCCGGTCTCCGCGATGATGGCCCTGGCCAGGGAAAACACGCACCGCTACAGGAGTACATGCATGACGGTCCACTCCCGCAGCAGTCCATGATCGGCGACGAGGCCACCGTCCTGGGCCGGGATGGCGAGATCGAGCGGATCCTGCGGTGTGTGACGCGTGAGCCCGGCACTCCTCAGACCCTGCTGCTCCTCGGCGAAGAGGGGATCGGGCGTACGACCGTGCTCCGGCACGTCCGGGAACGGGCCGCAGCCGACGGCGTGCTGGTGCTGTCCGCGCAGGGCTGGGCCGATGACGCGAGGCATGCGTACGGCTGTCTGCAACAGCTGCTGGCGCCGCCGGTGCGAAGCGAGCCGGCCGCCCTGCCCGCCGCGCACCACCGGGTGCTGACGGCCGTACCGCGCGGAGACGACAACCCGGACGAGGCGGAGCTGCACGCGGCGGTGACGGCGCTGCTGGACCGGCTCGCCGCGGCCCGGCCGGTGCTGGTGTGCGTGGACGACGCCGACCTGTGCGACCGCCTCTTCCTGGAGGCGCTGTTCGCCGCGGCCCGGCTGCTGGCCGGACGCGCGGTGACGATGCTGGTCGCCGCCCGGCACGAGTCGGCCCTGCCCGGCCCGCCGCCCGGCACCGCGACCCTGCGGCTGGGGCCGCTGAGCGGCACTGCGGCCGCTGCGCTCCTCGACGGGCAGCCGGCGCCGCCCACGGGTCGGCACCGGCTGGAGATCCTCGCGGAGGCCGAGGGCAACCCGCTGGCCCTGGTGGAACTGAGCCGGGGCGTGCAGGGGCTGCGGCACCCGCCCGCGGAGCACGTCTTCGGCGTACGACTCGACGCGCTGCCCGCCGCGACACGCCAGGCCCTGCTGTACGCGGCGGCCGCGGGGCCCGGCGAGCCCGTCGCCGCCGTCATGGCCGCCCTGCGCACCGGCGACCTGGCGGTGTGGGCGCCGGCGGAGGCGGCCGGACTCGTCACGCTGGTCGAGCACCGGCTCGTCTTCCGGCATCCGCTGGCCCGGTCGGCCGCCTATCTGGGGCGCCCGGCGGGCGAGCGCCAGCAGGCACACCGTGACCTCGCCAAGGCCGCCGTGCTGCCCGAGGTCAGGGCCCGGCACCTGGCCGCCACCACCATCGGCCCCAACGCGTTCGTCGCCGCCGCGCTGGAGGCCTCCGCCTGGCGGCGCGGGGACGCGGTGGAGGCCGCGCACGCACTGGAGCAGGCGGCCCGGCTCAGCTCGGAGCGGCCGGAACGCGCCCGCCGACTGGCCGAGGCCCTGACGGCGGCGCACGCGGTGGGCGACCCCGGCTGGGTGCGGGAGCTGTACGGCCGAGTCGTCCGGGAATCCGACGATCCGGAGCTCGTCTGCGCCGCGGCCGGTGCCCTGGCCGCCACGCTCTCCCAGGAGTCCGCCCAGCGCGAGGCCTTCGAGCTGCTGGCCGACGTCTCGGAGCTCTTTCCCGTGATCGACCGGACCCTCGCGCTCGCGCTCGCGGGCCTGGCGGCGGGCATCGCCTCCCAGTCCGGGCTGCCGGAGCACACGGTGGCCCTGGCCACGCTGCTCGACCGGGCCCGGCAGGCCGAGGAGTCCGAGCGGTGGCACCCCTCCGCGGCCGGACCACTGGTCCGCCTGGACACACCGCACACCCGGCGGGCACTGGACGCGCTGGTCACCGCGGTGGCCCGGCCGCAGTCCGCCACCGGCTCCCTGTCCGGCCTCGGCCGGTCACACGGCGCCTCGCCCGTCGGCCCGGACGCGCCGGCCGCCCGCGCGGTGCTGGCCGCGGTGGCCCACCACGCGGACGAGGCGGACGTGGACCTGGGGCAGTCGCGCACCGCCGACGACCGGCTGCGGGCCGCCCGCGCCTTCGGTCTGCGCGGCTGGTCGGTCCTCGCCCTCGTGGAGACCCTCGTCGCCATCGGGCGGTTCCCGGCGGCCGAGACCGTGATCCAGGACGCCATGACCGAGGCCGCGGTGCTGCGCCTGCCCCGCCTCCAGGCCGATCTGGAGGCACAGGCCCTGACCGTGCGGGCGCTGCGCGGAACCCATCCGGCGGCGGCACCCCGGCTCACCCCCGCCGTCTGGCGCGCCGTCTGCCTGGACGAGAACCGGGCCACCCACGCCCGGCTGCTGCGCGGCCGCGGCCTCGCCGCCCTCGCGCACGGAGACATGGAAGGTGCCTGGCGGCAGCTGCGCGACCTGTTCACCGCCGACGGAGCGCTCCTGCACCCCTTCCTGTCGGCACGGAGCATCGCCGAACTCGCGGTCACCGCCCAGCGCACCGGCAGATCGGCCGAGGCCCTGCCGATCCTGGAGCGGGTCCGGGCCGAGCAGGGCGAGCGCCCGAGCACCAGGATGACGCTGCTCCTGCACCACGCCACCGCCATGGTCGGCCCGGACGGCGAGGCCGAGGAACACTTCCAGCTCGCGCTCGTCAACCACGCGGCGAACCGGTGGCCGTGGGAGTGCGCCCACGTCCGCCTCAACTACGCCATCCGGCTGCGCCGATGCCGCCGCACCCTGGAGGCGCGCCAGCAACTGACCACGGTCCTGGAGACCGCCGAACGCCTTGGTGCCGACGCCCTCGCGGCCGCCGCCCAGCGCGAACTGCGCGCCAGCGGCGCCGCGCCCGCCCCCGAGGACGACGGCCTGCTGGAGCAACTGACTGCACAGCAGCGGCAGATTGTCCAGCTCGCCGCGCGCGGTCTGTCGAACCGGGAGATCGGCGAGCGGCTCTTTCTGTCGCCGCGCACCGTAGGCTCGCATCTGTACAACGTGTATCCCAAGCTCGGCATCAGCAGCCGTCATCAGCTCCGTGACCTGGTACAGGGCCGGTGAGGGGGCGGCGGACCGGTCGGAGAGCCCATGAGGCCCGGACAACCGGGTACGGCCGTGGTCCTCGACCGCGTGGTGCAACGCCTGGTCAGCGCCTTGGCCGCACCGCCCGCCCTCGACGACCTCGGCCCGAACGCGGCGCGGCGGGCGCTGCGGGAGACCCAGGCCGACCGGTTCGAGGACTTCGACGTGGACGCGGTCTTCGGCGTGGCACCGGTCGGCCCGTCGCGGCTGCTCGGCTTCTGGACGATCCGCCCGGCCGGGGTGCCCGGCCCGTTCCCGACCCTGCTGTACCTGCACGGTGGCCGGTGGGCGCTCGGCGACGCCCAGACCCACGCCCGGCTCATCAGCGAACTCGTCACCGGCGCGGGTGTGTGCGCCGTGGTCCCCGAGTACAGCCGCGCCCCCGAGGCCCGCTACCCGGTGGCTCTGGAGGAGTGCTACGCCCTGTTGACCTGGGCGGTCTCCCAGGCCGACGAACTCGCGCTGGATCCTGACCGGTTGGCGGTGGCGGGGGACTGCGCCGGGGCCACGCTCGCGGCCGCCGTGACCATGCTGGCGAAGAAGCGCCACGGGCCGCGGATCGACGCGCAGCTGCTCTACTACCCGCTCACCGACGCCCGCTGCGACAGCCCCTCGCAGCGGCAGTTCGCCACCGGCTACCTGCTCACGCGCCGGGCGCTGCGCACCTACTGGGAGCGGTACGTCGCCGACCCGGCCCGGCGGACCGAAGCCACCGCGGCACCGCTGCGGGCGCGCCCGGAGGAGCTGGCGGGGCTGCCGCCGGCCCTGGTCGTCACCGCCGAGGCCGACGTGGCCCGCGACGAGGGCGAGGAGTACGCGCGGCGGCTGTCCGAGGCCGGGGCCGAGGCACTGTCCGTGCGGTTCCTCGGCACCATCCACGACTTCGTGGCGCTGCACGCCCTGGCCGACAGCGTGCCCACTCGGGCAGCGATTCTGACCGGATGCGCCTTTCTGCTCGCCCGTTTGCGGTGACGGGCACCGGCACGACCGAGGACCAGTCGGCCGACTGATGCATCCACCGGTGCCGCCGCGACAGGATGACGGCATGCCAACAGCGATCGACTCCTACGAGGAGAGACGCCGGCATCCGACCGGCTCGGCGAGCGAGCGGACCAGGGTGCTGACCACGCGCTCGGTTCCGCCGGACGAGAGCCTGGAGTACTGGCACGACGCCGTGTTCGACACCCTGGTGGGGATGGACATCGCCACCGACGGCCGTACCTATGACGCGACCCTGCGCACCGACCGGCTCGGGGATCTGCGGATCACCACGGTGCAAGCCGATCCCGGCCAGGTCCACCGGGCGTCGCGCTTCATCGCCCGCGGCGACGGGCGCGAGGTCTTCGTGGCCGTCCAGAGCACCGGCCGGGCCCAGGTCGAACAGGATGGTCGCAGCACCGAGTTGCGGGCCGGTGACATCGGGTTCTTCGAGACCCTCCGCCCCTTCCGCACCACCTTCCCGGAACGCTTCCGGCTGAAGATCTTCGCGGTCCCGTGCCAGCTGCTGGACCTTCCGGATGCCGACGTGCGGCAGATCACCGGCCGCGCGGTACGCCCGAGCGAGGGGCTCCCCGCCCTGCTGGCGCCGATGCTGGAGCGGCTGGCGGACACCTCCGAGTCGTACACGACACCGACGGCCGAGCGACTGGCCGAGAGCGTCATCGACCTCGTGGCGGCCACGGCGGCGGACCAGCTGGGGGCGGAGCCCGCCGAACTGCCGGGCGCCGACGGCGTCCTGCTGCTGCGCGTCAAGACGTACATCCGCTGGCACCTGTCGGACCCCGGACTGACCCCGTCCGTCATCGCCGGGGTGCACGGCATCTCGGTCCGCTATGTGCACCGGCTGTTCGAGGCCGAGGGCAACACCGTGTGCCAGTGGATCCGCGAGCAGCGCCTGCGGGAGTGCCGCAGGGAACTCCTCGCGCAGCCGCCGGGTTCCGTCAGTCTGGGCCAGGTCGCCCGGCGCTGGGGGTTCGCCGGCCCCGCCGGGTTCGGCAAGGCCTTCCGCAACTCCTTCGGGCTGTCACCGACGGACTGGCTGGACCAGGTGCGGGCGGCAGGGGAGCCATGCTGACCGGCCACGCCCCAGAGGTGTCCCGCGCCACCCGGGAGCCGGCACCCGGCGACCGCCTCGCGGCCTGGCAGCGCGCCCTCTCCCGGACCTTCGTGGACGTCGAGGTCACCGTGGCGCGCGACGACCGCCAGTGGACCGGCGAACTGACCGCCGACCGGCTCGGCGCCCTCCAGATCGCCACCGAGGAGTTCGGCCCCGGAACGATTCTGCGCGACGCCCGCTCGGTGGCCGCCGACCCGCGCACCCACATCCTGGTCCGCCGGCACCTGGCGGGCACCGCCCTGCTGCTCCAGGACGGCCGCACCGCCGAACTCCACCCCGGTGGCCTGGCCTTCCACGACGCTCGGCGCCCGTTCCGGATCGTGCTCCCCGCGCGGCAGCGGGCGCGGATCCTCATAGTGCCCCGAGCCCTGCTGCGCCTGGAGGAACGGCAGTTGCAGGCCCTCACGGCCACCGTGGTGGACGGCGCCGACGGGGGAGCGGCGGGCCTCCTGCTGCCCCTGCTCGACGGACTCGTCGACGAGGTCTCCCGGCCTGGCCTGCCCCGGCGCGAACAACTCGCCCGTACCGTCGCGGAGATCCTCGCCACCGTGGCCCTCGAACGCATCGGCGGACAGCCCGAGTCGGCGCTGTGGGAGCGCGTCACCGCGTCCGTCCGGACCCGGCTCGGCGAACCCGGACTCGCTCCGCAGGCCATCGCCGACCAGCACGCCATCTCGCTGCGCTATCTGCACCGGCTCTTCCAGCGCCAGGGCACCACCGTGGGCGCCTGGGTGCGCGCCCGCCGGCTGGAGGCGGCCCACGAGGAGCTGGCCCGGCCCGGCGCCGCCCACCGGTCGATCGCCGCGGTGGCCGCCCGCTGGGGCTTCGCCAGCCCGTCCCACTTCAGCCGGGCCTTCCGGGAGACGTACGGGATGTCGCCGGCGCAGTGGCGCCGGGCGGCCTGCACGGTCCGAGCGGACTGACACCGCCCGCTGTTCCCTGTCGGACCGCACCCCGGGCGCTCTCGGAACGATCGCCCCCGCCCTTCCCGGCTACCGTCCGGATCACCGGGTTACGGCAGAAAGGCATGTGCATGAAGCGCAAGGCGATGGCATGGACGCTTCCCGCGGTGCTGGTGGCGCTGAGTGTGGTGGGCTCCGGAGCCCCCTCCTCGGCCCGGAGCAGCGCCGCCCGGGTCTCGACCACCGCGGTCGGCCCCCAGTACGACACCACCCACGTCTATGTCACCCCCGGCAAGGAGGACGCTTTCGTCGACAGCTGGCTGGCGACCTTCGGCGGGACCCACACCACGAAGGCTCTCACGGACGTCACGCCGACGCCCAGCGAGACCGAGTCGGAACTGGTGCTCTCACCCGTCGGTACCCTGTCCGTCTTCGACTTCCGGACACCCGTCCCCTACCCCTTCGGCGCCGAACGGACGGGCTGGCTGATGAGCGGCTTCGACCGGGGCGTCCGGCTGGCCCGGCAGAGCGGCGCGAACATCGTCGTGGCGCCGTTCGACGACCCGATCGGGAAGGACGCGGTCGTCCAGTTCCCGGGCGGGATCAACGCCCAGCTGTACTGGCACACCAAGGCACCGTCGTACGCGCCCCTGGAGACCGTGCCCGACAACCGCGTCTATCTGACGCCGGACTCTGCGACCGCCTTCCTCCGCTCCTACCTGCGGTTCACCGGCGGCCGGATCGTCTCCGACGACCGTACGGCGGACGGCGGCGACCTCGGCCTGCCCGGCAAGACCTACCGCCGTGTCGCCCTCGGCTCCCCGTTCGGCGGCACGGTCGTCAGCGTCACCGACGGCCACCTGCCCTACCCGTTCGGCCGGGAGACCACCGGCTACGCGGTCAAGGACCTCACCGCGACCCTGCGCAAGGCCGAGGCGGCGGGCGCACAGGTGCTGTGGGGCCCGTACGACGGCAAGGGCCGTAGCAACGCGATGGTGCAGTTCCCCGGCGGTTACGTGGCCGAACTGCACCAGGGCAGAGACATCTGATCAACTCCCTGGAGCCCGACCATGGCCTCGTCCTCCGTCGTGGAGCTGTCGCGCTGGCAGTTCGCGATCACGGCGATCTTCCACATGACCTTCCCAGCGCTCACCGTCGGGCTGTCCCTGCTACTCGCGGTCGCGTACACCGTGTACGTCCACACCGGCAACCCGCTCTACCTGCAGATCTTCCGCTTCTGGAAGAAGATCTTCGCCGTCGGCTTCGGCCTCGGCGTGGTTGCCGGCACCGTGATGACCTTCGAGTTCGGCCTCAACTGGGGCATCTACGCCCATGCGGTCGGCCCGGTCATCGGCATCACCATCGGCATGGAGGTGATCACCGCCTTCTTCCTGGAGGCCGGTTTCATCGGGATCATGCTGTACGGCGACGGCCGGGTGAAGCCCCGCACCATGGCCCTGGCGTCCTGGACGGTGGCCGCGGGCACCCTGCTCTCCACCACCTGGATCCTCTCCGCCAACAGCTGGATGCAGGACCCGGCCGGATACACGGAGGCCGGCGGCCAGTTCCATGTCACCGACTGGTGGCAGGTGCTCCTCAACCCGGCCTTCGGCTACCGCTTCCCGCACATGCTGATCGCCGTCCTGATATCCGCGTCCTGGTTCGTCGCCGGCATCAGCGCCTGGTACCTGGTCAAACGCCGCGCGTCCGCCCTGCCGTTCGCCCGGCGCACCCTGTCCGTGGCCCTGGGCGTGCTCGCGATCCTGATGCCCGTCCAGCTGTACGTCGGTGACGCCACCGCCGTCTTCATGGGCGGGCACCAGCCCGCCAAGCTCCAGGCCTTCGAGGGCAACTGGAAGACCGACAACAACGGCTACAACCTCGTCGTCATCCCCGACACGGATCAGGGGAAGAACGACTTCCGCATCGAGATACCCCACCTCGGCGCCGTCATCGGCCACGACCTGACCGGCCAGGCCGAGGTCCCGGGCCTGCTCCGGACCCCGCCGGACGAACGCCCCAACATGTGGAGCGCCTTCTACGGCTTCCGGGCGATGTACTTCACCGCCCTCGCCATGTTCGCCACCGCCTTCGCCGGGCTCGTGCTGCGCCTGCGCGGCCGTCTGTTCACCTCGCCGCGCTTCCTGCGCTGGCTGGTGTGGATGACCCCCGCCGGGATCATCGCCATCACCGGCGGCTGGATCACCGCCGAGACCGGCCGCCAGCCCTGGGTGGTCTACGGCAAGCTGCGCACCGCCGACGCCGTCTCCCACCTCAGCCTCACCGAGGCGGCCCTCAGCCTCACCGGGTTCGTACTCCTCTACGCGACCCTGCTCACCATCTGGATCCGCTACATCGTCCGCACCGTCAAGGCCGGCCCGGAACCGGTCACGGACCTTCGAACTCCCGCGCCGGAGGCCTCCGTTGTCTGAGTACCTGACCTACGCCCTGGTCCTGCTCCCGCTCGGGGCCTATGTCATCCTGGACGGCTACGACCTCGGCGTCGGCATGCTGAGCCTCCTCGACCGCAGCGAGCGGCGGCGCCGCGAGTACAACGAGCTCATCGCCACCGCCTGGGACGCCAACGAGAGCTGGATCATCCTGGCTGGCGTGGCCCTGTGGGCCGGACTGCCCGGGGCGTACGCGACCGTCCTGCCCGGGGTGTACCCGCCGCTGATCGCCATGTTGTTCGCGGTGATCCTGCGCGGCATGGGCCTGGAGTTCCAGAGCGCCTCCGGTACGTACCGGCGTGGCTGGGGACTCCTCTTCGGCGGAGCCTCCCTCGCCGTGACGCTCTGCCAGGGCCTGGTGATCGGCGCGGTCCTGTCCGGACTCCCGCAGCGGGACGGTCACTTCACCGGCGACGCCCTCGCCTGGCTCACCCCCTACAGCGTGCTGTGGGCGCTCGGCCTGGTGTGCGTGTACCTGCTGGCGGGCGCCGCCTGGCTCCAGGACAAGACGGAGGGCACGGCCCACGAGTGGGCGGGCCGGCTCGGCCGTCCGCTGCTCGGCGCGACCGTCGTGGCCGCCCTGGTCCTCGGCTTCGGCCTGGAGGTCGCCGACCCGCAGCACTTCCAGTTCGAACAGCCCCTGCGCGCCACGCTCTTCGGGCTCGCCGTGGCCGCCGCCGCGGTCTGCGGCGCGGTGGCCTGGTACGGCTTCGGACGGCGGCCGGACTGGCGGCCGTTCGCGGCGGTGCTGGGCGCCGAGGCCGCGGGGCTGCTGGCACTGGTGGCGGCGACGGCACCGGTCGTCGTACCACGGTCCCTGACCCTGCACGAGGCGTCCAGCCCGCACGGCTCGCAGGTGTTCCTCGTGGTCGGGGTCGGGCTGTGCATGCCGTTCGTGCTGGCCTACAACATCTATGCCTGGTGGGTCTTCCGGGGGAAGTTCCGGGAGCCTGCGCGGCAGTCGCCGACCACGACGGCACCGGACGACGGAACCGCCGATCCGTTCGTGTCCCGGCCGGAGTCCCGGATCGTCGTCATCGTCCGCCGGACCCTGCTGACGCTGCTCGGCATCCTGCTGGCGGCCGTCTGCCAGGACATCTTCGGCGGCGAGTCCACGTGGGTCGATCCGCTCGGCATCGCCCTGCTGTCCGGCACCGCGCTCGTCGCCTGGATCCTCGGGGACCGCCGGGACGGGCGGCTCGGTGAGTACGACCTGCCCGGCGGCGAACGCCCATGACCGACACCGCGGCCCTGGTGGCGGCGCTCGCCGACGCAGACGGCGACGGCGACCGCGCGGACGAACGGGTCTCGACGCGTCGGCTCCGGGCCTGGGCGCGGATCGGCGAACCGGAGCTGCGCCGGGCCGGCACCCTGCGCGGCCTCGCCCAGCTCGGCCACGTCAGCTGGGCGGCCGGTCTCGGTTGGGCCGCCCAACGGGGGCTCGCCGCACAGCAGTTGCACACCGCCCCGGCGGCCGTCGCACCGGCCGTCGGGGTCGTGGTCGGTGGCGTGGCGCTGCGCGCCGTGCTACTGGCGGCGGCCGACCGGGCGGCGGCGACGGGCGCTGCCCGGGTACGGTCCGCGCTGCGCGCCCGCGTCCTGCGCGCGGCACTGCCGGGGCGGACACCGCGCCGGGCACTCCCGGACGTCGCCTACACCGAGGCCCTGGACGCCGAGGTGGCCCGCCTCGACGACTGGCTCACCGACTACGTCCCGGCCCGCCGCGCCATGCTGCTCGGCAGCGGTGTCGTCCTGGCCGCCATCGCCCTGCGCAGCTGGTTCGTGGCTGCCCTGCTGGTGCTGGCCACCCCGCTGCTGCCGGCCAACCTCAAGGTCATCGGGATGGGCACGAAGGCGGCCGTGGAGGCCCAGCTCGGTGCCGTCCGCACCCTGCACGGCCGACTCCTGGACCAGCTGCGCGGACTGCCGACCCTGGTCGGACTCGGCGCGCAGGAGGAGGCGGCGCGCGCGCTGCACCGGGACGACGAGGAACTCGCCCGCCGCACCACCCTCGTCCTGCGGGTGGCCTTCCTCTCCACCGCCTGGGTGGAACTGCTCATCACGGGCACCCTTGCGGTCGTCGCCACCTACTGTGGCCTGGTGCTCCTGGACTACCTGCGCCTGCCCGGCGTACCGGACCACATGAGCCTGGCCACGGCCCTGTTCGTCCTCACCCTCACACCCGCCTACTTCGCCCCCGCCCGCGAACTGGCCCGTGGCTACCACGCCCGCGCCCAGGCGTCGGCCGCGGCCGACCTGATCGCCGGGGCGATGCGGGGGGCGGCTCCCGAGCGCCGCCCCCGCCCGGCCGCCCGTGGCGTCGCGCCCGTGCCCGTCCGCCTCCGCGAGGTGTCCGTAGTCCATCCCGGACGGGCGCGGCCCGCCCTGGACCGGGTCGAACTCGACATCAGGGCTGGGGAGTTCGTCGTAGTGACCGGCCCCAGTGGCGCCGGCAAGTCCACGCTCCTGTCCGTGGCGGCGGGCCTGCTGGTGCCCGACCGGGGCAGTGCCCGGCACGGGCCCGAGCGGGCAACTCCCGCGCACGTGGCCTGGGTCGGTCAGCCGGGCTTCCTGCTCCCGGGGAGCGTGCGCGAGAACCTCCGGCTCTCCCGGCCGGAAGCCGATGATTCCGAACTCCTCGAAGCCTTCGATGAGTTGGGCTTCAGCGGTCTGCCGGCAGCGCTGCCCGACGGTCTCGACACACCCGTCGGCGAACGCGGCTTCGGCCTCTCCTCCGGCCAGTCGCAGCAACTGGTCTTCGTGCGTGCCCTGTTGCGGGACGCGCCGCTGCTCTGCCTGGACGAGCCGACGGCTCATCTCGACCCGGACGCCGAGACGGCCGTGGCGGACGCGCTGCGCCGCCTGGCCCGGCACCGGACCGTCCTGCTGGCCACCCACAGCCCGGCCCTCCTTCCCCTCGGGGACCGCGTGATCACCCTGGAGCAGGGACGGCTCGTATGACTCTGCGCTTGCTGAGAGCGGCGGTACGACGGCGCGATCTGCTCCACGGCCTGCTCCTTGCCGCAGCGGCCGAACTGTCCGCCGCCACCCTGCTCGGGGTGTCCGGCTGGTTCCTCACGGCGTGTGCCCTGGTCACGGTACGGGCCGACACCACGTGGTCGTGGATGTACCCGTCCGGCGCCGTCCGCGCCCTCGCCCTGTCCCGCACGGGGCTGCGTTACGCGGAGCGCCTGGCCAGCCACCGTGTCCTGCTCAATGCCACGGTGGCGCTCCGGGCCCGGCTGGTGCGCGGCGCCGCGGCTCTGCCGGCGCGGCAGTTGCGCGCCCTGCGGGACGGGGCCCTGCTGAGCCGGCTCACGGACGACGTCACGACGGTCGGCGCACTCCCCGCCGATGTCCTGGCTCCCCTCGCCAGTACGGCAGTGACGGCGGCGGTTGTGACCGGGCTGCTGTGGCACGCCGACGCCTGGCTGGGCGCGGCGGAGCTGCTGGTGTTCCTGCTCGCCGCCGCGATCGCTGTGGCGACGCACCGGCGTGCGGAGGAAACGGTAGGACGGTCGGCGCGCGAACAGGCCGTCGTACGGACCGAACTCCTCGGCGCCCGGGACGCGTTGCCCGAACTGATCTGTCTGGACGCGGTGACGCCGGCCCGGGCCCGGATCGCGGAGGCGATGGAGCGCGCCCATCGCGCCGATGAGGACACCCGACGGGCCTTGCGGGCAGGGCAGTTGGCGCTGCGGCTGCTGGGCGCGCTCGGCCAGTGTCTCGTCCTGGCCCTCGCCCTGGACCTCGCGGCGACGGCGCGGTCCGTGTCCGCCGCGATCGGTGAGGTCCTGCTGATCGCCGCCGGTTACGAGCTGGTCGAGCAACTGCCGAGGATTCTTCCGGCGTACGGCCGGGCGCGCGCCGCGGCGCGGCGGCTGGCCCCGCTGAACGCCGTGCCTGATCCGCCGGCGGGGGAGACGCCGGTGACCCTCGATGCCGAGCCCGGTACCACCACCCTGGTGACCGGCCCCAACGGCAGCGGGAAAAGCACGCTGTTGGGCCGGCTGGCGGGTCGTGCGACCCCGCGGGACCTGACCCTGGTCGAGGCCGAGGACTGGCTCGCCGACGCGACCGTCGCCGAGAACCTGCGGCTGGCCGCCCCGGACGCGGGCCCGGAACGGCTCGCCGAGGTGCTGGGCCTGGTCGCTCTGGACGACATCCCGCCGGACTTCGCGGTGGGCCCGAACGGCGGCAGGCTCTCCCAGGGCCAGCGCCGCCGGCTCGCCCTGGCGCGGGCCGTGCTGCGGGATCCGCCGGTCCTGCTGCTGGACGAGCCGACCGCCGGACTCGACCGGGCCACCGCCCGCCGCGTCCTGGGCGCCGTCCGCTCCGCCCTTCCCGCCACCGCTTTCGTGATCGCACTGCCCGACCGTGACCACGACCTCCTGCCCTTTCCGGTTGACGGCCGGATCGAACTGACGGCCCGAGTGGCGATGGAGCGCGTATGACCGGCGAAGCGTCGGGTGACGAAGTCTGCCAGCCGGACGGTTCGGAGATGCAGGACGACGCGGGCCTTCTGGGCGCCTCGGACACCCTGGACCACCGGGCCGGCGAGGAGGCCCTGGACGAGGGCTGCTCGCCGCCGGAGCGGCCCTGGGCCGTGGAGCACACGGGCGTGACGGCGGCGGAGGGACTGCTCGGGGAGACCCTGGACGAGCGCCTCGCCGAGGAGGTGCCGGACATCGGCGTCCCGGACGGCGACGACCTCGGCGACGCCTGGGACACGGATGGCGAACTCCTCGACGACGAGGTCGGCGCCGACCGCGCCGGACGGCTCCTCGCGCCGGACGAGGGCGCGCACGAGGTCACCGAGTCCGACCTGTTCGCCTTTGACCGGGGCCTGGATGGCGCCGGGGCGTCGGCGGAGGAGGCCGCGATGCACGTGATCCCCGAGTCCGAGAATTTCTGAGGCGACACAGGCGACACAGGCGGGTGCGGGGACGTTTCCGTCCCCGCGGCCGCGCTTTTTCCGGGAGCGCGTGGCGGCGCACCACCCGCGCATCCGCCGGGCGGGCGGCGAACCCGGAGTCCGGGGACGCGATCAGCGCGCTCGAACGGCAGCTGTCCGGCCTGCGGTTCGACTGAGAACGGCGTTCAGGTGAGGTGGCGCAGCAGTGCCGCGACGGCCGCCGGAGGCTCGCCCGGCGGCCGTACCACCATCACCTTCCAGCCCGGCGCGTGCCGGGCGAACCGGTAGGTCGTCAGGTCCGGGAAGCGGTCGGCGATGGTCGGCGGCATGACGCAGACGCCGAGGTCGGCCCGGACCAGTTCGGACGCGGCCACGATGTCGTTGACCTCGAAGGTCGTGGCGCGTTCGACGCCGGCCGCCCGGAACGCGCGGTCGGCCGCGTCGCGGATCGTCCAGCCGGGGGTGAACTCCACCTGCGGCAGCTCGGCGATGTCGGCCAGGTCGACCGTGCCCTCGGCGCCGTTCGTGGTGAGGCTCCGGCGGGGCGAGGCCACCAGGACCATTTCCTCGCGGGCCAGCAGCCTGGTCACCAGACCGCGCTGCTGCTGCCGGTCCAGCGCCACCACCGCCAGGTCCACCGTGCCCTCGCGCAACGCCTGCCGGATGTCGATGACCGCCGCCTGCCGCAACTGGACCACCACGCGCGGATGTTCCGCCCGCAGCGCGGCCAGCGCGTGGTGCAGGTTCGCCCAGACCCCCTGCATGGTCCCGACCATCACCCGGCCGCGCAGCTCGCCCTTCGCCGCGTCGACCGCCTCGCGGGCCAACTCGGCGGCGCGCAGCGCCTGCCGGGCCGCCGGGACGAACGCCTCACCGGCAGGAGTCAGCCCGACCCGGTGCGTGGTCCGGGTGAACAGCGGGGTGCCCAGCTCGCGTTCCAGGGCGCGGACCGTGCCGGAGACGGCGGACTGGACCATGTGTAGCCGCCGTGAACCCGCCCGCGTCCGCCACGGCGACCACGACTTCCATCTGCCGCAGGTCCATCATCTGCTCCCGGTGGCACGGCGCCCGCCTCGGTACGGCGGGGATCTCCGCCGCATCCTAGGCAGGCGTCCGCTTCTCTCAGGCGCGGACCAGGGGAGTGTCGACCAGGTGCTCTGCCAGGAACCACGCCTGCAGCTCCCCAGTGCGGATCACCTGCGAGACCAGCAGGTCGTTCGTGCCGTCATCGCCGATCTCGGCGGCCCGGCCGGCCGCGTCATGGGCGTCGACCAGGATCGTCTCGTGGGCCTCCAGGAGCCGCGAGAGCATCGCCGGGACCTCCTCGACGCCGTCCGGCGGACGCGGGACCGAGGTGATCTCGGCGACGTGGCGGGGGTCGCCCACCGCGACCCCGCCCAGGGTCTGGACCCGCTCGGCGATCGTGTCCACAAGGGCCAGCTGGTCGTCGGCGTGCTTGTCCAGCAGCAGGTGCAGCTGGTAGAAGGTCGCGCCACGCAGCAGCCAGTGGTGCTTCTTGTAGAGGCCGTACATGATCTGCGTGTCCGCCAGGACCCGGTTCAGACGCTGGCAGGAGTACATGCGCGCCTCGTACGAGAGGCCGAGGGGGAACTGCTTGACGGTCCCGAATTCCTGGATGATCCCGCCCTTCAGGTGCAGCCACGGCTGACTGTGCTGCAAGGCTTGCCCGGGCTCGGAGCTGGTGGTCATGGTGCGCCTCCTGGCGGATGTGCGATGCGGCTGTGTACGCGAGTGACGCTAGGCGCGGCGGCGGGGGAGGCGTTGGCCGGGAGCGCCCGGGCCGGCACCTCTGAGCGCACCCGGTTCGCTCTGGGACCGGCCGCCGTACCGCCCTACCGTCGGTGGCCGGTGGTCGGACGGAGCGAGGCAGACATGAACGAGCAGGTGGACGTGGTCGTCGTCGGCCGGGGGCCGGGCGGGGAGTACCTGGCGGGTACCCTCGCGGAGGCGGGGCTCGACGTGGTCGGCGTCGAGGCGGAGCTGGTCGGGGGAGAGTGCCCGTACTGGGGGTGCGTGCCCAGCAAGATGATGATCCGGGCCGGGAACGCCCTTGCCGAGGCCCGGCGCGTGCCCGCCCTGGCCGGGCGGGCCGAGGTGGCCCCGGACTGGGGCCCGGTCGCTGGGCGCATCCGGCACGAGGCCACCGACGACTGGAACGACCGGGTCGCGGCCGACCGGCTGGCGGCCAAGGGCGGCCGCCTGGTCCGCGGCCGGGGCCGCCTCACCGGCCCGCACCGGGTGACCGTCGACGGACGGGTGTTCGAGGCCCGCCGGGGTGTCGTCCTGGCCACCGGCAGCCGCCCCCGTATACCCCCGGTGCCCGGCCTGGCGGCCACGCCCTACTGGACCAACCGCGACGCCATGGCCGCCAAGGAGCTCCCGGCGCCGATGCTGGTGCTCGGCGGCGGTGCCATCGGCGCCGAGGTCGCCCAGGTCGTCGCTGTTCACCTGCCGGGTCACCATCGTGGAGGGACAGGACCGACTGCTGGGCCAGGAGGAACCGGAGGCGGGAGAACTCGCCGCCGAGGCCCTGCGCACCGACGGAGTGACCGTCCTGACCGGGGCGCGGGTTCGCCAAGTCGCCCATGACGGAGCCGAGTTCACCGTTAGGCTGGAGGGTGAGGCCGAGCCCCGGCGCGCCGAGCGGCTGCTCGTGGCCACCGGACGGTACAGCGACCTCACCGAGCTGGGCGTCGACGCGGTCGGCCTCGACGCGACCGCCCGTGCCGTCCCCACCGACGGCCGGATGCGGGCGGCGGACGGGCTGCGGGCGGTCGGCGACATCACCGGCCGGGCCGCTTACACCCACGTGTCCATGTACCAGGCGCAGCTCGCCGTCCAGGACATCCTCGGCAGGCCCGGCCCCGACGCCGACTACCGGGCGTTGCCCCGGGTCACCTTCACCGCCCCCGAGATCGCGGCCGTCGGGCTGACCGAGCGGCAGGCCCGCGACCGGGGGCTGCGGGTGCGGCCGTAGTGCCGAACGCCTCCTCGACCCGCGGCTGGATCCACGGGCCGGGAGGCGAGGGCTTGCTCAAGCTGGTCGAGGACGCCGACCGGGGTGTCCTGGTCGGCGCGACCTCGGCGGGACCGGTCGGCGGCGAGCTGCTGCACGGGCTGAACGTCGCCGTCCACGCCGAGGTCCCGGTCGAGCGGCTGCGGCACATGATCAACACGTACCCGACCTTCCACCGCGCCATGGAGGCGGCCCTGGTGGCCCTACGCTGAGCGCTTCGCGCTGCTCCTGCGCTCGGTGAGCCGGTACAGCAGCCCCAGCACCGACAGGGCGGCCCCGAAGAGGCTGACCGCGCTCCAGCCACCGGACCGGTAGGCGATCGAGCCGAGTTGGGAGCCGAGGGCGCCGCCGATGAAGAAGATCGCGATGAAGGCGCTGATGAGGCGGGCCCGGGCGAGGGGATCGAGTTGGTAGACGGTGTGCTGGTCGAGGATCAGGCTGGTCCGGACGGCCATGGCGAGGGCGACGGCCGCGAGCCCGATCAGGATGACGCTGCGCTGACCGAAGCCGGCTGACGCGAAGGCCAGCGCGGCCACACCGAACGCGACACCGGTCATCCGGCGGGTCAGCCCGTGGTCGGCCCAGTGCCCGGCCAGCGGTGCCACGGCCGCACCGGCCGCGCCGACCAGCGCGAACACCCCGCCCCCGACGGCGGAGTAGTGGAAGTGGGGCCCGGTCAGGATGTACGAGACAGTCGTCCAGAAGGCGCTGAAGGCACCGAACATCGCCGCCTGGTAGAGGCCCCGGCGCACCAGCGCGGGGTGCGTGCGCACCAGCGCCGCCGTGGAGCGCAGCACGTGGTGGTACGGCACGGAGGTGGTCGGCGCGTGCCGGGGCAGGGCCAGCCGCAGGGCCACGGCCAGCAGGGCCATCAGGACGGCCGAGCCGAGGTAGACGACCCGCCAGCCGGCGACGCCGGAGACCAGGCTGCTGAGCGTGCGGGACAGCAGGATGCCGGTGAGCAGACCGCTCATCACCCGGCCCACGACACGGCCCCGGGCGTGGTCGGGCGCCAGGCTCGCGGCGAACGGCACCAGGATCCGCGCCACCACGGACGTGGCACCGCTGACCAGCGAGGCGATCAGCAGCATGGGGAACCCGGTCGCGAGACCGGCCGCCACCAGGGCGAGCGTGGTGACCGTCAGCAGTGCGGTGACAGACTCCGCTTCGCCAGCCGGTCGCCGAGCGGGACCAGGAAGATCATGCCGATCACATAGCCGACCTGGGTGAGTGAGATCAGCGTGCCGGCGGTGGCGGTGCTGATGTGGAAGACGTCCCGCAGCTCGGACAGCAGCGGCTGGGCGTAGTACAGGTTCGCGACCGTCATGCCGGAGGCGACGGCGAACAGCGCGATCAGCCGGCCCGGCTCCCCGTGCGCGGGCTCGGCTGCTTGACTCCCGGCGCGGGGAGCGGACTTCGGCGGCGACGGCGGGTTCTCCATGCTCATGGGCGACTTCCTCACCCTCGTGCAGTACGGCCTGTCGGTGAAGGTCGTCGTCTTCAACAACTCCTCCCTCGGCATGGTCGACCTGGAGATGATGGTCGACGGCCTGCCCCCGCATGCCACGAGCTACCCGCACACCGACTACGCGGCCATCGCCACGGCGGCCGGAGCACGGGGTATCCGGGTCGAGAAGCCCGCCGACGTGCGCGGCGCGCTGCGCGAGGCCTTCGCCCATGACGGGCCCGCGCTGGTCGACGTCGTCACCGACCCCGCCGCCCTGGCCGTCCCGCCGAAGATCACCGCCGAGCAGATCAGCGGGTTCGCGCTCTCCGCGAGCAGGACGGTGCTGAGCGGCGGAGTCGGCCGCATGGTCCACCTGGCGCGGGCCAACCTCCGTAACATTCCCCGCCCTTGAGGGGTCAGGCCGGCACCACCGCCGGTCCGCCCGAGGTGTCGAAGGCGTGCGTCACCTCGGGCGCGGTGCCCGGGGTGAGCAGTGCGCGGGCCTCCTCCTCGAACCGGCGGTCGGTGGCCGTGAGCCGGACATGGTGCTGGGCCTGGTGCTCCGCCCAGGAGGAGACCAGGTAGTTCTCGACGAACCGCTCCGGGTCGTGGCCGTCCTGGTAGAGGCCCCAGGACAGGGCTCCGGTACGGCGCCGGGAGCGTGCCACCCGGTGCATGCGGTCCGTGAACTCGGCCCGTTGTTCCGTCGGGACCCGGTAGACGACGGAGACCAGGACCGGGCCGTCGGCCTCCCCGGGCTCGAACACCAGGGGAGGTGCCGGCCAGTGGTCGGAGGGCGTGGGGTCCATGCCCTCGGCATCGCGCAGCGGCCACCGCCGTACGCTGGCCGCGCTCAGCAGCATCGCGCCGCCGGCGATCAGCAGACAGGCGCTCAGCCCGAGCCAGTCGGCCACCGCACCCCACAGGGGCGCGGCCAGCGCCTGTCCGCCCTGGAAGACCAGCAGGTAGACGGCGAGGCCGCGGGCCCTGACCCAGCCGGGGAGCCGGGTCTGCACGGCCGCGTTGAGCGTGGACAGAACGGCGATCCAGGCGAGGCCCGCGGGCAGCAGGGCGAGCGCGACCAACCACGGCACGTGGACCATGGCGAGCACCGCGAGTACCGCGGCGAACACCAGGGCGCCGACCGCGAGGGTGCCGTTCGCGCCGAGCAGGCGACGGGCGCGGGGCAGCAGGAAGGCGCCGCCGACCGCCCCGACGCCCACCGCGCCGAGGAGCAGTCCGTAGCCGCCCGAGCCGAGGCCGAGGGAGCGGCTCGCTGTCAGCGGCAGCAGGGCCCACAGGGCGGCGCCGCCCGGGATGAACAGGAGTGTGCGCAGCAGGATCCGGCGAACGCCGGGCGCGTTCCAGACATAGCGGCGGCCGGCGTACAGGGCGGCCGCCAGGCCTTCGTTCCCTGCGGGCGGGGCGGCCGCCGCGGCGGGGCGCCGCCACAGCAGCAGGACGGCCGCGATGCCCAGATACGACGCCGCGTTGAAGGCGAAGACCCAGCCCGCGCCCGCCGCCGCGACCACCGCCCCGCCGAGCGCCGGACCGACGGCACGGGCCAGGTTCATGTTCACCGCGCCCAGCGCCGCCGCCTGACCGAGCCGCTCCCGCTCCACCAGCTCCGGCTGGATCGCCTGCCAGGCCGGACCCATGAGCGCGGTGCCGCAGCCCAGCAGGAAGGTCAGGAGCAGCAGGACCGTCGGCGACAGGACGTCCAGGAACGCGAGCACGGCCAGCGCCCCGGACACCGCGAGCATCGCGAACTGCGCGGTCACCAGCACCGCCCGCCGGTCGAACCGGTCGGCGATCACCCCGGAGGGCAGGGCAAGGAGGACGACGGGCAGGCTGGACGCGGTCTGCACCAGCGTCACCAGCGCGGCACTGTCCCCGACCAGTAGCCACTGGGCGCCCACCGTCTGCATCCAGCTGCCGATGTTGGAGACCAGCTGGGCGATCCACAGCGCCCGGAAGACACGCGCGGCGAGCGGCGCCCACGGGGAGTCGGTGGGGGCGCCGCTCATGCTGCTCCCGACCGAGTCCAGGCGGGGTCGCCGCCGGCCAGGCGGCGCGTCGCCAGGGACGTGATGAGCAGGAGCAGCACGGCCAGGCCCAGGGTGAGCACCAGATGGCCGTGGAGCAGGAGTTCGGTCCCCGCGAACGCGCCGAGCAGCATGGCGAGGACGGACAGGATCCGGCGGCCGGGCCGGGGCGCGGCTCCGCCCGCCGGGGCGGAGTCCGCGGCCAGGGCCGTCAGGGTCAGCGTCAGCACGGTCGTGGTCATGTCGGGGACGCCGAGGCGCCGGGCGACCGCGTTCTGCAAGCCCATGGCGAGCCCGAGGAACACGATCAGCGTGTACTGCACCCCGGTGCCGACCCGGCCGTCGCCGACCGCGGCGGCGGCCACCGCGACGGCGACCAGCACGGTCTGCACGGCCGTCGCCGTCTTCAGCAGATTCCCGCGGTGGGCGGCGAACCGGGTACCCAGCCGCCCCCCGGCCAGCGCCCCGACGAGGAACGCGGCCAGGGCGACGACGGAGGCGAGCGCGGACAGGTTCGGGGCGCCCGCCAGAGCGAAGCCGAGAAACACCACGTTGCCGGTCATGTTGGCGACGAAGACATGCCCGAGGGACAGATAACTCACCGCGTCGACCAGCCCGGTGACCACCGTCAGCGTCAGCAGCAGGGGAGGCAGCGGGCCGTGGCGGTCGTCCTTGGGCGGTACCAGCGTGTGGAGCGTGTCAGTCAGCAGCCCGCGCACGGGGAGCTCCTTCCGGTGCGGTGGAGGTGCGGTGCAGCACCGCGCGAGTGAGCAGCCCGCTCGTGGGGCCGATCACGATCGCCGCGAGGACGAGCCACCACGGCCATGGGGTGAGGCCCAGCGCATGGTCGACGGACCACCGGCCGGGCCCGGTGAGGGCCAGGGCCACCGAGATGACGACGAGGACCAGCGGATACTCGTACCCGTCGTTCTGCACCCACATCCCCTTGGGCCACTTGACCGTCCCCGCGACCGTCATCACACCCATCGCAGCCATCGCGGCCAGCGGCGTGAGCAGTCCGGCGGCCAGGAACAGACCGGCGCCGATCTGGCTGCCGCCCGCGACGACGGCGGTCAGCCGGCCGCCGCGGAAACCGTCGTGCCGGAACTCCTCCGTTCCGCCCACCAAGCCCTTGCCCCCGAGGTGGAAGCTCACCTTCTGCACTCCGTGGCCGGCGATGAGGAGTCCCGCCAGCAGCCGGAGGACCAGCAGTCCGGCGTCCATTTCTTCCTGTTCTTCCTGCCTGTCCTGACTCGGGATGTGACGTCTGTGCTCAACCGGCCGCGTGGGCGCCGATCATGGTCTGGGCGTAGACCAGGCCGAGGCCGTAGGCGCCGCCGTTCTCCTTGACCACGTTCGTGACCGCCTCGTACGTCTCCGTGCGGGCCCAGTCGCGCTGGAGCTCCAGAAGCACCTGGACCCAGGTGACCGGCACGGCGCCGCCCTGAACCATGCGCTGCACGGCGTGCTCGTGGGCCTGCGGGGTGACACCGCCGGACGCGTCGGTGACCACGTAGACCTCGTAGCCCTGGGCGATGGCGGAGAGCACCGGCAGGACCACGCACACCTCGGTCCACAGACCGGCTATGACGAGCTTCTCGCGGCCGGTCGCCTTGACGGCCTCGACGAACGCCTCGTCCTCCCAGGCGTTCATTGAGGTGCGGTCGATGATTTTCTGGCCGGGGAAGACGTCCGCGAGCTGCGGCAGGATCGGGCCGGAGAAGGACTCGGCGGCGACCGTGCTGAGCACGACCGGTACGTCGAATGTCTTGGCGGTCCTGGCCAGACCCAGGGTGGAGTTGATGATCGCGGTGCGGTCGCCACTGCCGGTGCCGAAGAACATCTGCGGCTGGTGGTCCACGAACAGCACGGCGCAGTTGTCAGGGGTGAGGAGATCGGGGCTGGGGGCAGCGGTCACCTGGGCGATGTCGACCATGACGAAGAACCTTTCTCGGTGCACAAGGGTGGGGATGGTGACCCGGAAGGAGGAGGTTCAAGTGCCGTCCTCCTTCCGGAAGTCGGGGAGTCCGGGAGTCCGGGAGTCCGGGAGGCTCAGAGGAAGCACGGGTCGGACGGCATGGCGGCGCCGTCCGGGATCAGGCCGTGCCGGACCCGCCACGCCCGGTGCATTTCGGACTCGGCGACGGCCTCGCCCAGCGCCTCCGCCTGGCGTGCGCCCGCCAGGCCGCGCGGGGCCGCCTGGTAGCCGCCGAAGTGCGCCACCGGGCTCCAGCCGGGGGTGATGGCCGGCAGTTCCTCGTCGAGGCCCTCGTACTCGCCGGCGGCGTAGACGATCCGGCCGCCGGTGACCGTCAGCAGCGACTCGATGTGGGCGATCTCCGGTTCGGGCACGGTGAAGTAGTCGTCGGAGAGGATCGCGAGGTCCGCGAAGAAACCAGGGCGCAGGACGCCTTTGACCCCCTCCTCACCCGTCAGCTCGGCGCCGGCCCGGGTGAACATGCGCAGTGCTGTCTGCCGGTCGACACGGTTCGACCGGGGGCGGAGCACGAGGTCACCGGCGTTGCGCCCGCTGATCAGCCAGTGCAGGGCAACCCACGGGTTGTAGGTGGAGACCCGGGTGGCGTCGGTGCCGGCGGCCACGGTCAGCCCGCGGTCCAGCATCTCCCGGATCGGCGGGGCGTCGGCGGCGGCACCGGGGCCGTAGCGGCGCAGGAATGCCTCGCCCTGGAAGGACAGCCGGTTCTGCACGGACATCGCACCGCCGAGCGCGGCCACGCGGTCGAGGCTCTCGGCCGACACGGTCTCCGCGTGGTCGAACAGCCACCGGTTCCCGGCCGGGAAGAGACCCTCGGCGGCCAGCTTCTCGAAGACCGCGAGATCCCGGCGGATGGTCTCGTCGTACGTGGCGTGCAGCCGGAATCCCCAGCCGTTCTCCATGAGAAGACGCACCCCGTTCTCGAACTCCGGCTCGTAGTCGTCGTGTTCGGGACGCGGCTGGTTGAAGTTCTCGAAGTCGGCCGCGGCCCAGGTGAGGTTCTCGCCCGCGCCGTTGAGCCGCAGCCATGCGTCGCCGTCCCCATAGTCCGCCATCTCTATCCAGCGGGTGAGGTCGGCGACCTCCTGGCCCGCGGTCTGCGGGAAGAGGTGATAGGCGATGCGCAGCGACAGCTCACCGGCCCCGGCCAGCTCGATGACGGTGCTGTAGTTCTCGGGGAAGTTCTGGAAGCCGCCGGCCGCGTCGATCGCCGACGTCAGCCCGAACCGGTTCAGTTCGCGCAGGAAATGCCGGGTCGAGGACTTCCGGTGCGCCTCGTCCAGCACCGGTGCCTTGGCCAGCGTCGAGTAGAGGATGAGGGCGCTGGGCGCGGCCAGCAGCATGCCCGTCGGCTCCCCGTCCCGGCCGCGCACGATCTGGCCGCCCCTCGGGTCGGGGGTGTCCTTGTCGAATCCGGCGGCCTTCAGCGCCGCCCGGTTGAGGACGGCCGACTGGTACAGGTGCAGGACGAACACCGGGGTGTCCGGGGCGGCGGCGTTCAGCTCGGCGACGGTCGGCAGCCGCCGTTCGGCGAACTGCTCGGCCGACCAGCCGCCCACCACCCGCACCCACTGGCCCTTCGGGGTGCGGGCGGCCTGCTCGCGCAGCATCGCCAGGCCCTGGCGCAGCGTGGGCACCCCGTCCCAGCGCAGCTCCAGTACGTAGTTGAGCCCGCCGCGGATCACGTGCAGATGGGCGTCGTTGAGTCCCGGGATCACCCGCCGCCCGAGCGCGTCGACCACCTTGGTGGCCGCGCCGATGTGCGGAGCCACGTCCTTGTCGTCACCGACGACCGTGACCACACCGTCCCGGACGGCGACAGCCCTCGCATGCGGGCGGTTCGGGTCTCCGGTGTGGATTTTCGCGTTGCGGACGACGAGCTCTGCGGGATCGTCGACGGCCTGAGGAACCAGACCGCCGACCGGCATTGAGGACACGCTTGCTGGACCCCCTCCGGGATGGGAATTGCGGTGCCGGGGTCCGTGTTCGCCGTCGAATCAGAGGCGAACCCCGACCGCCGATCCGTCACGCTAGGTCCGGTCCCGGCCGCGGTGTGTCCCGTGCGCGCACTGGCATCCGCCCCGCAGCGCACGGCCGCGCCGCCCGGCGGTGCACCGTCGCACCTGCCGGGCGGTGCATGGCCGGATCTGCCTGGGGTGCACGGTTGCGCCCGCCCTGCGGTGCATGGTGGCGCCTGCCCGACAGTGCACCGCCGTCGTAGCCGCCCCGCCCCGCAGCGCAGCGCCACCGCGCCCGCACGTGCGCTGCCGGGACGCCGGAAGTGCGCTCGGGGGCAACTGCCCGGCGCTCAGCGCTCCCACGGTGGGCCGCGGCGGCGCCGGAATCGGCCGGTGTGCCCCATGCAATCCCAGGAGACTCGCATGTCCGAAGCCTTCACTCCCGTCGAGCCGGTGCTCGAACCCGTCGCCCAGGCCTTCGTCGAGGCCACCGCCAACCCGCCCTACCTCTTCGACCTCGCCCCGGCGGACGGCCGCAAGGCCGTCGACGAGGCGCAGTCCGGCGAGATCGCCAAGCCGGCGGTCGACGAGGAGTGGATCACGGTCTCCAGCGGCCCCACCGGCACTGTCCGGGCCCGCATCGTCAAGCCCGCCGGTGCCACCGGCACCCTCCCGGTGATCATCTACATCCACGGCGCCGGCTGGGTCTTCGGCAACGCCCACACCCACGACCGCCTGGTCCGCGAACTCGCCGTCGGCGCCAACGCCGCCGTCGTCTTCCCCGAGTACGGCCTCTCGCCCGAGGCCCGCTACCCGATCGCCATCGAGCAGAACTGGACCGTCGCCCAGTGGGTCGTCGAGCAGGGCGCGACCAAGGACCTGGGTGCCACCCGGATCGCGGTGGCCGGTGACTCGGTCGGCGGCAACATGACCGCCGCGCTGACCCTGATGGCGAAGGAGCGCGGCGGTGTTCCGCTGCTCCAGCAGGTTACGTCTTCAGCCGTGGGTGCGGCCGCGGCTCGTACAGGCCCACCCGCTCCAGAGCCTCCCCGACCGTGGGGCCGCCGTAGGGCAGATCCTGCAGCAGTTCTCCGGGCACCATCTCCTCGTCCGGGGGCCGGGCGGCCAACGCGAGGCGGGCAAGACCCTCCATCCGATGGAGCCACTCGTACTGCACGCGGACGCGGCGCTCGTCGGCGATCTGCCGCAGCTCGGCGACGACGCGGGGCAGCTCTGGAATGCTCCGGTCGGCAATCATCCGGCTCTGGTGATCGTGAACGATCGGCGCGGTGACGGAAACAGCCCGAGCTGTCCTGGTATCTGTACGGGCAGATACGCGGGTCGTCGCGCTCGGGCTCGGGAAACCGCGCGCGAACCCACTTCGGAACGCCACGGCCGTGCGCCTCGTGCGGGCGCATGGGACGAGCCTCGGGCAGCTTCAAGCCGGGGATCGCCACGGCCAGTTGCCGTGGTCGCCCGGGAGGCAGCGCCTGGTGGCGGAGCTCGGCCCACAGCCACTCATCGTCCTCGCCCATCCGGATCGCGAGCAGGCAGGCGAGGCATGTGCCGTCGCGCGGAACGGCACCGTCCCATACACAGCGTCGGCAGGTGCCGACGCGCCACCCGTCGATGCCCCGGCGGATCTTCTTGCGCGCCCCATAGCAGCGAGGACACACGCCGGCCCCGCCCACTCCGCACCATGCCGCACAGTCGTCGCACGACCCCAGCCGCCGGAAACCTCTCTCCCACATGGGCAGCCGCCGTTCAGTTCGGGGGCAGGGAGCGCCGCGTTCCACCGCTTGACGGCTTCGGCACCGGTGCTGCGGCGCCCGTTTCTCCCACGGCCCGGCGCTCGCCTTCCTGTCGGCCGTCCGCAGTGGCGACACAGCCGACCAGGAGTAGACCCCTTCCACGATCACCACGCTCCGGGGAGCGATCTCCCGCCAGCCCCCGAGCTGCCCGGTGGTCCAGTCGTAGGTCTCGTAGGGGCGGCCTGACGGGCCCGCAAGGGCTCCAAGACCTGAGCGCGGAGTCGCTGCCAGTCGAAGTAGCGGTGGTAGCCCTGTTCGGCGTCGAGATGCTCGCGCTCGTGCTCGGGCATGGGACGATAGAAGTCATCGCAGTGGACGACGACGCAGTCACCGACGTATCCGGCCACGGCGGCAGCCAAGGTGGTCTTTCCGGACCCGCCGGCGCCGTCGATAGCGACGATCTTGATGATGTCGCCGCGGGACGGGGCCTGCTGAAGGATGGCGTCACCGATATCCGTCGCCTGCTGGATCCCGTCCACGGACTGCTGGTGAACCCGTAGTTCGGTGGCCCTGGCGGCACTGGACAGCACGATCGTCTTGGCCTCGGCCAGGGATCCCGGCCCGGCTCCCAGCAGTTCGCGAGTGACAGCGACCGCGTCGATGACGCCGGTGCCGCGGTCTCGCAGCAACTGCTGAACCGCTTCCATGCCGCTGACCTGCTCCAGCAACGGCCGGCAACCCTCGACCAGGGAGGCGAGCCGTGCAGCACGCTCTGGAGCAAGGCCCCGGATGTCTTCGAACATGGAAACTCCCTGGTGAGCGGGCATCGGGAAGATGCCAAGCTACTTACTGGAGAGCCGAGGAAGCCAACCGTTTCCAGGCAACGCAAGCGTTACGAACGAGCGGGGCCGCGACGTCAGTTGCCGGTCCCGATCACCGTGGTCCGTGATGGCGGAAGGCGGCTGATCCGGCTTGCCCCGGCGGCGGCCTTGCGGAGCCGGACGATCTCCTCGTGCTGGGCGGCGAGCCGGGCCAGGGTCTGGGCGCGGAAGTCCACGAGCTCGGTGATGGTCTGCTCCGATTGGGTCAGCCGTTCCCTGAGCTTGGCGTTCTCCTCCTTGAAGCGGGTGATGTGGGCCTCACGAGGGTCGGGGATATCGCCGGCCTGCTGCAGGGCTTGGAGGCGTTGCTCGAACTCGGTGCGGAGGTAAGCGTAGGGGGCGGGTGCCGTAGAACGCCGGTGCGGTCGACGCCCGCTTCGCGGGCGGGGGTCTTGATGTCGCACTTTCCACCGGGCGGGATCTCTCCGCGGAGGAGTCGGTCCATGGCGGCTCGGATGCGGTTCTCGTTCTCGGTCCGCTGGGCTGCGGAGATTCTCATGCGGACTCCTCGGTCATGCTGGCGCCGGCAGCGTCGATCTCGGCGACGACGCGGCGGGCCCGGTCGAAGTCGGCCTGGAGCCGGGTGCGTTCGGTCTTGCGGGCAGTGCCGAGCCGGCCGATGAAGATCTTTGTCCTGTCGGCGGACTCTGCTGCGCAATTCCGTGCGGGGTGACGGTGGGCGCGGGATGATCGTCCGTGCGGCCGTTGTCCTGTCGTGCGGCCGTGGGGGTGATGCGGTTGTCGATGCGGCCGAAGGGGCTGCCGGAGGTTCCGGCGCAGACCGCTGCGGTGGCCTGGGCGGCGTTCCCGCAGGGCAGCCTGGCGATGCGGGTGCGGGACCGGCTCGCGGAGGTCTTCGAGGACGAGTCGTTCGCTGACGTGTTCGGGGTGCGCGGTGCCCCGGGACTGTCACCGGGAGTGTTGTCGCTGGTCACCGTGTTGCAGTTCGCCGAGGACCTGACCGACCGGCAGGCCGCGGCGATGGCGGTGCGGGCGATCGACTGGAAGTACGCACTCGGGGCCGAGCTGACGGACACGGGCTTCGACGCGAGCGTGCTGAGCCGGTTCCGCACCCGGCTGGCCGGGCACGGCATGGAACGGGTGGTCTTCGACCGGCTCCTGGAACACTGCAAGGGCGAGGGCCTGGTAGCGGCCGGGGGCAAGCAGCGCACCGATTCCACCCATGTGATCAGCGCGGTGCGGGACCTGAACCGTCTGGAGCTCGCCGGGGAGAGCGTGCGGGCGGCTCTGGAGGCCCTCGCGGTCGCGGCACCGGCCTGGCTGGCCGGACAGGTCGATGTGGCCGAGTTCGCCCACCGTTACGGGCCGAGGGCGGACGGCTGGCGCATGCCGTCCTCGCAGACGAAACGCGACCGGCTCGCGCAGGTCTTCGGCCAGGATGCCCTGGCCCTGTGCCGGGCTGCCTGGGCTGCCGGAACCCCGGTCTGGATCCGTGAGATCGAGGCAGTGGCTCTGCTGCGGCAGATCCTCGTGCAGACCTACTACCTGCACACCGACACCCGGGGACGGGAGGTGATCAGGAAGCGGGACGCCGACGACGAGGGCGTCCCGCCCGGCCAACTCCGCCTCGCCTCGCCCTACGACCCCGATGCCCGCTGGGCGGCCAAGGGCGAAGACCTGTTCTGGATGGGCTACAAGGTCCACCTCACCGAGACCTGCGACACTCCCGCCGAA